>OMZX01000004.1:6973-92950 GCA_900315665.1 uncultured Eubacteriales bacterium
CCTAGAAAATCCGGGGTTGTAACCCGGATTTTCTACCTCGGCTGGATCACCCGGCTAGCTGAGATTTCCGGCTTTATGTTCGTACGGGTGCCCCTCCAGTGCACCACGGCACAGACCCACCGCCCCGGCCGCTCGCCTTCGGCTCCCATCCCTCTGACTTTGACTACGGTGGTTTTAGTAATCAAAAAGGATTCGGCTTTTGCCGAATCCTTTTGGTAGTGGTTTAATGTAGATTTTTTTTGTCTGCGACAATGTACAGCGGGCGATCTTTCATTTCGTCGAAGATGACGGCGATGTATTCGCCGATGATGCCGACGACGAAGAAGAGGATCATGAACATGAAGCAGAGGAGGACGACGATCGTGGCGTAGCCGGAGGGCGCTCCCTTACGCGTAATCAGTGTGTAAATCAGGACGATGAGGCCTAGGAAGCCGCTGAAAAGGCCGGCCCAGATGCCTAGCTTCAGAGGAACGTTTGAGAAGCACATGATGGTGTTCATCGCAAATTTGTAGAGCTTTTTGATCGAATAGTGGCTCTTTCCGGCGATGCGGGGTGCTGCTTCGTATTCTATTGTGGTTTTTTTGAAGCCCACGTTCTGGACATAGCCACGAAGGAAGCGGACCTTTTCGCGGTAGCTGTTTTTGAGGACGGTCTGTACATCTTTGGTGATGGCGAAAAAGTCGGAGGCATTGGGCTCTAAGTGTACCTCGGAGAGCTTGTTGATGAACCAGTAGAAGCCGGCGGAGGTGATTTTCTTTACGGTACCGGCGGTTTTGTTTGCGGTGCGGACCATGGAGATAACCTGATAGCCTTCTTCGAAGCAGTCGGCGATCTTTTCGAGATTCTCAGGCGGATGCTGAAGATCTGCATCCATAAACACGAGCCCATCGCCCGTCGCATAATCAAGCCCCGCGATCATCGCCGACTCATGCCCGAAGTTCCGCGAAAAATGGATGACCCTCACATGCTCGGAATCACCCTCTGCCAGCCGATCCAGAATCTCCGAAGTCCCATCCTGTGACCCATCGTCTACAAACACAAATTCATACTCATAGTTTTTTTCTCTAAGTGCCCGAGCATAACGGCCCGTCACCTCGTAGAACTTCTCGATTCCCGCAGCTTCATTGTAAGCAGAAACCACAATACTTAATACTTTCAAAACAATACCTCTTGTATTTGCCCCGTAGGATTGCATCAGGAATCGAGAACCTCGATCTCACGGCCGCTGTGCGAGGGCACGCGTTTTTCTTCCGGCGGCAGCTTCATGTAATCGCCGTAGAGCATGTGAAGAATCTTGTCCCAGGCGTGCGGGCCGGTGAATTTCTCGCCGGCGAAGTCGAACTCGATTGGCTCTTCCCAGCTGTCCTTTACCTCACAGTACTGGAAATCCGGCTGATAGTTCGAGAAGAAGGACCATCGCTTCTTAGGCGGCAACGAAGAGCCGTATTTCTGGAAACGGACTGTATACTTCGAGGCCCAGGCCTTCTGCCAGTGGAAGATGGTCTTCATCGGGATCAGATGGCCGATGCCGGAAAGCACCGCAACCTCAAGCTTCTGGATGCCGTGATACTTTGAGAAATCAAGCTTCCGGCGGTGCCCCATACCGAAGCCGAAGGCAATCTGCTGCAAAAGATGCATCCATTTTCGTTCCATGCGATTCTCCGGCAGATGATCGAGGATAAAGAGATCCACCCACAGGTGGTTGAGCTTTCCGTCATAGAATTCCATGTCGGCGTCATCCTGCGCATGCCGGCGGGATGGCAGATACAGCACGCGCGGCACGAAATCATAGAACGCGTTGCCACCCTGGTATTCATCCGGGCAGACGAGCTCCATCGTCTCCGGAAGCTCGGTATCCGCATACATCTTAAAGCGCTCGAACTCTTCCCGGCGGAACACAAGATCCACGTCATCATCCCAGGGGATGAAGCCCTTGTGCCGAACCGCCCCGAGGAGCGTGCCTGAATCAATCAGGTATGTGATGTGATGACGGTCACAGATTTCCCGAATCGCCTTCATGATATCAAGATTTGCCCTGTGAATCTTCGACAGGTCAAACTCCCAGTTTTCTTCTGTCATAGTTTAAGTCCTTCCAGAATCACCTCAGCCATGTAATCAAGCTTTTCCTCGGTCATGCCAGGATACAATCCTACCCAGAAGCTGTCCCGCATGATGCGGTCGGTGTTTTCGAGTGTACCGACGACGCGGTAGCCCTCTCCTGTTTTCCGCAGCTCATCGAAGCACGGATGCCGCAGAAGATTCCCGGCAAAAAGCATTCTCGTCTGAACGCCCTTTGATTCGATGTACGGCACGAGAACAGCGCGGTCAACGCCCTCTCTACAGGTCATCAGGAAGCCAAACCAGCACGGGTCTGATGAGGGCTCTGCCGAAGGAAGCATTAGCTTTTCCTCGGCATGTCCGGCGAGAAGCTTCTCCTTGAGATA
Source organism: uncultured Eubacteriales bacterium (assembly GCA_900315665.1). Taxonomy (GTDB): domain Bacteria; phylum Bacillota; class Clostridia; order Lachnospirales; family Lachnospiraceae; genus Oribacterium. The sequence goes on from OMZX01000004.1 coordinate 9,418, forward strand.
GCGGAAGTTCTGCCGCCGTTTCTCCGCGAAGGTCGGGAACTTCTCGATCTGTGCGCAGCCGACGGCCGCCTGCATGTCAGTCGCCTTTAGATTATAGCCGAAGTGCGAGTAAACATATTTGTGGTCGTAGCCCTTCGGAAGCTCGCCGTACTGTCCGTCGAAGCGGTGCCCGCAGGTGTTGTCGTGGCCCGGCGCGCACCAACAGTCACGGCCCCAGTCGCGGAAGGAGCGCATGATCTTGTGAAGAAGCGCGTTGTTCGTATAGCAGGCGCCGCCCTCGCCCATCGTCATGTGGTGCGGCGGATAAAAGCTCGAGGTGCCAATGTCTCCAACTGTGCCCGTAAACTTCACTTCGCCGTCGATCGTATAGGTTGAGCCGAGTGCATCGCAGTTGTCCTCAACGAGCCAGAGCTGATGCCGGTCGCAGAACGCCTTGACTTCCTTAAGATTAAAGGGGTTCCCGAGTGTATGCGCGATCATGACAGCCTTCGTCTTCTCGGAATAGGCGTCTTCCAGCTTCGTTACATCGATATCGCCGGTCGGCAGTGTCACATCGACAAATACCGGCACTGCGCCGTACTGGATGATCGGGTTTACGGTCGTCGGGAAGCCAGCCGCCACCGTGATGACCTCATCCCCGCGGCGGATCGCCCGCTCCTTAAGAAGCGGACTTGTGAGCGTGCTGAACGCAAGTAGGTTTGCACTGGAGCCGGAGTTTACAAGCGATACAAAACGCACCCCGAGATATTCCCCGAATTTCCTTTCAAACTCCTCTGTGTACCGACCCGCTGTCAGCCAGAACTCAAGCGCCGAATCAACGAGATTCACCATTTCTTTCTCATCATACACACGGGACGCATACGGGAGCCGATCGCCCGGATGATAGGGCTTATTCTGTTCCGGCAGCTTATATTTTTTTGCATAATCTGCGACGAGGCGAAGGATTTCCTCCCGCGCCTCCTGCTCTGTTTTTTCCGCCATATTGCTCCTTTTACTTAAAATACTCGAGAATCTGCTGCTCCGTGAAGGCGCGCATGTCCTGTCCCTCATGCCAGGCCTTATACCACTTGACCGATGCATCGATTGCATCCGCCATATGCCACCGGGGCTCCCAGGCGAATGCCTCCTTCAGCCGGCTGTTATCGAGTCTTAGATAGCCCGCCTCGTGCGGCGCATCCTTCTCCATCTCGGTATGCCACGATGCCGGAGCGCCCCAGGCCTTCACAAAAAGATCGGCCAGTACGCCCGTCGTAACCGCATCCTCCCGATCGGGGCCGACATTATAATACCCCGCCTTCGAAGGCTCCTTCGCCTGCTCCATCGCGATTTCAAGATATACGGCAATCGGCTCCAGCACATGCTGATACGGTCTCGTCGAATACGGATTCCGCACATGGATGCTCTTTCCAGCAATCGTATCCCGCACGCAGTCCGGGATGATTCGATCCCGTGCGAAATCGCCACCACCGATGACATTACCCGCCCGCGCCGTCGAAATTGCAGGGGCAGAAGCATTATCCGATAAATCAAAGAAGGACTTCCGGTAGCTGTGGGTAACGAGCTCCGAACAGGACTTCGAGTTCGAATAAGGGTCGTAGCCGTCGAGCTTTTCGTCCTCCTTAAAGGCATGATCCTTGAGATCGAGATTCTCATAGACCTTATCGGTCGTGACATTGAGAACGCTCTTCACCGTCGGATGGTCGGACGACATGTTAAGGCGCACACACTCAAGAAGATTCACCGTGCCCATGACATTCGTCTCGTAGGTCTCCCGCGGAAGCTCATAAGAAGTCCGGACGATCGGCTGCGCTGCGAGATGAAACACAATCTCCGGTTCTGCCTGTCGAAATGCCTCCTTCATGCGGCTAAAGTCCCGGACATCGCCGGTGCACGACGCAATCGTATGCGGCAAATCAAGGATGTTAAAAAGCGCCGGCTCCGTCGGCGGCTCCAGGGCATACCCATACACCTCCGCCCCGAGCATACTGAGAAGCAGCGCCATCCAGCTCCCCTTGAAGCCAGTGTCACCCGTCAAAAGCACCCGCCTGCCACTATAAAATTCTTCCAGATCAGATAACTTGATCATATTAACTCCATCTCTTCCACGGTGCCTTGCCCGATGCCCAGAGGTTTTCGAGAAGCTTCTTCTCCCGCTGCGTGTCCATGCACTGCCAGAAGCCGGCGTGGTAAAAGCTCATGAGCTCACCATCCTGCGCGAGGCGCCGCATCGGCTCCTGCTCGAGCACCGTCGTATCATCCTCGAGGTAATCAAAAATCTCCGGATTAAAAATCATAAAACCGCCATTAATGATGGCGCCATCCTCATCATTCTTCTCGCGGAAGGCACGGATCCGGTTGTCCGGATCGATGTCGAGCACACCCTTCTGCTGCGCGATTGAAACTGTCGTGATCGTCGCGGTTTTGCCATGAGACGCATGGAATTTCACAAGCGCATCAAGATCTACATTGCAGAGACCATCTCCATACGTGAGCATGAAGGGCTCATTGCCGACGAAGTCCTTCACGCGGAGGATACGGCCGCCGGTCATCGTATTTAAGCCGGTATCGATGATGGACACCTTCCAGGGCTCATTTTCATTGTTCAGAACCTGCATCGAGTTGTTCCGAAGATCGAAGGTCACATCCGAATTATAAAGAAAATAGTTTGCGAAATACTCCTTGATGACATACTGCTTGTAGCCGGCAAGAATCACAAAATCCGTATAGCCGTAGCTTGCATAATACTTCATGATATGCCAGAGAATCGGCATCCCGCCGATCTCGACCATCGGCTTCGGCTTATACTCCGATTCCTCCGAAATACGGGTGCCGAAGCCACCCGCTAAGATCAAAACCTTCACGTCTTCTCCTTTCAAACTGCAGGCTCATAATATACATTGAGATGGTATTCTTCGAGGATCTCCAGCGCCACCCGCACATCGTCTTCACCATGATGATATTCGAAGAGGTCGCTCAGCTCCTGATTCGTATGCTGATCAAGGTGCAGCGCTGCATCCCGAAGTGTCTCAAAATACATTTTCCTCGGCGCCGCCATCTCAAATTCCTGTACCGTAGTATAGCAGGCCCCGAAACCGAAGGTCAATGCAATGCACACACCTGCCGCCGTTGCAAATTTTTTATGGTTCTTGAAGCGTTCCGTCAATAATTCACCAAAAATCAGCAGTACGGCGAGCTTCCCCGGCAGATACTGAAGCGCATAGCGGCTAGACCAGGCATACGTTTCATTTAAGAAAATATACCGGCTAAAAAGTACGAGCGCATGGCTTCCGACACCGCTCATCATGAGGAGAAGCGGGAACACCGTTCTCTGATACATCCCGGACCGGAAATACAGAAAAAGCGCAAGCAGATAGCTAAGCAGCACCATGGCGCCAATCACATAGATCCCGCTGTAGCCAATGCTTCCTTCGGTGACCCAGGTCTCAAGAACCGAGCCGCCGAAAAGCTCAGCTGCAAACCCGTTCAGGATGAAATGGACGAGGAAGCCCGGCTGCTCTGTCACAAGCTGTCCGAGTGTTACATCCGAAGCTCCGCTATGGCTGTACACCGCATAGTGATTGCTCCACATAAAGAGAAGCAGCGGCAGGATGGAAACGATGGCCAGCGTCAGCTTTCGCTTCATGGTCATGTTCCGGTTTCGAAGAAGTATCACATACACTGCACCGACAAGAAGCGTCATCGAAAACTGCACGATATATGGTCCGGCAGTCAAAAGTGAAAGAAAAGGCAGTGCTGTAAGCATTGTCCTATCCCGCTGCCCGGCGGTACCGGTGAACTCCTTTTCGAAAAGATAGAAGCCCCATGCAAACAGCGCATACGAAAGAAGATGCGGATAGCCGGAGCCATTTAAAAGCATCTCCCATTTGTCGAGACTTGCGAGGGCCGTCGACACGAGAAGAAAGGAGATGAAGGACATCCGCACCCGGAGACAGTAGCGCGTGATCACAAATGCGAACAGAAGGAAGCCTATGACGCCGACCGTTCGGTCAAAGGCGAGCAGATAGTGAAAATATTTTATGTTAATAAACCGGAACAGGTAGGTGATCGGGATCCGCGTCAGAATGTCCGGCACGAAGAACTTTTCTGATGCGAGCGTGTCCGGCAGATACTGGTGGATCAGCCGGATGTAGTCGGAATATACGATCTCGACGGAGGCCATCCGTACATAGAAAAAGAGGAAAAGGCCAATGAGCACAGTGATGCCGTAATAGATGACCGCACGTGCTCTTTTCACTTCCTTTCCTTCCATATTTTCTCCTGTTATCTCTATTTGATCAACGCCCATAAGGATCATCTGCTGCACAAAAGCATTTCGGATAGACCGTCCCCGGTGTCACAAATTTCTGTAATGCAGAAACATTTCCTGCAGGGTCTCGTGGATGTCATGCTCCGGCTTCCAGCCGAGGTCCTGTGTGATTGAACTGTGGTCGCAGAGTACAAGCGGTGTGTCCACCGGACGGAAACGATCCGGATCCACCTTGATGTCAATCGATGTCTCTGAAAGTCCCGCGATATAGTCGACAAGCTCCGAGAGGGCATACGCCTTGCCGGAGCCGACATTATAAATCTTATCCGTATCGGCCTCGAGAATCATCCGGTAGGCACGGACGATATCCCGAACATCGCTGAAATCCCGCTTCGCGCTGAGATTTCCGACCCGCATCTCGCCGGGACGGCCCGTTTTATCAATCTCCGCCGCCTGCTTACAGAAGCTCGGCAGCACGAAATTATCCCGCTGACCGATGCCGGTATGATTAAACGGACGCACACAGGCGATCTTCATACCGTAGCGCTCACGATAGAGCGCCGCGAAGCGTTCCTGCGTCGTTTTGGAAATCCCGTAGGGGTTGTTGGCATCGAGCGGTGAGGTCTCGCTGACCGCGGTATCCGATGGCGCATACTCTTCGCTTGAGCCGATAAACATGAGCTTTGGTACGGCTTCTAAGTGCCGCGCGGCCTCCATGATATGCAAAGGGCCGACAACATTGACCTCCATCGTCACATCCGGGATGCCCCAGGACTGCCCGACCGAGCTGATCGCCGCGAGATTCACGACAAAATCCGGCTGCACCATCCCGAACACCTGGTTCACCGCCTCCGCCGAGAGAATGTCCGCTGTAAAGAAGGGAATTTTCTTCTCCCCCGCCGGTGCATGCGTGTCGGTTCCAAAAACCTGGTAGTCATGCGTCAGCAGCTCTTCTGTTAAATAGCGACCGACGAAGCCGCCGGCGCCAAAAATCAAAACCTTTTTACTCATAGCACTTCTAAATCGAAACAATTCCAAAGTGTGACAGGGAGAACCGTCCCCGGTGTCACACTCCGGCAGTTATTTTAACAGGCTCAGCGTCTCTCCGCGGCTTCCTTCTTCGCCTTCTGCCAGTCGGCCTCCGCCATCAGATTGCAAAGCTCCTCATAGCTTGTCTTCTGCGGATTCCAGCCAAGCACCGTCTTTGCCTTCGTTGGGTCGCCCCAGAGGTTCACGACGTCGGTCGGACGATACCACTGCGGATTCACACAGACGAGCATCTTACCGGTCGCCTTGTCATACCCCTTTTCATCAAGGCCCGTGCCACGCCATTCGAGCGCAATGCCGTCGTGCTGGAAAGCGAGCTCTGTAAATTCACGTACCGTATGCTGTACACCGGTTGCGATGACGAAATCATCCGGCTTCTCCTGCTGAAGAATAAGCCACATGCACTCGACATAGTCCTTTGCATAACCCCAGTCACGGCGGGAATCGAGGTTTCCAAGCTCAAGATGATCCTGCAGACCTTCACGGATCCGGCCGGCAGCAAGTGTAATCTTTCTAGTAACGAAATTATCACCGCGGCGCTCCGACTCATGGTTAAAGAGGATGCCGTTTGCACAGAACATGCCATAGGCCTCGCGATATTCCCGCATCATCCAGAAGCCGTACTGCTTCGCAACCGCATACGGGCTGAACGGATGGAACGGCGTCTTTTCATTCTGCGGGCATTCCTCGACCTTGCCATAGAGCTCGGAGGTCGATGCCTGATAGATTTTTGTCTTCTTCTCAAGATGCAGCATATGTACCGCTTCAAGGATCCGGAGCACGCCGAGTGCATCGACATCGCCGGTGTATTCCGGTGCATCGAAGCTGATCTGGACGTGGCTCTGCGCTGCAAGGTTATAGATTTCGTCCGGCTCTACCTCCCCGATGATACGGATGAGGCTCGACGAATCGGACATATCACCTTCATGCAGCTTAATGAGGTTTTTCTCGAGCAGATGGTCGATCCGCTGGGTCGTCGAGACGGAGGACCGACGGATGATGCCGTGCACCTCATATCCCTTTTCGAGAAGGAGCTCGCTAAGATAGGAGCCATCCTGCCCGGTAATGCCTGTGATTAATGCTTTCTTCATTTTTTCTCCTTTGCGTGTCTGCCTGTTAATGGCTATATTTACTTGTGTAAAAATGTTTCTGTTAAATCTACATATCCTCTTCCATCCGGCGATTCCATGAGGACGAAGCTGTTCTCTCTTGTGGCTTCGGGTGGGATCTCTGCCATATCCTGGAGGAAATGGATTTTTGTGCCCTGGCCTGTTTTTTCCGGGTCAAAGGGACGATAGAAATAATCGGCGTAGAAGTCGGTCATTTCGTAGGTATTATAAAAGATGTAAATCTGTTTTCCAAGTACACCCTCCACTCCATAGCGTCCGATCGTTAAATCCGCAAGGGAATTCATGCGGTCCTGGTCCAGGAACAGGAAAATGTTATAGTACTGCGTCCGATAATATTTTTCAACCGGCACCATCAGCGCCGCGTAGCATATGTAGAGAGCAGTGAACACTACAGCTGCAATCATACTGCGCTCTTTCCGCCGTCTGCTTCTTTTATTTTCCCCGTCTACCGCGTGGTCGATATCACGTTTGGATTCCTGTAGCTTCGTAAGTTCACCACACATCATCGCGAGATAGAGGATTGCTGCAGAGTAGCTCACATAGATCCAGCGCATTTCGAGGCGTATCGTAATCGAGCTTGAGCCGATACAGAGCGCGATAAAGAGGATAAACAGCAGATTCTTTCCGAAGCTTTCCTTTTTCGGGTGTCGAAAAAGCGACACCAGATACAGCAGCACCATGATGCCGAGTACGCCAATGCTTCCATACACGACATACTGAAGGTTTTTGGGCATCGCTTCGAAGTGTGTGCCGGACAGATAATCCGGTCCGACATTCATCCCAAAGAGATATTTTACCTGATCAACCGAAAACGTGAGCGCCTGCTCTAGAGAAAAGGTTTCCGTCACATCCGTGCCGGCTGTGCCATTTGGCAAAAGCTGGCCCATCACGGTTGCCCGCACCGCCATAAAAAATACGGTCATAAGCATTGGCACAAGGAAATTCCGCGTTTTCCAGCACTGCCGGTTCGTGAAAAGAAGGGCGATATAGAAAAGAGGAAGAAGCGCCATGAAGCGCTCATGTGTGAAAATCAGGAAGAAATAGAAGACCTCCGCGGTGATGAATGCCCGCTGCGATTTTTTGTCAATATACAAATACAAAAAGAACAGAACCGACAGCGCGAGCCATTGGGCTTCGGACTCCATGACACCGAGAAGCTGCGCAATCTGATAATAGGAAAATTCCGAGATGAGATACAGTCCGCCGGCAAGAACTCCGATGATGCTGCCGAGCCACCAATGAAGCCAGGTTTTCTGATTCCACAGATATGTCCGCGCTACGTCTGACTGATCCCGGTTATCCACCGAAGCTGCAGGTATCGGGTGAATAAAGAACCCGGAGGCGAGACGCCGTGCGAAGATGAAGATCGTGACAGCAATGCCCGTGTTCATCGCGAGATTAAACCATAGGTAGCGGTCGACCTGTGCACCGGTCACGACAAAATCAAGATAATTCAGTGCCCAGCTCGCCGGTCGGTAATTCACCTTCGCGGTCTTCGGAAACGTGAATTCGAAGAAATTCTCCTCACTGAAAAAGGACCAAAGATAGAGGTCGTCCTTATATAACGCATGGATATGGATATAGCGGTTCACATAAACGCACAGAAAAAGAAGGACCAGTGCCGCCGGGATCAATGTCCCGAAAAAGAGCCACCGCTCCCTCCGCCTCTGCTTCTGTCTTCGCTTTTGTACGTGCTCCAGACTCCGCCTCTGTTCCAATTTCTCTCCTTGGTTCAAACTCTGCTTTTCTACTGCAAGTTTTTCGATCTCGCCGCCTCCATTATTTTTCGTTCGTGTACGCCGTATACGACTTCCGGTAAAAGTGCATGAGAAGCTTCGTGAAATTCTTCCCATACAGCGATTCAAAAATCTCCGCTTCTTCCTTCTCCCGATTATGATTCTCGATATTCCGCATCGTCTCAGCCCCAGCATGCACACGATAGCTGACAAGCGGTTTCTCAATACAGATAAACCGACCAGGCAACCGGGCAAGCCGGATTAAAGTCTCCCAGTCAATCACAAAATGATAGTCATTTCGGAAAAGCGGCGCTTCACAATATGACACATTATACGTACAAGTCGGACACCCGATTCCATTACCAAACCGAAGCGGCAAAAGCTTCACGAAGGACCGATTCGAAAGCCGATGAAGCCGAAGCGGCAGACGCAGCAGACGCTTCACATTCTCCGCCTTCCCATTGATCCCCTTTGATTCCGCATCGATCGTCTCATACCGACAACAAAACACCGACATATCCGGGAATAATTTATACGCATGCAAAAGCGCCTTCGTATAATCCCGATGATACACATCATCCTGATGCGCGATCGTCACAAGAGGCGCCAGCTTAGCACCCTCCTCATAAGCAAAATTCCAGTCATTCCTAAGCCCATGCGGCCCCTCATGCACATAAACCGGCACTGAAAACCTTGCGGACAGCCCCGTGATGTAAGCATTCGGCGTCGACGTACAGATGATGATTTTACTTTTGATCGATTGATTCTGCAAAGATTGAAGCAAAGCAGGCAAATATGGTGATTCACCATAAGCCGCGACTGCAAAAACATGTTTAATCATAGAAAATCTACCTTGTAGCAAATTGTGAAACACAGGCGGCCGCCGGAAGTCCTGGCCGGAGGCCACTCCGGCCAGGGCTTCCGGCGGACGCCGTCCGCATATCCACACCTATCAAGCAAAATCATCCTTTATGATATCCCACGCGCCTTCCGCGGTGTAGTACCGGCTGATGCACTCGACGGCAGCCTGCGACATCGCGCGTAGCTTCTCCGGCGACTGATACAGCTCGATGACGGCCTCCGCGAAGCTATCCGCATCGCTTGCAATCCTAAGCACATGCTCCCCGTCCGTGATACCCTCCGCGCCGACCGGCGTCGTCACGATTGCGGCACCATTGTGCATCGCATCGACGATCTTCCCCTTGATGCCTGCGCCAAACCGAAGCGGTGCGACGACAAGCCGGGACGACTGATACAGCTCCGCAAGCTTCTCATCCGACACAAAGCCGAGCACTTCAATGTTCTCATTGCCAGAAAGCGCCTCAATATCCGTCGGCACATGCGAGCCCGCGATCCGGAACTTAACCCCCGGAAGCGCCGCATGCACCTTCGGGAGGATGTCCTCAACGAACCAGAGCACACCATCCTTGTTCGGCGGATGCCCGAAGCCACCGACAAACAGAAGACCCTCCCGGTCCTCATAGTTATCCATGACCTTCACCTTGTCCTCATAGATGAACGCCGTGATTGCCTTCACCGGAATCGACGGATCCTCCCGCCGGATGACCTCTTCCTCCGCAACGGACGGATAATAGTTCATGTCCGTTTTCCGCATGACAGAGAACTCGACATTGTGCCAGTACTCCGCCTCCTCGAGCGTCTTCGGATCATGATCCACCTCATACTCCCGATGAAGCCGGAGCGAATGAAGATCACAGCCGAAGAAGATCAGCCTGATATCCGTATGCTCCCGAAGAAAGTCAATATACTTCGCTGCAATATGCGGACGATTGAGGTACGCAATATCGATCATTGACTTATTCTTCTCGATCCAGTCCCAGATCCCCGCCTGCAGCTTCGGCCCGTACAGCACCTCGACACCGAGCTGCTCAAGCGCCGATGTATACGGCTCCTCATGCTCGAAGTTATCGCCAAGATACTTTACGACATAGCCCTTCTCAAGGAACAGCTTAATATACTGATAATCGAGCTTTGAGCCTGCATCCTTGTCCCAGGTCGCGACATAATGCTCGATAAAGAGAATGTACTTCTTCCCCTGCCCGCGCTCACGCGCCCGGAAAGGATTCGGGTTGCCGTCATTTGTGTACTGGGCCTTCAGCTCCTCCGCCCACTTCTCCTTGAACTTCTCCTGGTTCACAAGCTGATAATGCTTAAGGCCGGTACCATTGACATCAGTCCCGTTTGAGATGCCCTCAAAATGAGTCACCACCGACTTCGGCTGGAACACAACCCGCTTCCCATGCTTCCGCACCTCAAACGCAAGGTCTGTATCCTCATAATACGCCGGCGCAAACCGCTCATCGAAGCCGCCGATTTCCTTCCAAAGTGACATACGGATCATGATCGCCGCCCCAGAAATGAAGTCGACATCCTTCACATAGTTATATTCCGGATCCGCCGGATCCTCGAGCCGTCCATAATTCCAGCCGGAGCCGTCCGACCAGATGATGCCGCCGGCCTCCTGGAGCCGTCCGTCCGGATACACAAGCTTCGAGCCGACCATACCGATCGTCTCATCCCCCTCGATCGTGTCAACGAGCGAGGACAGCCAGCCGTCCGACACCGTCGTATCGTTATTTAAGAAAAGAATATACTGCCCCTTCGCGATCGCAGCCGCCTGATTACAGTTCTTAAGGAAACCCATATTCTCGGTATTCCGCGCGATGACAAGATTCTCCGTGTAAAGCTTAAGCTCCTTCGTCGCATCGGTCGAAACATCATCTGCGATGATTACCTCATATGGCGTCTTCTCGAAATCCGTATGCGTGAGAATCGAGTGTAGGCATTGGTAGGTATAGGCAATCTGGTTATAGCATGGGATCACAATGCTTACGACAGGCTGCTCCGCGACAGGGAAAGAAAGCCTTCCATACTCGAGATACTGATCGCCGATATTAAAATCGCCGTGTAGAAGGTTCCGTCCCTTCGCCGTAAAATACATCGGGAGCGTCTTTCCCGGATGCCGGAAGGTGTTTTTGATATAGCGCATCACCTTCCGCTTACGGGAGCCCTTCGGGAAATGCGCATCGTAATGCAGCATGAACCACTGATGAAAGCGTGATGCCATGCTCTGATGCGCCTTATAATATGAAAGCTCCTGCTGGAGATTTGCAATATCCCGCTCGTGCACCTCGATCACATGCGTAAGATTCGAAACATGCACCTGCGTGAGGCGGTCGATCTCCTGGTACTTGTGTACCGTGATATCCCGCTCCTTGACCTGTGACTGCAGCTCCTCCGCCGAGGCCTTCAGGTTCGCGAGCTCACGCTGCAGTGCCTGATAGTTTTTCAGTGTCAGACGGGATTTCTCGTATTGGTAAGCATTGGACTGCTCACCCTCACCGTGAATCTCCCGCTGGAACGCCTCCTCCTCATCCTCAAGGCTTTTAAGCTCGCTCCGCTGGAACCCGAACTTTTCAAGGAACGCGGTCATATCCGGATAATTCAGCTCGCCCTGATTTTCAAGATACCAGTAGCGGAGGATCCGGTACTGGAGAAAACGAACCGGAACATCCTCCTGCTTTACCCATTCGCAGTCGATCAGCACCGGCGCGCCCTTTTCCATGATGATGTTATCGAAGAGACAGTCAAGGTTTGCCGGGTTAATGCTTCCTTCGGTCCGCCCGATTACCATGTCGACGGATTCCTTTATTTCCTTGATTGGGGCTGCTCCATCCTTAATCATGTCGGCGAGAATCTCCGAGAGACTCTGCCCGGTGAGATACGGATACATCTGGAAGCTAAGCGGCTGTAGTGTGCCAAACGCACTCGATGACTGGTCAGCTTTTAGAACCGAAACATTGGGGTTTAAATCCGCAAGGAGCCTCTGATGATCGGAGAGTGCCTGGATGTGTGCATTGGCCTCCTTCGTGATGCCCTCCTTCACGACATGAAGGGTGTTTTTCTCATCACATACGATCTCCGTCTTGATTGCGTATTCAGGCTTCCGGCTTGAGTTATATTTCATGTAGACCGGCGTCATCCGGTGGTAATCCTTCGCCTTCGAGCGGTGTGTGCCGTCCGGCTGGAAAATATAGAGATAGCCCGGAGCAAACTGCTGGAACTCGCCTTCACGAAGAAGCAGTGCGGTCTTTTCATCGACCTCCTCCGGGTTCGGAAGGCGGTCCTCCGAATAAATCGTCATCGGCAGCTCGAGCGCCGGCATCGGATAATACATCCGATCCTTCATGTCAGGATGCAGCGCGTGAAGCTTCTCACGGAGCTCCTTCACCTTCGAATAGCGGATATAAATCGTCTCGGGATCCGTGGTACCGGCAGCGAGTCGATCGATCTCGAGGGCATTTTCCATGCCGACGAGGATGGAGCCGCCCTTTTTCAGCCAGGTCTCGGTCAGCGTCGCAAACATCGCGCCGAGATTATCCTGAAACATCTTTAAGACGCGGCGTGTGAGGCGCGGAATCACGATATAGTCGTAGGAACCGTCATCCAGGCGGCGGGATACGGTATGCACCCGCTCCGTCAGCATATCGAGAAGCGGCTGCACATACTCCTTGTCCCCGAGAACGAGGACGGAGGCATCCCGCTCCATGCCGGTGATCATATCTTCAAAATAGAACCATTCGACGAGATTGGTTCTGTGCTGTTCAAAACTCATGCTTTGTTATGCCTTTCCAGAGTCACCTTTGACTCCATATCATACACGCCGACGGTATTTTTGTTCGAGAGCACCGTGATGGAGACTGCATCATATTTCCGGTCATAGACGACATGCTCGCCCTGCTCGAAACCCGTGCAGCTCATGGAGAGAAGATACTCCCCGCCCTGCAGCGTCATCCGCTGGGTGAAGTCACAGATATACTCATCCCCATCCTTCACCGGCTCGACGCCTGCATTCTCATACATCGTATTCGTGCCCGTGAGATCCGTGCCGCGTTTATCCTTGAAGGTATAGGTAAAAATCGGCGCTTCGAGACTCGCATGGAACCGGATCCGCTCCCGGATCGTGAAACTTTCCCCCTTTACGACGACATTCGACACCTTGCCCGCATGGTCAAGCACACCGAAATCGACGATCTCCGCGCGTCCGTCTCCATAATGCTGCATGTGCGGATTGAGATTCATCTCGTCCATCATCCGCTTGCCATCATCTATTTCAGTATCATGCTGACGACCCGGATCGGCTGCCTGCTGCCGTTCAGCAATCGCACTGCTGCCGACTGTATCGACCCCGAAATCCTGGTGATCGATGAACGCTGCAACATCCGCCGCGGAAGAACCATCGCATTCGTGGCTGATGGAAGCATTGGCATCCAGCTGCCGCGCACTGTTCTCACCGTAGTCCGCGAGATCCTTTTCCTTGTCGAAGCGCCCCGCGAGAATCTTTTTATAGAGATCCACCATGTCACCCGGCAGACCCTCTGAAATCTTTTCGCCCTTGTTTAAGAGCACGACCCGGTCACAATATTTCATGACAGAGCCAAGATCATGCGTCACCATGAGAATCGTCTTTCCCTGCCGCTTCAGCTCATCCATCCGGTGATAGCACTTCGCCTGGAAAAACACATCCCCGACCGACAGCGCCTCATCGACGATGAGAATCTCCGGATCGACCGCCACATACAGCGCAAACGCAAGCCGCACGAACATACCACTCGAATAGTTCTTCACCGGCTGATTCACAAAATCCCCGATATCCGCAAACTCAAGAATCTCCGGCAGCTTCTTCTCCATCTCCTCATGCGTGAAGCCCATCATCGTACCGTTCATGTAGATATTCTCGATACCCGTATAGTCCTGATTAAACCCGGCCCCGAGCTCAAGAAGCGCACACACAATCCCGTGAATATCGACAGACCCCTCCGTCGGCGTCAGCACCCCCGTGATGATCTTAAGAATCGTCGACTTCCCGGATCCATTCGTCCCGATGATCCCGACCGACTCCCCCTTATGCACCTGAAAATTGATATGGTTCAGCGCATAAAAGTCTCTATGATAATTTTTATGCGTGACCGACACCGCTTCCTTGAGACGATCCACCGGCTTGTTATAAAGCCGGTAAACCTTCGTCACATCCCGGACATCGATCACAACCTCATTTGTATTATTATTCATATTTTGATTTAAAATTAAAAAACTCCAAATGCACCAATTTTTTGCATTTGGAGTTAATATAGCATATTCACTGCAGAAAAGCCATAGAACTGCAGACATAAACAACCAGGCGCCCCTGCCGGGAGGATGCGCCGTCCGGCCGTCACTCGATGCTGTCCGGCGTGACGGCAGTCACCACCTCGCAGGAAAGCTGCCCAAGGTGCTGGTTAATCCGGATGGTGTCACCCTCATGCGCCCTGTCCTCAAGAATCGTCTTCGCGACGAGCGTCTCGACATTCCGCTGGATGTACCGACGAAGCGGCCGCGCACCATACTGCGGATCATAGCCATGATCGATGACAAACTCCTTCGCTTCTTTGCTTAACTCGATCGTTAGTTGTTTGTCGCTAAGGCGGCGATTTATATCCGCAACCATCAGATCCGTAATATGCGAAATATTATCCTTCGTGAGCGGCTTAAACATGATGATCTCGTCAAGCCGGTTCAGAAACTCCGGCCGGAACGCACGATGCAGCTCATCCGTTACCTTCTTCCGGGCATCCGCAGTGATATTACCCTTCGCATCGATACCCTCAAGAAGATACTGCGCACCGAGGTTTGAGGTCAGAATGATGATCGTGTTCTTAAAGTCAACCGTCTTACCCTGCGAATCCGTGATGCGGCCATCATCGAGCACCTGCAGAAGAATATTAAACACATCAGGGTGGGCCTTCTCGATCTCATCGAACAGCACCACCGAATACGGCTTCCTTCTTACCGCCTCCGTGAGCTGACCACCCTCCTCATAGCCGACATAGCCTGGTGCCGCGCCAATGAGTCTTGATACGGAATATTTCTCCATGTACTCCGACATATCGATCCGGACCATGGCATTTTCATCATCAAAAAGATTTTTCGCAAGNNGTCGGATCCTTGATGCCGGCCTTCGAGCGCTGGATGGCTTCGACGACTTTCTCGACTGCCTCATCCTGTCCGATGAGACGCTTATGAATTTCATCATCAAGATGCAGCACCTTCGACCGCTCGGATTCATTTAATTTCGTCACCGGAATACCGGTCCAGCGGCTCACGATCTTACCGATGTCATCCTCGGTCACCGTCTCCTGAAGAAGCGATTTATCCTCACCGTGGACATTTTTATCCATCTCGGCCAGCTGCTTTTCCACTTCAGGCAGCTCGCCATAATTAATCCTCGAGGCCGTCTCGAGATCGCCCTTCTGTTGCGCAATCTCAAGGTCAGCCCGCAGCTTATCTCTCTTCTCACGAAGCGCCTGCAGGTTCGTGGCGGAATTCTTCTCATTCTCCCACTGCGCCTTCTTCGCCGCAAACTGGTCGCTAAGCTCCGCAAGCTCCTTCTCGATCTCTGAAAGCCGCTGCTTCGAAAGCTGATCATCCTCCTTCTTAAGAGAGATCTGCTCCATCTTAAGCTGCGTGATCTTCGACTGCATCTCCGCCATATCCTCCGGCATCGACTCCATCTGCGTCTTCACCATCGCACAGGCCTCATCGACGAGGTCAATGGCCTTATCCGGCAGGAAACGATCTGAGATATACCGGTTCGACAGCACAGCCGCCTGAACAAGAGCATTGTCCGTAATGCTTACACCATGGTATTTCTCGTAGCTTTCCTTGATACCGCGTAGGATATAAATGGTATCCTCCACGGACGGCTGGTCAATCATGACCGGCTGGAAACGACGCTCGAGCGCTGCATCCTTCTCGATATATTTATGATATTCGTTCAGTGTCGTCGCACCGATGCAGTGAAGCTCACCGCGCGCCAGCATTGGCTTAAGGATATTGCCGGCATCCATCGAACCCTCGGAGGCGCCGGCCCCGACGATCGTATGAAGCTCATCGATAAACATGAGGATCCGGCCCTCAGATTTCTTCACTTCATCAAGTACTGCCTTCAGCCTTTCCTCGAACTCACCCCGGTACTTCGCGCCGGCGATGAGTGAGCCCATGTTGAGTGCAAAGATCTTCTTATCCTTGAGAGACTCCGGCACCTCGCCCTTTGCAATTCGTTGCGCAAGCCCCTCGACGACGGCTGTCTTGCCGACGCCCGGTTCACCGATGAGCACCGGGTTGTTCTTGGTCTTCCGGCTTAAAATCCGGATGATATTCCGGATCTCGTCATCACGCCCGATGATCGGATCAAGCTTCTGCTGACGTGCGCGCTCAACCATCTCATAGCCATATTTGTTCAGCGTGTCATAGGTGTCCTCCGGGTTATCGGACATAACGCGCTGGTTGCCCCGGACCTCGGAAAGAACCTTCAAGAAGCCATCCTTCGTGATGTGATAGCGGTCAAAGAGGTCCTTCAATGTATGATCAGCTTCCTTCATGAGAGAAAGGAAGATATGCTCAACGGAAACATATTCATCTCCCATCGCCTTCGCGTGGTTCTCAGCATTGACGAGTGCCTTGTTCGCGTTCTGCGAGAAGTACATCTGGCCGCTTCCCGATACCTTCGGAAGCTTCCCGAGTTCCACCTCGACATCCGCCTTAAACTGATCAAACGGCACGCCCATCTTCTTTAAAAGCTGTGCGATCAGTGATTCATCGATCGTAATCAGACTATAGAGAAGATGCACCTGTTCAATATATTGATTACCGTACTCTGTCGCAATATCCTGACAGTGGTTCACGGCTTCGATGGACTTCTGTGTGAATTTATTGATATTCATACCATGCCTCCCTTCGGTTGATACGAAATGTTCTTCATGCTAATGCTTACATCCGGATGCTTCCTTCTGCCGACTATCGGAGGGAAGTCTCCTTCTTTACACAAGATACTCTAGCACGTATTGTTAGCACTTGCAAGTGTCGAGTGCTAATTTTATAGAATTTTTAGTTTTGAAATAAATTCAATTCGGTTTTTAGGAAGCAGGCGGATTTTAACCCCTGCTTATTTTAGTGAACGTCAGTTCTATGCAATTCCTACGAGCTTTCCGCTTTTCTCACTTTTTTCTCCCGGGAAAGCGCTTTATGGAAGCATTTCTACTACGTTTTTCTGCTGCGTTTCCGATTTCGTATAGTCTAAAAAAGGATATTGTCCGATTTTAGACTCTATTGCTTTTTCGTTTTCTCCTGTATAGTGCACTCATCACGGAGGTCACATGACAGAAAAACACCTGATCCTATTGCAAATTCTCTTTATCTCAGCGGTGACCGATCATCGCCAAAGGACAATCCCGAACGAGCTCATCATCTTTTACTTCATCTGGGGATTGCTTCTCGGAGGTGAATACGGAGTATGGCATATCATCCCATACGTATGCCGGTTCTTTATTCCTCTCCTTCTGCTGGGGCCCGTGTTCTTCCATTATCATGCAGGTGCAGGAGATATCAAGCTGATCTCACTGATCCTTGCATGGGAAGGAATCCTGGAGGGTGCGGAGCTGCTCTTCCCCGGCATGCTCCTTTCCCTTCTCCTGATCAGCGTAGCTTCCCTTGGGAAACAGCGGAACCTAAGATTCATCCCGGAAAAGACGACTCTCCCCATGGCTGTTCCCATTTTCCTCGGTGCAACTCCGGGGCTGATCATAAAAGCAATGGAGGCAACGCTTCCAATTTCCCTATAAACCCGGGCGGACAAATCAAGAACCGGTTTCATCCTGGTCTACAGGTCCGTCGAAAGCGCAGTACATGACGTCATTAAGGAGGTCACACATGGAACAAATACTCGCCGTTCTCGGCAGAGACAAGGCTTATGCCGACAGATTGTCCCGCTTCATCACGAGTAAGCCGGAAACACCCTTCACCGTATATACCTTTGATGATAAGGAGAAGCTGGAGCGTTTCTCGGCGGAAAATACGGTTGATTTTCTCCTCATGGAAGGTACTTCTGATGAGAAGCTTCCGGGACTTCCGGATAATCGTGTGCTGCATCTCTCGGACAAGCCGGACCGAGGCAGTAATAGTATCTATAAATTTCAATCCGGCGACAGAATCTTAAAAGAAATTCTCACCTGCTATGAAAAGAACCGGCCGGCTGTATCTGATGATACAGTTTCCCGCCTCTATATGGTTTTCAGTCCGATCGGGCGCTCCGGTAAGACCTCCTTTGCCCTTGCACTGGCAAAGGCGCTTCGGAACGAAGGAAAGATTCTCTATGTCTCTTATGAGGAGATGCCGGGACTTCCGCAATCGATCCGTGAGACCGCAAAGCGCGGACTCTCCGAAGCCTTCTTCTACTTTAAGGAGAAGAGTCTTACGAGAGAGGTGCTCCGGGAGCTTGTCTTTCAGCATGACGGGGTTTTCTATCTGAATCCCATCTCTCTGCCGGAGGACATCTCTGTTCTGTCGGAGAAGGAGCTAAGGGATTTTACCAGTACGCTCCTCCGGCTCTCGGAGCAGGATGCGATCGTCCTTGATCTTGACAGCATCGTAAGCCGCTTTGGCTCTATCCTGCCGCTTGCCGACTGGATCTTCATGCCGGTGTCGGAAAACAGACAGGATCTTCAAAAGCTCGATACCTTTGACCGGTATCTTCATATGAATCAGTATCAGTCTGCAGCGGAAAAAATCGTCAAGCTTCTGCTGCCGAAGGCGCCCGATGGAGGCATTGACAATGGATCCTTTCAGCTTCTGGATGCGTCGCCGCTTGGAACCTATGCTGAGGCTGTCGTACGTAACTATATTCTACGGAGGCCGAATCGATGAGCGCACAGCTTCTGGAACTTAAAAAGAATCTGAAAGCAGAGATTGCTGCTTCGCTAAACCGGGAAGGAGAGCTTAGCGATGCCGCTTTATACCAGACGATTGATGAGAAGCTTCTTTCTCGGGATGACCTTTCTCTCAAGAACAAGCTGTATCTTCGCAATGCAGTATTTAACAGCTTCAGGCGGCTCGATGTCCTGCAGGAGCTTCTCGATAATCCAGCCATTACAGAAATCATGATCAACTCGGACAAGGAAATCTTCGTCGAGGCAGGCGGACGGATGCAGCGCTGGGACAAGCAGTTTGAGTCAGGTGACCAGCTCGAGGAAATTATCAATATGATCGTGAGCCGTATCAACAGAGTTGTGAACACATCAAGCCCGA
Source organism: uncultured Eubacteriales bacterium (assembly GCA_900315665.1). Classification (GTDB taxonomy): domain Bacteria; phylum Bacillota; class Clostridia; order Lachnospirales; family Lachnospiraceae; genus Oribacterium. Next base: position 28,740 of record OMZX01000004.1, read on the forward strand.
TCGTGGATGCCCGTCTCGAGGACGGTTCCCGTGTACATGTCGTGCTTCCGCCTATCGCACTAAAGGGACCGACCATGACGATCCGTAAATTCCCGGAGCCGATCACGATGGACAAGCTCATCCGGTTCGGATCGCTTTCGGAGGAGGCGGCAGTCTTTCTACAGGGTCTGGTACGGGCCGGGTATAACATCTTTATTTCAGGCGGGACAAACAGTGGAAAAACTACCTTCCTCAACGCTTTATCGCAATATATCCCATCGGACGAGCGGGTCATCACGATCGAGGACTCCGCGGAGCTTCAGATTCGAAATGTACCAAATCTCGTCTCCATGGAAACACGTAATGAAAACGCAGAGGGTGAAGGCCGCATCAGTATGGCGGATCTTATCAAGGCCTCCCTCCGTATGTCCCCGAACCGGATCGTGGTCGGCGAGGTCCGTGGCGCTGAAGCACTCGACATGTTAAATGCGATGAACACTGGTCATGACGGGTCTCTATCGACAGGGCATGCGAACTCGACGAAGGATATGCTTCGACGTCTTGAGATCATGGTTCTGTCTGGCGCAGGCGGGCTGCCGCTTCCGGCAATCCGGGGCATGATCGGCTCCGCCATCGAAATCGTCATTCATCTCGGCCGTACCAGAGATAAGGCACGGCGGGTTTTAGAAATATCGGAGGTAACAGGTATTGAAAACGGCGAAATTACACTTAACACCCTCTATCAGTTTGATGGAACAGCTCTTCAAAAAAGAAACGAGCTCCGGAACCAGAGTAAGCTCCGGGATCGACTATAATCATTACCGTCTGACACCAACTGATTTTATCCGTGAGCTTTCCTTTGCTGTGATGATGGATGCTCTCGTGTCTTATACATTCTATCAGAGTAAGCTTGTCTTCCTTTTGTTTTTACCTGTGTGTCTTGGCTTTCCCTTTTTCAGGCGAAAGGCACTCTGTGAGAAGCGCCGGCATCAGCTGCTCCTTGAGTTTAAGGAGTCACTCTCCATTCTCTCTTCCTTTCTTTCTGCCGGCTATTCCACAGAGAATGCTTTTCGGGCTTCAATTCCTGAGCTTCGCTCCCTGTTCTCAGATAAAGCGATGATCGTTCAGGAATTTGAAGCCATAGCACACGGACTAAGGCTAAATCGAACGATCGAGGAACTGCTCTCGGATTTTGCCTACCGCTCCGGTCTTGATGATATCGCAAATTTTGCGGAGATCTTCACCGTCGCAAAAAATTCCGGCGGCCGGCTCGTCCAGATCATCCAGCACACGGCTGGTGTAATCCGGGACAAGGTACAGATTCACGAGGATATTCTGACCATGAACGCCTCGAAGCGTTATGAGCAGAAGGTCATGAATATGATTCCCTTCGGCATCATTCTGTATATGAATTTTTCTTCCCCTGAATTTTTAAGCACACTCTATACGACTCTTCTCGGACGGATCACGATGACCGGTTGTCTCGCCGTATACATCCTTGCGATCTATCTTGCCGAGCGGATCATGCGAATCGAGGTATAGCACTATGAAGGAAGCATTGGCACACCTTCTTTATACAATCAGGGACAGGACAAAGGCTGTACCCAAAAAGATACTGAAGGAACAGATTTTTTGTCTTGCAGCCGCACTTTTTCTTACAGTCATTACCTATCTCTCCGCCATGAACAGCTCAAATCTCATCGGTGGCGTTCACCTCCTCCGGGACAGACACGGAGGGCTTAAAAAGGATTACGAAATTTCTGTCTCTGGCCTGTCTGACCAGGAGATACCTCTCAATATCACGGTGAGCCCGATCCGTTACACGAAAGAAGAGGCGGACCAGGTCTTCGCTGATATTCTTGAAAACATCGAGGGATTGATCACGACAGAGAACCAGAGTCTTGCCAGCCTTTCCTCGGATCTTAATCTGCCTGCCTCTCTCCCGGACAAGGGCGTAAGACTTAGCTGGGATTATTATCCAGATATGGATCCAATGAAATCCGGTGAGGTAACAACAACCGAAAATATGAACTATCGACTGAAATACAGTGATCTCATTGATGAAAGCGGTAAGCTCGATAACGAGGACCTGGATCCGGATACGGTGGTGACCGGCTACCTTAGTCTCATCCTGTCAACAGATATCGTGCCGGAGGATCCTGAGTCACTCGATATTTCTTATCATTCGGAGCCCTACAAAATCTATGTCAATGTCGTCGGCCGGGACCTGACCGAGGAAGAACGGCTGCTCCGGTCGCTGAAGAACATGATTCTCGAAAATGACCAGTCCGATATTCACACAGACCGGATCACGTTGCCGGATGAAATCGAAGGGAAGCGGATTTCCTACCGGGAGTCAATGGACAGAACCTATCTCATCTTCCCGCTTCTCGGTATCGTCGCAGCCGCAGCACTCTATCTCCGGCAGGGTGCCGAACTTAAAAAAGAGCAAAAGCTAAAAAACGACCAGCTCATGCTTGATTATTCGGAGCTTGTTTCGAAGCTGATGGTCTATATCGGCGCCGGACTGACCATAAAAAATGCCTTTGAAAAAATATCCGAGCATTATGACAGTCTAATTCACCGTGGGATCCTGAAGGAGCGGCCGCTGGCAGTCGAGCTTCGCACCATGCATAACCAATTCCGGCGCAATATGGCTGAATCGGATGTTTATAACGATTTCAGCCGCAGGATCAATCTGAAGCCTTATTCAAAGCTCGTCAGTCTCATAGAGCAGAACAGGAAAAACGGCACCAAAAATCTCCGGGTACTTCTCGAACTCGAGATGAATCAAGCCTTTGAGGATCGGAAAACGACCGCCCGCCGTCTCGGCGAGGAGGCTGGCACGAAGCTTCTGCTTCCACTCTTTATGTTACTCGGCATCGTCATGGCCATCGTCATCGTACCAGCGCTCACGACCTTGTCATAAAATCCCGCTGAAATCTTCTGTAAGAACACCATGCAATAAAATAAAACATTGTGATCAGAAGGGCAGCGGACTACAAACTTTTTCACATTCACCATTCAAGTAAAGGAGAAAAAAATGAACACATTCGTACAGCACATCCATTCCATCGCACAGAGCATCCGGGATTTCTTTGATGATTCTTCTGATGATTTTTCCGGCGGCGCCTGCCAGCTTGTGGGGGCAAATCCTCTCCCCTGGCAGCCACTGAAGGATTCACCGCTTTCCCCTAAGAATCTTTATCTTCACCGCTATGCGCTTCCGCAATACCTCGTCGCGAACCAGTCAGGTATGGGTACCATCGAGGTCGTCCTGATTCTAGTCGTGCTGATCGCACTGGTCCTTGTCTTTAAGGATAATATCACTAAGCTTCTGGATACGATTCTTGGCGAAATCAACACCAATGCCGCAAAAGTATGGAACTAAGAGAACGAAAATCTCTTTCCGGCTCCATCACGGTCTACCTTGCACTCTCCTTCGTACTGATTGCCGCGCTGATTCTCACCATCGTGGAATCAGCACGGAGCGTCAGTGAACGACTGTATGTACAGGTTGCCCTGGATGCCTCCATGGAAAACCTCTTTTCACAGTATCACAGGCCGCTCTGGGAGAATTATCGTCTGCTTGGACTTCAGTATCGCACAGACAGTGATCTTAAGAAGGAGCTTTGTGAATTCATAAAGCCCTATCAGAATGCACACAATCTTTTTCCGATGCAGGTCACGAAGGATCAGGTTTCCTTTTCGGAGCATGTCCACCTGACGGATCGTGATGCCTTTGAAGAATCTGTTCTCGAATATATGAAATATGGCATGATTGATTCTCTGCTTTCCTTTGGCGGCCGGGATTATGACGAGTCGAGTCTTCTCGAAGAAGCGACGCACATCACGGAGCGGGCATCGGAATCTAAGGAGATTCGGGAGATTCAAAAGCAATATCAGCTCGATGCAAGCGATCTCGAGGACGTGGAGGATGCTATCGCAAAGATTCATTCTCTCGCAGAAAACGCGGCTTCTATCCATCAGGACGGTGCTTCCGCTTTGTCGGACTATGATGCATATTCCTTTTATGGGGCTTCAGATCATTTTCAATCTGAGCTAACGAAGCTCAAGGCGCAGGTTCCGATTTACACAAAGGCTGCTGAAAAGCTTGCCGCAAAGGTGCAGACACTCCGTACGGATTTTTCCGCTCGAAGTGCGACGCTTAGCCCTGAGGCCTGTGCTGCCATCGAAAGTGAAATCACAGAATACGAGCGCTATATAGATGCCGATGGTCCGATCCGTAAGGAAATCGAAGCCATGCCGGCAAAGGCCGATACGCTCATCCAGCAGGCGGAAGACATGGAACAGGCGGTTTCGGATTTTGAGGATTGGCTCGAAGAAGCGATTGAGGAAGCCGAGGATGATGAAGACGAAGATGACTATGATTTTGATGACGAGATCGAAGATTTCTATGACGATGCCCTGTCTGACTGGAATCATATGTCCCTCATCCATTACAGTGGAACCGTTTCAACGATCAATAAACAGAACAAACGGCTCCTGGATCAGATTGCCGGCATGACAAACCGGGATATCCTTTCTCTGGTACTCCCGGACCGGGCGGAACTTCCGTCAAGGGATGCAATTCATAACAGGAAGCCAGGCTTTTCCGCTGATTCCACGGCGCACCCGGCGGAGATTGTTCTCCTGGGGGAATATGCCTTTAAGTATTTTAATTATTATCACCTCAAGGAGCTTCGTGAGCAGTCGAAGCCCCCAAGCGGATCCACTGCACTTGAGATGGAATATCTTCTGAACGGAAAGGAAAGTGATTATGACAATCTTTCCGCCTTCGTTTTAGAGCTGGTTGCCTTTCGTGAGGCCTCTAACCTGATCTATCTCTATATGGATGCACAGAAGCGGACCGAAGCCATGACCTTTGTTTCAAGCTTCCTCGTGACCGCTGCAAATCCACTGCTTCTTTCCGTACTAACCTTCTTTGTGCTCAGTATCTGGGCACTCGGTCAGGCTATCATCGATGTCCGGCATCTTCTGGCAAACGAACGGGTGCCGCTCATGCACGACAACACAACCTGGTCCATGAAGGTTTCAGAGCTTCTTGTGCTTGGCCGCGGCCATATGCCCGATGACAATGCACACGAGCAACGCGGATTATCCTACAGGGATTATCTCCGTGGCTTCCTGATTCTTCTGGGACTTAAGGATCAGGCGACCGTTAATCGGAGGATGCTGAGCACCATCGAACGAAATCTCAAAAGCATCGGCGAGGAACCGGAAACCGGTTTTTCCCTTGAAAAATGTATCTACAGCCTGCGCGGCAGTGTGCCTGTCAGCGCCGATCATGTGATGTATCACCTCGGCATCCTGCACATGGTTGCCTCAAATGTACCGGAAAGCCAGTATACCATCGCACTTTCATCAGACTATTCCTATCGAAATAAGGTGCAATAGATTTCTGATATTTTGATCACAAGATTAAAGGCACTCTGTCCTTTAACCATATATAACGAAGACAGTAGCGCGGTTTATCCGCTTACTATTAAGGAAGAACGACATGCGAGAAAAAAGAGAACCAAAACCGCAGAATCTAAAAAAAATACTCTCCAAGTACGAACATCTAAGGCTTCAGGACCGGCTGGTCCGTTCTCTGCTTCTTCCCTGTCGTTCCTCCTTCACCATTGAAGCAACACTAGCACTCAGCATGGTGATTTTTGCCGCGGTTGCTCTTTTGACACCAGTCCTTATACTGCATCAGCAGCAGGAGGCCCAAAGACACATGGAGGTGATGGCTGAGAGGCTAGCAATCGGCAAATACGCGGAACGCTATCTAGAGAAGAAGGTTTCCGGACTCAATATTTCCGAAGATGCGCTAACGGGCATCGAAACCGGCGCCTCCGTAGTGAAGCTTTCCAGTGAGATCAAACAAGACGGCATGTCTTCTCTTGATCTTTTGTCGGGCAGTCAGATCACAGAAACTGATGTCCTGTTCACTGCAAAATACCAGGCAAAGGTGCCCTTCAATTTCTTCCGCCTGTCAGGCTTTCCTCAAGAGCTGGTCGCCTATCGGCGTGCCTGGATCGGTGCAGATGGAAACCGATGGCCGGATGAGGCCGAAGAGAGCGAGGAGGATCCGACGGTCTATGTCAGTATCAAAAATACCGAGGTGTATCACACTACGCTTGACTGCTCCTATCTTTCTCATATCTTTGAAAAAACCTCCGGTAAGGACATTCAAACGAAGAAACCACCTTATGGTGGCCGTTATATGCCATGCGCGATCTGCCTCCCTTCCAGCAATCTTCCGGTCGTCTACTATACCACCGGCTCACGGAGTTACCACACCACCCCACTTTGCCGTACGATGTCCAGCTATATTCAGTCCACGACGAAATCCCGGGCGATTTCTGAAGGAAAGCATGCCTGTATCCGCTGCGGCTAGGTTAAATAGGAGTTTTTATGCTGACACTGTCATTTTCCTTTATCACACAGCTTTTCTTTTTCTTTCTTACCGCACTGCATGATCTTAAAAAAAAGACAGTGCCACTCTATATATTCCTTCTGGCCGGTGCTGCCGGTTATATCCTACGGATGATTGATATTTTCCGGGGAACTGCCCCGCAGGGGCTCGAACTCCTGCTGCCTTTTTTACCAGGAATCTTTGTGTACCTGTTTTATCGTATCCTCAGGGGTCCGATCGGTGCCGGTGATGTCCTGTTCACACTGGTGGAGGGCTTCTATCTGACACTGCCGGAGCTTTTGCTTCTCAATGCTATCGGCTTAATGACTGCTTTTCTAGTGTCTATCCTTATCATGGTTCGATGCCACTTTCGAAGGAGCTCTCTCCGCAGGCGCTCCATCGCTTTTATACCGTGTCTCCTGCCGGGATTTATCCTTATTACAATATCAAGACTTGGCTATATCTGACGGGGGAAAATATGTATACCATTGAAGCCACTTATATCATTGCCATCACCTTCCTCGTCTTTTCGACTCTGATTTCCGGCACAGTCAACCTCCATAACAAGGTAACCGGACAAGCAAAAAGCTATCTTGAAACGGAAATCGCAAGCCATACGAAGGATGGTGAAAAGGAATTCAGACCAGAAGAATTTATGCGCGGCGTCACCATCTTTGAAAAGGACATGGATACCGCAGGACAGGGGAAAATATGAATCATACTACGAAGCACACCTTGATCAACATCGAAGATAACAGTCAATCAAATTTTATATCCTTTGAGCATACGCTGAAGAAAAGTCTCATGCATATTGAGAATGTCACTCTGGACAGGGACAGCTATGAGACCAAAATGATGCTTGGTTCTGAGATGCCAGGCATCATACCGTTTGTCATTCGTCATCAGGGTGAATGCTCGGTTCTTGACTATGAAATCTCTTCTCTTAAGCCACTACACGAGCATTTTTCCATCGCCGGAATGGCCCACAAGCAAATTGCAGCCCTTATTTATGCGATGGATGCGCTTCTTGATACGATGCAAAGTTTCCTTCTTTCGGAGGACCGGGTATTGCTTTCTCCAGAAACCATTTTTCTGGACGAAAGCGGCGGTTATCACTTCGTACTGCTGCCTGCAGCACATCCGTCTTTTTCAGAAAGCCTCTCCGCCCTTCTCCTCTTTATCCTGAACCATATTGATTATACAGAGGATCAGGCTGTGATCACGGGGTATTCCCTGTACCATACCTCTGTCCGAAATCCCTATTTTCGGATGGACGACCTTCTTCGCATCGTCGATCGTAAACCACTGCTAAAGGAGGATACGACTGCGACTAAGGATATTTTCCGACCGGAAAACGCAGGGCTTAAGGCAGATAATACAAGCCTCTTAAGAGAAGCGCCAGTTGACTATTCGCCTTCTGTAAAAGAATTACCTTTCGAAGTCAAAGCATCCGATCATTCTCCTGTCAAGGAGCAACAGGACTATCGGACACTTCGCTTTGATTCCGACTATGGCCGCCGTGATCTTCCAGACCCGGAAGCCGATCCTGATTTCCTGCCGGAGGCAGAGGACCTATCTCCAGAGGAACAGCCTGAAAAGCTGTTTGGTTTTCTCGATGTTCCACGAAAGGGCAGAAATAAATCACGAAAAAAAAGAAACGAAACGCTACAAGAAGAGCAGGCATCGCAGTCTCTTAAAAAAACGGTTGAAAAGGGAAAGGCTGATAAAGTGCTCCGAAACAAGGTCATGCTGGGCATCATCCTCATGATTCTGATTCCACTCCTTGTCTTCCTTTTGAAAGGCCCGATACTGTTTCATAAGCTCCTGCCTGTCCTCATCATCGTCGAGGTCGGTGTCACTGTCATCATGGCTCTCGATGTTCTCATGTCAAAACTGCCGGAAGAAGAATAATTGGTTGACGCCTTCCTTTCGATTATATTTTCTCCTCATCTACTCGTACGGCTGCTCGTTCATCACGCGTCAGATCCTTGATGACTTCACCGCCGATGATCATGCCGGCAACCGGCGGCACAAAGGAAACAGAGCCGGGGATATCCCGACGATCCGTACACTTATGCTTTGCTCCCGGCGGGCAGATGCAGTGATAACGGCAGCTGTTTGCCATATCTTCGAGAGGACGAAGAGGCTTCTCTGTGGAATAAACAACCTTAAGATGCCGTATATTCCGCTTTTTCAGTTCACGCCGCATGACACGAGCCAAAGGATCAATCGAGGTTTTATAAATATCCGTAACCTCAAGCTTCGTGGGATCAAGCTTGTTGCCGGCGCCCATGCAGCTGATGATCGGTGTCCCTGCCAGATCACACGCCATGACAAGCTGAAGCTTTGCTGTAACCGTATCGACTGCATCTATGACATAATCATACTGAGAAAAGTCAAATTCATCACTGTTTTCCGGCAGGAAAAAGGTCTTATGGACGTTCACCTGACATTTTGGGTTGATATCGAGGATTCTCTCGGCCATCACGTCCACTTTGAATTTTCCGACAGTTTTCCGCGTAGCAATGAGCTGACGGTTCAGATTTGTGAGGCAGACCATATCATCATCGATGATATCGAGTGTACCGACACCGGATCGTGCCAGCGCTTCAACCGCGAAGCCGCCCACACCGCCGATTCCGAAGATTGCGACACGGCTCCTCGCGAGCTTCTCCATCGCCGGCCTGCCAAGCAACAGCTGTGTTCTAGAAAACTGATTCAGCATAACTTTCTTTATCCTTTCATCTAAAAGACGCTGCCGGTAACGGCAGCGTCTCTTATTATACTGATTTTCAAGAATAATTAAAGCGGAACACGGCACAGCCATACGCCGGCAACGGATATTCTACGCGGAAGGGCTTTCCATCACACTCGCCGGGCTTCGCATGGTAGACAGCCTTTTTCTTTTTCGGATCGACCGCACCATTTTCATCGAAAAGCAGCGTATAGCTTCCCTTCACCGGTACACCGACCATATAATCGGCGCGCTCCACCGGCGTCATGTTTACGACAAACACCAAGGAGTTCTTGCCGGTTTTATCCTTACGGATAAAACTGAAGATTGAACGGTCGGAGTCATTGGCATTAATCCATTCGAAGCCATCCCAGCTGTCATCGAGCTCCCACATCGCAGGATATTTTCTGTAGAGATGCAGAAGGTCCTTCATGAACATCTGGAGGCTATGATTCTCCGGTTCCTTTGTGAGATACCAGTCGAGTGATACCTTTTCATCCCATTCATGATACTGGCCGAAGTCCTGTCCCATGAAGAGAAGCTTCTTTCCGGCATGGCCGAACATGAAGAGATAACCACACTTCAGGTTCTTAAATTTATCGCCTTCAAGGCCCGGCATCTTATTGATCATCGAGCACTTGAGATGCACAACCTCGTCATGCGAAAGCACAAGGATAAACTTCTCGGAGGTCGCATAACTCATACCGAAGGTCATCATGTTGTGCGCGCCCTTCCGGAAATACGGATCGAGCTTCATATAATCGAGGAAGTCGTGCATCCAGCCCATGTTCCACTTGTAGGTGAAGCCGAGGCCGTCGTTTTCCGGTGCGTCTGTCACCTTCGGCCATGCGGTCGACTCCTCTGCGATGATCATGGTGCCGTCCTTCCGGCCCTTGATGACACTGTTCAGATGCTTAAAGAACTCGATCGCATCGAGGTTTCCATTTCCGCCGTACTTGTTCGGTACCCATTCGCCTGCTTTCCGGCCATAATCAAGATACAGCATGGATGCAACCGCATCGACACGGAGCCCGTCGATATGATAATCATCATACCAGTAAAGTGCGTTACCGATGAGGAAGTTTTTGACCTCATTCTTCGAATAGTCAAAGATTTTTGTGCCCCAGTCCGGGTGCTCACCCATACGAGGATCCGCATATTCATAGGTCGGTGTGCCATCGAAATCTGCAAGTCCCTGTGCGTCCTTCGGGAAGTGCGCCGGCACCCAGTCGAGGATGACGCCGATGCCATGCTGATGCATATAATTTACGAAGTACATGAAGTCCTTCGGATCACCGTAGCGGGCTGTCGGTGCAAAATAGCCGGTCACCTGATAGCCCCAGGAAGCATCCAGCGGATGCTCGGCGATACCCATGAGCTCGACATGCGTATAACCCATATCATTACAATATTCCGCGAGCTCCTCTGCTGCTTCACGATAGGTATAGAAGCCATTCTTCTCCGGACGATCCTTCTTTCTCCAGGAACCGAGATGACACTCATAAATTGCCATCGGCTGCTGGAAGACCGGTGTCTTCGCGCGCTTACTCATCCAGGCGGCATCATGCCACGGGAAATTACTGATATCAGCGGTCTTCGATGCAGTACCCGGACGAAATTCTGCAGAATAGCCATAAGGATCTGCTTTGTAAAGAATTTCTCCCGCCTGCGTATGGATTGCAAACTTATAGATCTCGCCGAAGCCCATGTTTTCGATGAAGCCCTCATAGATGCCGCTGTCCTCGAGCGGGAGCATATAGTTTGCCTCGGTGTTCCACTGGTTTCTGTCACAAACGATAGAAACCGCCTTTGCATGTGGTGCCCAAACAGCAAAGTGCATGCCCTTCTTTCCATGAAGTGTCGCCGGATGCGCACCCATCTTCTGATAAATTTTATAATGCCGGCCTGCGCCAAACAGATACCGGTCCAGCTCGGTGATGAAAACCGGATCAAGCTGTTCCACTGTCGGCTGAACTGCTGTCTCTGTCGGTTTTGCTGCTGCAGCTGCCTTCCCGGACGTCTCGGCTGTCTTCTTTACAGCCGTTGTCTTCTTCACTGCAGTTTTTGTCTTTCTTCCGCCTGCTGCCGTTTTCTTCCCGGTACTTACCTTACCGCCATCGGCTTTGGCATTTCCCCCTGTAAGTTTTTTTCTAGCCATAGTGATCCTCCAAAAGGCTCATAAGATAAGCTCATTATACAACAAACCGACCGATAAACATCGGTCGGTTTGAAAAATATTTTTCTACTCTATTGAATATTGAACAGAATATTTAATATCGTTGATTAGTTTGCCCCTGTCATATCATGACGCATCCATCGGAGACAATGTCAAAAGCACGATTTCCGTATTTCTCACTTGATCTTGATGAGTTTTCCACTGTTTGGCGGCAGACTAATCATGATCCGATTGCCCTCTTCGATTGGCAGCGGTTCTTCTTCGATGAGATCGAAGGCAAGCTCCGCTGGCAATGGCAGTGTCACATAGAAAACCGCCGGCTGCTCATCGTTATTGAGGGCGGTGATTACAGCACTGTTCGCATCCGTGCGGGCATAGGCCCACTGCTTACACTGAAGGTAAAGCTCTTTATAGTCTCCCATATGAAGCTCTGAATTTTTGCCATGAATCTCCGCGAGCTTCGCGATATAGGAGGTGAGTGCATTGGGCTTCATGGCCTCCTGCGAAAGGCTTGGTCTTAGCGGGCTGTCATCTCCGCCGGGCCCCTTTTTTCCTTCCATACCGAACTCGCCGCCATAATAGATGCTCGGCTTGCCAGGTAATGTAAACATTGCCATATATGCCGGACGGATATTTGCCTTATTCTCAAGTTTCGACGCGATCCTGTCGACATCGTGGTTCTCAAGGAATAGATAGAGGTCCTTTGCGATTGCAATATTTCGGTTCAGATTGTGGGCAGCTTCAAAGAAATTATGCGAATTAAAGGCCGAATAGATCGACTTATGCATCTCATAATTTGTAACGGAGTTCAGTGTCAGCGGATTAACCCAACGGGCATACTCCCCGTGGATGACCTCGCCGAGCAGGAAAAATTCTGGCTTCATCTCATTCGTAAAATACCGGAGCGACTTTTCGAAGTTCATATCGAGCGCATCCGCACAGTCAAGTCTCAGTCCGTCGATGTCAAAGGTATCCACCCAGTAGCGAACGACATCCGTGATATACCGCCGTACTTCTTCATTGTTATAGTTAAGCTCCGGCAGCTCGGTGAAGCCATGCCATGCACTGTAAGTAAAGGGATCGCCATGATCAGAGCGTCCGTAAAAATTTACACCCTTATACCAGTCCTTATAGCGGCTCTCAGCACCATGCTCCCGAAGATCGCGGAAGGCGAAGAAGTCCCGTCCCGTATGGTTAAACACTGCATCCACGATAACATGAATGCCATAATTATGCGCCTTGTCCATGAAACGGCGGAAATCGTCATTGGTCCCGAGCCGCCGGTCGACAAGCTTATAGTCGATCGTATCATAACCGTGCGAGCCGGACTCAAACAATGGTCCGATATAGATTGCATCGCAGCCTAGAACCTTTAGGTACGGAATGAAGGCAATGAGTTCATCGAAGCGATGATGTACCGTCACGTTATCATTGGACTTCTCCGCAGAAACCATGCCGAGCGGATACATATGATAAAAAATCGCACTATCATACCATGCCATTTTTATTCTCCCTCTGCCTCCGAATATGAGCCCTCCGCCTTTAAGCGGTTCGTGAAGGCTTCGATCCGGTCCAGTGCTTTCTTTAGATCCTGGATGGAATACGCATAGGAAATACGCATATAGCCCTCCCCACAGTCGCCGAACGCCGTGCCCGGAACGATCGCGACCTTTTCCTCCTGCAGGAGCCGGTTTGCAAACTCCTCCGAACGCATGCCGAAGCGCTTGATCGACGGAAATACATAAAAAGCACCATACGGCTCAAAGCAGTCCATGCCGATCTCCCGAAGACGCGTCACGAGATAGCGGCGGCGCTCATTGTAAGCCATGCGCATCCTCGCGATATCCTGATCGCCGTTTTTCAGCGCTTCGATGCCGGCATACTGTGAGGTCGTCGGCGCACACATAATCGCATACTGGTGAAGCTTCAGCATCTGTTTTAGAATCGGCGCCGGCGCACAGGTATAGCCGAGACGCCAGCCGGTCATAGCATACGCCTTCGAGAAGCCATTGATATAAACCGTTCTGTCGCGCATGCCGGGAAGCTCAATGATAGAGCAGGGCTTCCCTTTATAGGTGAGCTCTGCATAAATTTCGTCGGTAATCAGGAAAAGATCATACTTCTCGATAATCGGCACGAGCTTCTCATAATCCTCCTTCTCCATGATCGCCCCGGTCGGGTTGTTCGGGAAGGGCAAAACGAGAAGCTTCGAATGCTCTGTAATGGCAGCTTCCAGCTTCTCCGGTGTCAGTCGAAAATCATCCTTTGCTTCGAGTCGGATGGGGACAGCTTTGCCGCCGGCCATCTCTGCACACGGCACATAGGAAACATAGCTCGGCTGCGGGATCAGAACCTCGTCGCCCGGATTGAGAAGACAACGCATCGCGAGATCGATGGCCTCTGAGCCGCCGACCGTCACCATGACCTCTGTTTTCGGATCATAGGTCGTCTGAAATCTCCGCTGTAGATATCTGGAAATTTCTTCCTTCAGCTCCATGAGACCGGAGTTTGATGTATAGTAGGTCCGGCCCTTCTCGAGGGAATAAATACCCTCCTCGCGGATATGCCACGGCGTGTCAAAATCCGGCTCGCCCACGCCAAGCGAAATGGCATCCTTCATGGTTGCCACGATATCAAAAAACTTACGGATTCCGCTCGGCTGAAGCTCCGTAATCGTATGATTCAGGGGATCTCTCATGGCGATACCTTCATCCGCTCATCGACCTTGACCTGTTCGATCACGGTTCCATGATCCTTGTACTTCTTCAGTACGAAATGCGTTGCCGTCGAAAGAATCGAATCCATCGGAGAAAGCTTCGACGCAACAAACGTCGCCACCTCCTTCATGGTTCTGCCGTTGATGAGTACCATAAAGTCAAACGCACCACTCATGAGATACACCGCGTCCACCTCATCGTACTGATAAATCCGCTCAGCGATGGAATCGAAGCCCATCCCTCTCTGCGGCGCAACCTTCACCTCGATCAGCGCATCCACACGCTCGTCACTGGTCTTATCCCAGTTGATCAATGTATGATAGCCGCAGATGATGCCTTCATTTTCCATGGCCTCGATCTCGGCACTAACCTTCGCCTCATCCTCACCGAGCAGCGCCGCGATATCCTTCACGGACAGCCGCGCGTTCTTCTCGATGATTGCAAGAATCTTGTCTCTCATAACAATCTCCTGTTTTTATATTTTTCTGATGCCTTTAAACGGGCATATCTTCCAATGCCTACAGCATGCTCTTCACACGCTATTTCATTCTAGCATATCCGGTCTAATTCATCCATATGCTCCTTCGTGAGAAACGCGCCGCCCGGTGTATCTGTCCGAAGCCTCTGATGATCTCCGGTGATCTCGCCAAACACGGCTGCCGGAAGAAGAATCTCCGTCCGCGCATGATGATCGCCTTCGAAGCCAGCGCGGAGGCCCTTAGCATTATAATTTTCCTCCTCGATTTGATGCGCTATCAGCTCCTCCGCCGATAGAAGATCCCTCACAAATTGAAATCCACGGTCTAAAGCCAGAATCCAGCAGTTCTCAGACAGCAGCCGGTATGGATTTGCCTGGAACAGTTCACAAACCTCGATCGTAAACTGACTAACCGGTATCGCACTTAGGCTGAACCGGCAGCCAGGTCCCGGCTTCACCTGCCGCCCGGTCTTCGGATCAAGTCCCTCTTCAGCGAGAAACTGCCAGAGCGACGCAAGCACTCCGCCTCTTCCGACGGAGACCGCCTTCGCGACGCCATATTTTTCCATGAAGCCCGGAAGATAATCCGAGACAAGCTCGACCGCGGACCGTTTTCTCAATGCTTCCTTCAGCCGGCCGGACCTTTTGGTTTCTTCCGAAAGATACCTGTCTGAGAATCGCGTCCGAAGTTTCTCCGGCGACCGCGTCGAAAGCACCTCAATTCCCTTCGTCCCCGGCTCTCCGAGAAGCACGAGTTCCTGCCCTTCCGTGAGTTTTCCCATCACGCTGTCTTCCTCTCTTCCATTCATTATCTAAAAAAAGCTGCTGCAACAGCCTCCCGACTGCCAGGAAATCCGGCGCCGAAAAGCTTTGCAGCAGCTCTCTTCTACATTCTGTCAGACAATATATGGAAGTACCATCGTCAGTACCATGGCAAGCACCAGGAGAATCACGATGACTGCCGAAACTGTCTTCCGTGTTTTTGGATTCATCATATCTTTTTCTGCTCCGTCTTTTCTAAATAGCAGACGTGATCAAAGCACTCCCTCTCATCACGCCCAGGCGATTACTGCATTATACTCTTTTCCGGACGCCGATACAAGAAGGAATCTCCCCGATGTCACATTCACTCTTCAATCGCCTTGATGGCATCGATGACGGCGCCGCGGAAGTTGTGCTCTTCGAGGGAGGCGATGCCGCGGATGGTTGTGCCGCCCGGTGATGCCACGGCATCCTTCATCTGTCCGGGATGCTGTTCCGTAGCAAGTGCCATCGCAGCCGTCCCCTCCATCATCTTTTCGACGATCTGGTATGCCGTCTTTCTCGGGATGCCATACATCACGGCCGCATCGGAAAGCGCTTCAATGAACATCGCGACAAACGCCGGGCTGCAGCCGGAAACCGTACCGCCGATGCCGAGTAGCTTTGTATCCATGAAAAGTACCAGGCTGACCGGCGACAGAAGCTCCTTCAAGAGAGTCACCTCAGCCTCCGTCAGCGAATGCTTATTTTCCATAATGAAGATGCCTTTACCGATCGACACCGGCGTATTTGGACAGGTACAGATAAGGTGCGTATCCTCCGTGAGGATCCCCTCCGAAAGGAAGCGCGCATGATCATAGCCCGCAGCCACCGAGACCACGATTTTCCCGCATAATGCCTCCTTGACCGGCTTCACGACCGTCTCGAGCATCGCCGGCTTCACGGCGAGAAAAACGATGTCAGCATTGGCTGCCACAGAAGAAGCATCCGCACAGGCATGCACCCCGCCCATCGCCGCACACTTTTCCTTCAGCGTATCAAGATGCCCCGCACAGGCAAACATCCGTTCCGCCGGCACCACGCCTTGAGAAATCAGCCCTTCCGCGATCGCACCCGCCATATTTCCAAAACCAATAAATCCAATCTTCACTTCGTCCACAGTCATCCCGGGATCCTCCTCTCCAGACTTTTGCTATTACTATAACACAAACGAAAAAGGCTGTCGCGGCAGGTTCACAACCTGACGCGACAGCCAGAAAATCAAATATAATGTTTCTTCTGCGAAGAGAATTCAAGTCGTGACAGCGCACGCGCAAGTGCAGACTGCGACATTTTGTACTCGCCGACAGACTGCCGCTGCCGAAGCTGCTCCTCGGCACGCTCCTTTGCTTCCTCCGCACGACGGACATCGATTTCCTCCGCCGTCTCGCAGGTATCGACCAGCACTGTGATACGATTGTTCGCACAGGAAAGGATCCCGCCGGACACCAGCACTTCGATCCGTTCGCCGTCTTCCTTCACGATATCCATCGGACCGGTTTCTACCGCAACCACGACCGGCGCATGATGCGCCATGAAGCCGAACAAACCATCCAGGGTGTTGATTCGGAGATACTGCGCTCTCTCATCATAGAACACCTTATTCGATGCGATCACCCTCAAACTGAATAAAGCCTTATCAGCCATTTGTCATCTTCTCCGCTTTCTTCTTCACATCCTCGATCGTGCCGACATTGAAGAACGCAGCCTCCGGATACTGATCCATCTCACCATCGATGATTGCCTTGAAGCCCTTGACTGTATCCGCAAGAGGAACGTACTTACCCGGGACTCCGGTGAACTGCTCGCCGACGAAGAAAGGCTGTGACAGGAAGTTACGAATCTTACGCGCACGATATACCGTGAGCTTATCTTCCTCGGAAAGCTCCTCCATACCGAGAATTGCGATGATATCCTGGAGCTCCTTATACTTCTGGAGAATCTGGAGTACCCGCTGCGCCACATCATAATGCTCTTGCCCGACGATCTCCGCTGTCAGAATACGGGACGATGATTCCAGTGGATCCACCGCCGGATAGATGCCCTGCTCAACGATCTTACGGGAAAGTACCGTCGTCGCATCAAGATGTGCGAAGGTTGTCGCCGGTGCCGGGTCTGTCAGGTCATCGGCCGGCACATAGACAGCCTGCACTGATGTTACTGAGCCATCCTTTGTCGACGCGATACGCTCCTGCAGAGCGCCCATCTCATTCGCAAGGGTCGGCTGATAACCTACGGCTGAAGGCATTCTGCCAAGAAGTGAAGAAACCTCAGAACCTGCCTGTACGAAACGGAAGATGTTATCGATGAAGAGAAGTACATCCTTATGCTGTACATCCCGGAAATACTCCGCCATCGTAAGACCGGTCTCAGCTACACGCATTCTGGCACCCGGGGACTCATTCATCTGTCCGAATACGAGAGCCGTATGCTTGATAACGCCGGAAGCCGTCATCTCACTATAAAGATCATTGCCTTCACGGGAACGCTCGCCGACACCAGTGAAGATCGAATAGCCGCCATGCTCCGTGGCAACGTTACGAATCAGCTCCTGGATGAGGACCGTTTTACCGACACCGGCACCGCCGAACAGACCGATCTTACCGCCCTTCGCGTACGGTGCAAGAAGATCGATAACCTTGATACCGGTTTCCAGTACCTCCTGCGCCGGATTCTGATCCGTGAACTTCGGTGGCTTTCTGTGAATTTCCCACTGCTCCTTCGTCTCGGGCGCTGGCTGTCCATCGATTGCCTCACCGAGAACATTGAAGAGTCTTCCGAGCGTCTGCTCGCCGACCGGAACCGTGATACCCTTCCCAGTATTCTCAACCGGCATATCCCGCTCCAGTCCCTCTGAAGCCCCCAGCATGATGCAGCGGACGACATGATCGCCCATATGCTGCGCTACCTCCATGGTACAGCTTCTGCCATGATTATCTACCTTAAGTGCTGTGTTAAGAACAGGCAGCGGAAGCGTATCAAACTCCACATCCACAACCGGTCCCATAACCTGCACGATTTTTCCAGTCTGCATGGACTTTCCTTTCTATACTAAATTATCGGCTCTTCGACTGCCGCTGCGCCTTTGCACCTGCTGCAACCTCCGTGATCTCCTGCGTGATCTGTGCCTGTCTGACACGATTATACTGGATCCGGAGCTGCTGCTTCAGCTCACCGCCATTCCGGTTTGCCGAGTCCATTGCCGTCATACGGGCATTCTGCTCGGAGCAGAAGGACTCAACCAGTGCACTATAGATAAAGCCGTTCAAATAGCTTGGGATGATATTATCAATGATAGCCTTCGGTGTCGGACGAAGCCGGAACTCCTCCATACCAGCAACCATCGGAATCACCTGGAACGTATTTCGATCTAGTTTGTCGAGTGGCAGAAGCTGCTGTACCTCTGTTACCATCTCAAGAGAATTCTTCATCCGCGTATAAATGATATACACGGCATCGATTTCTCTCTCTTCGAAAAGATCAAGCATACGGCCCGTGATAACACGCGCTCTGTGGAGCGTCGGATTCTGCGCGGTATAGTGGAACTGCTCCTCGATCGGTACACCGCGTGAATGAAAATACACACGGCCCATCTCACCGACGACAAAAAGCTTATGATTCGGATGTTCTTCAAGCATCCGCTCCGTTTCCTTTAATACATTATGATTGTAGGCGCCGGCAAGACCCTTATCTGCTGTAACAGAGATAATCGCGGTCTTGACATTTTCTCTGATTGCTTCATCCCGAAGGTGCTGTCTGACATCGAGATACGGATGTGTGAACTCCTCAGGAAGATGCCGGAGAACACGCTGGATCGTCGTTTGCAGTGTATAGAAATACGGCTCTGTCTTCTGAAGATCGGCACGCGCCTTCCGAAGCTTGGTGCTCGAGATCAAATACATGGCATTGGTAATCTTCAGTGTATTGTCAATGCTTGCGATTCTGTCCCTAAGCTCTCTCGTCGTTGGCACCGTCGGCCTCCTTCTTTAAGCTCTTTGACTCCTCGTAGCGGGAAAGATATTCCTTTCCTACTTCAAGAATCTTCGCCTTTGCATCCGGTGTCAGCATTCTCGAAATCTCGAGATTTTTACCGATCTCCGGATAATGCTCCTCGAAATACCGGAGAAGTCCGGCCTGATAGGTCTTGACCTCCTTCGGCGGGATCGTAAGCATCTGCTTTTCCAGTGCTACCACCAGTGTGATGACCTGATCCGAAAGACTCATCGGATGTCCGAGCGGCTGCTTCAGAAGCTCCATGAGTACCTTGCCCTGCATGAGAAGCTCTCTCGTATTATCATCAAGATCTGAAGAGAACTGTGTGAACACCGCCATCTCACGATACTGCGCGAGATCGATACGGAGCGAGCCGGAGGCCTTTTTCATGGCTTTTGCCTGTGCGGCACCGCCGACACGGGATACGGAAAGGCCGACATTCACAGCCGGACGCTGTCCCTCGAAGAAAAGACTCGACTCGAGGAAAATCTGACCATCCGTGATAGAAATAACATTGGTCGGAATATAGGCGGATACATCACCGTCCTGTGTTTCAATGATCGGCAGCGCTGTGATCGAGCCGCCGCCGAGCTTCTCGGAAAGACGGCAGGACCGCTCGAGAAGTCTCGAATGAAGATAAAACACATCGCCAGGATATGCCTCACGTCCCGGGGCTCTGCCGAGAAGTAGTGACAGTGCACGGTAGGCGACCGCATGCTTCGAAAGGTCATCATAGACAATGAGCACATCCTGTCCCTTATACATGAAGTACTCGGCCAGCGAGGTTGCTGCATACGGTGCGATGTACTGAATGGCTGCCGGATCAGAGGCTGTCGCAGCCATCACGCAGGTATATTTCATGGCGCCATGCTTCTCCAGAGTCTGCACCAGTGAAGCGACCGTCGACTCCTTCTGACCGATGGCAACATAGATACAAATACACTGCTTGTCCGCCTGGTTGAGAATCGTATCCAGTGCGATCGAGGTCTTACCGGTCTGACGATCGCCGATAATCAGCTCTCGCTGTCCACGGCCGATCGGGAACATCGAGTCGATGGCAAGAATACCCGTCTGCAGCGGTTCATTGACCGGCTGACGGTCGATGATACCCGGCGCCGGCTGCTCGATGGAACGATAATCATCCGAGCTGATCGCACCTTTGCCGTCAATCGGCTCACCGAGAGCGTTCACGACTCTTCCAAGAAAGGCATTGCCGACCGGTACACCAGCCATACGACCGGTTCTCGTACCACGGCTGCCCTCTGCGAGATCGCCGGCGTCTCCGAAGAGAATGACACCGATCCGGTCTCTTTCGATATTCTGTACCATGCCCTGCACGCCATTATCAAACTGAATGACCTCACCATACATCGCATGATCAAGGCCATTCATGATGGCGATACCATCGCCGATGGTTTCGACGAAGCCGATCTCCTTACGTTCCGCCTTTAAGTCAAAGCTGTTGACACTTCTCTGAAGGATCGTGAGGATATCCGCATCGCTTGAAAGCGAGGATTTTGTCGCATTGATCTGACGGAGAAACTGCTCACGGCGGCCCTTCGTCGACCAGTCATACTGATCGTTGCCGACCTCCAGAATGAAGCCGCCGCCGAGGGATTTATCCTCATCCATCGTAAAGGAGAAATGATCAATCTCATATTTATCCTTTACAAATTTCTGGATATCAAGAATCTGACGCTCAGACGGCTTCGTAACATAGTGAAGTCGTACCTGCACCTCATGCTCGGCCTTATCTCTTATAGAAAAATAATCCTCTGCCACCTGCTTCCAGTCGCCCATCCGATTGTTATCACAGAGGAGCTTCAGGACATCTCGTACCTCGACAGGGAAAACACTGTCGATTACCTCATGTCTCTTTTCAAGCGGTATGGTCGGATCAGAAAGCTTCGAAGACGTTTCGGGGAGAACATCAAAAATCTTTGTGGTCTCTTCGATGACACTCTTCTGAACTTGTCTCTCGATCAGCCCTTTTGCCTGTTCTTTCGTATTTTCTGTCATATCCCGTTAGTCCTTTTTTGCTTCAGCTGCATTTTCTGAAAGGAAGGTATCATACAGCTTTTCATCGTTCTCACTGGAATCCTTCGAAGCTGCAATCTTATAGGCCGCCTGTGCGACGAGAACTGCCATCTGCTGCTGCATCTCATGCTGCTTTGCCTCGGCATCCTTCTCGGCCTGCAGCTTCGCATCCTGAATGATCTTGTCAGCCTTTTTGTTTGCGTTGTTGACAATTTCGTCATATTCCTTTGACGCTTCAATATTTGAAGCATCGAGTCTCTTCTGACGCTCTGCCTCGATGCCGGCAAGGCTGTCCTCATACTGCTTCTTTAAATCTGCAGCAGCTTTATTGGCTTCCTCTGCCTTCTTATAGGTTTCATCAATCTCTCCCTGTCTCTTTGCAAGTACCTCACGTACCGGCTTAAACAGGAACTTCTTCATCAGAAAATAGAGAACCAGAAGGTTCACTATCGTAAAAAGTAAATTGATATCAATTCTTAACATACTCTGCTCCTCAGACTATTTTCCATTCCTCTTCCAATGCCTACATTAGAAACACTTACTTGAGGAAGAAAATCGCGAGGATACCAAGTACGAAGCCGTAAATAGCGGTTGCCTCGGCAAGTGCGCAGCCGAGAAGAAGAACTCTCATGATCTTGCCGTCCGCTTCCGGCTGTCTTGCGATAGCTTCTACTGCCTTACCCGTTGCGATACCGATGGAAAGACCTGCGCCGATACATGCCAATGCTGCTAAACCTACACCAATTGCTGTCATAATAATTTTCTCCTTTAATATTTCTTCTAAAAATGTCTGCCTGCTGCTCCTCGCAGCGGTCTGTTTCTATCAATACTGCATTTCCATGAATAAACGGAAATGCAGGCTAATGTGGGCATTACTCCACAGCATCCTGAATATAGAGGGATGTCAGGAAGACGAAAACATAGGCCTGGATGAGGCCATCAAAGATATCAAAATAGAGACTGAAAATCGCCGGGATTCCGACCGGAACCACCATCTTGATGAGCTCCATGATG
This sequence comes from uncultured Eubacteriales bacterium, assembly GCA_900315665.1. GTDB lineage: Bacteria > Bacillota > Clostridia > Lachnospirales > Lachnospiraceae > Oribacterium. The sequence goes on from OMZX01000004.1 coordinate 51,093, forward strand.
ATAAACGCACCGAGCACATTACCAAACAGTCGCATGCAGAGCGACAGCGGCCGGATGAAAATCTCCAGAATATTGATCGGGGTTACGATCGCAACCGGCTGGGTAAAGCTCTTGAGCCAGCCCTTCGTGCCCTTCTTGTGAATGCCGGCGTATTCGATCAGTAAAATACTCATGATTGACAACGCTGCCGTGACATTCAGATCCTTCGTGGGCGGCTTCATACCGAACAGGCCGATGACATTGGAAAGTCCAATGTACAGAAGCACGACCGCGATATAGGTCATATACTGCTTCGCCGATTCGCCGAGAAGTCCTCCGATAAAGTTGTCGAGCCAGGTGACGAGCCACTCTGCGAACAGCTGCCGTTTCCCTGGGTTCCTGACGGAAAGATTCGAGCCAAGAAACACGGATAAGATCACAAGCACTGCCATGATCACCCATGTGATGACGGTGGACTCTGCAACCGGGATGCCCCTGCCAATCGGTATCGTAAAGGCTGTATCCACCTGAAGCTGTGCCTGCAGCTCCTCGGTAAATTTCTCCATCCTCACATTCCTCCTTCATGTTCTTTGCAGACTTTGTTATAGATTCTACAAGCAATCCTCATTATATCCCCGCCGTGAATTTATGCAAGGGGGAGAATTTTAACCATAGACAAAAATCGCGCTATTTTTAAGTTTAAAAATGTAACACGCGCTCACCCGGACGAAATCAGGCTTGCAGAGGGCAGTTCCATCGCCCGGCTCTCGCCTACAGGACGCGTTGACCAGCGGACGCTAAGCTCCCAGCACGGTAAAGCGTGTGCTGGATCGCTAAGCGCCGGGACGCGTCAGTACGCTGAAACTGCCCTCTGCAAGCCTGATTTCTGATTTCTACAAATAAAACCTGTCGCAAATTTGCGACAGGTTCATAAAATTAAGAGAAAATTCTCCAGCCGGTGATGAAGTGGCTCTGCCACCAGGAACCGAGGGAACGGTGGACGACGCGGCCGTTTGAGGAGGAGGCGTCGATGATGGTGCCGCCGCCTGCGACAATGCCTACATGTCCGCTTACAACGATGATATCACCAGCCTGCAGCTCATTGTAGGAAACCTTACGGAAACGACCAGGATTCCGCCAGCCGGAGGAGGTCATGTACGATACACCGACGCCGGCCTGGTTCAAGCACCAGTATACGAAGCCAGAGCAGTCAAAGGCGTTCGGTCCCTTGGCGCCCCATACATACGGGCAGCCGATCTTCGAGGATGCGATTGCAATAAGGTTTGCTGCCGAGCCGGATACGGTTGCACCACCGCTGCCGGACGGAATACCGGATCCGCCGGACGAGGAACCACCGCCGGTGGAGCCACCGGTCGAACCGCCGCCAGCATTACCGCTTGAGGTCGCCGGCTTCGACGCCTTCTTTGCGTTGCCGGAACGGAGGATCGACATCGTCTTCGCACCTGCGAGACCATCCGCCGAAAGACCGTTTCGCTTCTGGAAGTTAACCACCGCGTTCTTCGTGATTTCGCCGAAGTAACCGGTTGCATTTGAAGAACTAAGATAGCCGTACTTTACAAGAAGATTCTGGAGCTCTTTGACCGAGTTTGATTCTTCACCGATACGCATCGCGAAGGGCACTGCCGAGCCGCTGTCGAGGGCTGCTCTTGTATCCGGACCGAGATAACCATCGACGACGAGGTCGTTTCTCGACTGAAACGCCTTCAGGGCATCCTGTGTCGTCTTGCCAAACTGGCCATCCGCTGTACCGCCCATATAGCCAAGATTGATGAGGATCTGCTGGTATTTCTTCACGAGATCCGATTCCTCGCCGAGCGCAAGAACATTCGCCTTGACATCATCGGAATAAAGAAGATTGTAGGTATCGGTGCCGTAAATGCCGTCGGCCGCGATGCCGTTACTCTCCTGCAGCTTTTTCACAGCCTCCATGGTCTTCTCGTCATAGGTGCCATTCACATCGGAAGCACTGGAAAGATAACCCAGGTTATAGAGACGATACTGGGCATTCGTAACATCCTGACCGGTGAAGCCAAGCTTCAGCGCGTAATGCGGCGCATCATCCGCCATGATGGCATCCCAGGTTTCGACGCCGGTGATACCATCCTCGGTGAGTCCGGCCTGCCGCTGGAAATATTTCACGGCCTGCGAGGTTGCATTGCCATAATAGGTTGTCGGTTCATCAGGATCCATATAGCCGAGATCCATGAGTCTTTGCTGGAGATCTTTGACGACAGAGTTGATCACACCAACCGTCAGATTCACCGGCGCAATATCCTCTACGGAGCCATCGACCGTCACACCCGCGATGGACGGAAGGACGTTAGCATTGACACCAAGCTGGGCGACCGCCTGTACCGCCTCTGATTCCGGTGCTGTCGTGAGTACGACCGTCTCCTCTGCTGTTGAGGTCCCGATCGGGCTGACGGTCTTTTGACAACCGGTTGTGAAAAGGATGCTCCCAGACAAGAGAAGCAATATTCCTCTTTTAAGCTTTATATTCATGCAGATTCCTTTCAAAAGTCCATAATAAACGACGGTATTATAGCACGGCGCGGTGCGGGAGTCTTAAATAATTTCTTACAAGTATTTTATTTTAGATACGAAAAAAGCACCAGAGAAATCTCTAGTGCTTTCTGCTGCGCCTTCAGGGACTTGAACCCTGGACAAACGGATTAAGAGTCCGCTGCTCTACCAACTGAGCTAAAGGCGCTCACGTGCCCGCTGTTTTGTGAGCACTTGACTAATATACGAAATTGAATGACGAGTGTCAAGCAGATTTTAAATAATTTTTCAGTAAGAACTATCAAAGGCTGGTGCGAAAAGTGGCAGTCTCTTTTGCGTCTGCCGCTTTTCGCACCAGCCCCTCTCGGATATATCTACATCTTGGCTATTAATTTAAAAATCGGGTTGCCCTTCGCGGAGAATTTCTCTTCGTATTCGGTCATGATGTTGCCTTCGTTCATCGAGGGGTCGTGATGGAGGTCGCAGGTTTCCGCGAGGATATGCCACCCGGCTGTCGGAATCGCCTCTAATGAATAGGTAAAGAGCGCTTCGTTGTCGGTCTTAAATTCGAGCTGTCCGTCTGTGCGGAGAAACTGCTGATACACCTTCATGAAGACGGGGCTGGTGAGGCGGCGGTTTGCATGCGATTTTTTCGGCCAGGGGTCCGAGAAGTTAAGATAGATCCGGTCGATCTCTTCCTTTTCAAACACATCGCCGAGAAGTCTTGCATCGATCGACATGAAATAGAGATTCGGAATTTTCGTACCATCCTTCTCCTTTTCTTCCCACTTCTTCAATGCCTTCATGAGGACGGTGTCGTACCGCTCGATGCCGATGTAATTGATCTCCGGGTTTTCGAGCGCCATCTGTTCGATGAACTGACCCTTTCCCATGCCGATTTCGATCCGGATGGGATGATCGTTCCCGAAGACAGCATTCCATCTACCCTTATGGTGAGACGGATCATGGATAACCTTCGGCGATTCTTTGACATAATTCTCTGATCCGGTGATATGGCGAAGTCTCATAGCATCCTCCAAAAAAATTTACAGACTGTTCATACTTTCTTTAAAATAGTGCATTATCTTCATATTATTAAGTGCAGTACATATGCTACGATACTGCGCCTCTGTTTCCACAAGCAATCAGCGAAGTTTATCATAGAAACCCGGATAAAACAAGTCCATCTTCTTGCAGTGACTTTCGTGATTTTGTATACTAATAGATAGATTTCAACAGAACGGATCATATGGAAAAAAGATTTTCCGTGCTGTCAAAGGACAGGAGGTTTACAGGATGGCATCACCTAGAGAAACCAGTATTTGGAATAAGATTCGGAAGGATCTCAGCGAATCGCAGCAGCTGATCCTGAATGGCCGCTACAACGACGCGATGATTCTCAATAAAAATATCCTTGCGACGATCGTACAGCTTCAGCTCGATAAGGCTGTGCTCGTTTCGAACACACTTGAGAGCGACGTGGATCAGCTCTATGACAGTCAGGTCATTTCTGATGAAACACATCAGAAATATGTGAAGATCGTGCAGTACGGAAGCCAGGCGGAAGCCGGTGCGATGCCGACTGCCCAGGCTGCCAATGACTCCTTCTCCCTGCTCCGCGATGCACTTTCTACCTATTTTGATGACAGTCAGCCGCGGACGGCACGACGCACTGCAGATTCCGGCGATGAAGCGCCGGCCGAGGACGAAGCAGCCGATACCCGGACGGCAGAAGATACTGCTGCCGAGAGCTCACCCTCCGTTTCCTCGCGCTATACCTCATCCTATCGGACGCAGGGATCTTCCTTTGATGCAAGCGGTGTAAACATTCCGATTTCCGGCAGACGGACCGACACGAGACGACCGGCACAGCGGGCATCGCGTCCGGCAAGCAGTCAGCGTGCGTCCAGAAGCTCTGCCCCGGAACGTCCGACAAGACCTCTTCGTGATACCGAGCGTGTGAGCCGTACCGGCGACAGAAGACAGTCAAGTGCTCGTCCAAGCAGTTCTCGATATGGAAGGAATGGCAGCTCAAATCGTCGCTCCGGATCTGCCAGACGCCGGAACGAAGAACCGGTTTCCATCGATCTCTATACCATTGCAAAGATTGCCATCCCGATTGCCTGCGTGATTCTCGGCATTATCCTGATCCGCGTCCTCATGAGCGGCGGAAAATCCGAGATTGAGACGACCCCGGTACCAACGACAGAGATCGTAGAGACGACGACTGTACCCGAGACTGAACCGGTGACAGAGCCTGAAACGACCGCTGCTTCCACCGGCGTCTGGATGACAACCACCGGTGTCAAGGTAAGAACCGCGCCGAACACGACGGATTCGAGAGTGCTCGCTGTCGTAAATGCCGGCACTGTCGTGAACTACAAGTCCGATTACGATGCCGACTGGATCGTGATTGATTACGAGGGCCAGGAGGCCTACATGGCAAAGCAGTACGTGCAGGAGGTGCAGGCTGAAACCACGGCCGGCACAGAGGAAACGACGGCTGCGCAGTAAAACTTGTATAAATAAACCCGTGTCCGTACAGCAGAAGCGCCTCAGTCAGTGTCATTTGAATGTCACTGGCCGAGGCGTTTCTGCTGTGCGGACGCGTATTCTGATCCTAGATTTTTACTACGCAGCCCTTTGTACATTTTGCATTCCGGCTGTGGTTCATGTATACTGCACTTATGTGTTGCATTTCATTAGGAGGGTAGCATGCAGACGATTCTTGTATGTGATGATGATAAGCAGATTGTGGAAGCGATCTCTATTTTCCTGACGGGTGAGGGCTTCAATGTTTTGAAGGCCTATGACGGATATGATGTCCTCGATATCATGCAGGACAACAAGGTGGATCTTCTCATCATCGATGTGATGATGCCGGGACTCGATGGTGTCCATACGGTCCTGAAGATTCGGGAGACGAGCTCGATTCCGATCATTATGCTGTCCGCAAAGGGTGAGGACAATGATAAGATCCTTGGGCTCAATATCGGCGCGGATGATTACATCACGAAGCCGTATAATCCTCTGGAGCTTGTGGCCCGCGTCAAATCACAGCTTCGGCGCTATACGCAGCTTGGAAACATTGAAGAAACCAATAATTCAAATATCTATCGCTGCGGTGGTCTCGTCATGAACGACGAAACAAAGGATGTCACCGTCGATGGTAATCCGGTGAAGCTGACGCCGATCGAATATAATATTCTTCTTTTGCTTGTGAAAAATCAGGGTAAGGTGTTCTCGATCGATGACATCTATACTTCGATTTGGAACGAAGAGGCGATCGGCGCGGATAACACAGTAGCTGTCCACATCCGGCATATCCGTGAGAAGATTGAGATCAATCCGCGTGAACCGCGCTATCTCAAGGTAGTCTGGGGTGTCGGCTATAAGATTGAAAAGCAGGACGACAAAAAGGCCTGAGTCATTTCTATGCGTATTTTCCATGAAAGAATGATAACTGCTCTATCAGCTATCTGTATGATCCTATGAAAAAAATCATTGCTACTATATTAAATATCTGTATGGTCGTACTCTGTCTCGGCAGCCTCGCCATTCTTCAGTTCGGCTCGTCCCAGGGCAACGCCATCTCCTATCTCACGCAGCCGGATTATGAAGACAGCCCGCAGTTCGAGGCGCTTGCATCCGGCTCCATCACAGATATTTTCGATTATGTTGAGCTGACCAGTATCTTTGAGAAGGATGGACGGCTGAATCTTTCGACCATTATAGCTCAGGCGGATCAGGACGGTTCAAGCGTTTCCTATTCCCTTGATTATCTCATCCAGTATGCCCGTTCCATGGGCTTTTATCTGAATGATAAAAACAACCTTGTGTCCAATGGCGTCGGCACCGTCACGAAGGAGGACGATGAACTGAACCATAAAATCCGGGTCACCTATCGTGCTTATATGCCGGATTATAAGCCTGCGAGTCCGACGGATGGACAGATGTCTCTCGGCACGCTGGCCAAGGAGGCACTGGGCTATCTTTCCCGCTATTACGCCGTGAAGTCTGAGTTCCGTTCCGGTGAGGGCAATTTTTATTTTAATGTAACCTACCTCGATAACACATCCGGTGAATCGACCATCTACTCAAATTACCCGGCGTTCGATTCTGATGCTATGCGTGCTATGGGAAAGTATGTCTATGCCGATTCGGATTCTCTTGAGGTCAGCACAAATCTCCGTTCATTACCGCAGGATCTCGTGACACTCCTGCAAGCGAGAAATCCTTATGGCAGAAACAGCCAGTATCATTTTTCCGTCGGTATCGACTGCAGCTTCAAAAACAAAGATCAGTTTCAGGTGGAAGCCTCCGATTATGACAATCGTCGCCGCGATAGTATCGTCGGGCTCACACTGCTTGTTGTGTCAAGTGTAGGCATTGTCATAACACTGTGTCTTATGGTGCTCTTTTCGGGGCATAGCGGTAAGAAGGATGACACGAAGATTCATCTTCTTTATATGGATCGGTTCCCGCCGGAGCTTCTGGTTGCTCTTTTCCTGCTGCTTAGCTGGGTCTATGACAGCGTCACCCCGGTGTTTCTCGATAGTCTTTCCATGGTGATCGGTTCCTTCGACGAGTGGTACGATACGATCAGCACCTATGCAAGCTTTCTTCTTAAGTACCTTACGTTTCTTGTCATGTTTTTCAGTATCGTCCGGAATTATAAGGCAGACGAGCTGTGGCAGGTGAGTCTCATCAAAAGAATCGGTGATTTGATCGGACATTATTTCCAGATTGCAGAGCAGACGGCTTCCCGTTTCGTCACGACCGTCCTGTTTGTCATCCCCAATGCCGCGGCTTGTTTGATGGTCATCGCGATGTTTGTCCATTTCTACCGGGCAAAGAGTCTGTATGCCTTCTTGTTTGCAATCGTCACGCTCATCATTGTTATTTCTATCGATTTTTATACCTGGCGGATTTCCACAGGACTGACAAAGGCAGTCAATGAGCAGGTGAAGTCTGAGAGGCTAAAGGCGGATCTCATCACGAATGTCTCGCATGACTTGAAAACGCCGCTTACGTCGATCATCAGCTATGTGGATCTCATGAAGCGGGAGAATATCGAAAATCCCCGTGTGCAGGAATATCTCGAGGTGCTGGACCAGAAGTCGACCCGGCTTAAAACCTTAACCGAGGATCTCGTCGAGGCCTCGAAGGCAAGCTCCGGTAATGTAAACATTGATTTCCAGGACATTGATTATCGGGAGATCGTCGAGCAGGCGCTCGGAGAGTTTGAGGATAAGACAGAGGCTGCCCATCTCACGATGGTGCCAAGCTTCCCGGATCATCCGGTGATGATTCGGGCGGATGGCCGTCATCTCTGGCGTGTCATCGAAAATCTTCTCAACAACTGCTGTAAGTATGCACTCCGGGACAGCCGCGTGTATGTAGACATTGTTGAGGATCCGGAGAAGAAAACGGCAACCTGTACGATCAAGAATATCTCCTCCCGTCCGCTGAATATCTCACCGGAGGAGCTGACCGAGCGTTTCGTCCGTGGTGATGTGAGCCGGACCACCGAGGGCTCCGGTCTGGGGCTTTCTATCGCAAAGAGTCTCACGAAGCTCATGGATGGCGACTTCATCATCTCGATTGACGGAGATCTCTATAAGGCATCTGTCGTTCTGAAGGCGGCCGTAAAGGAGGCCAATGATAAATCGTAATCCGTTGAATAATCTAAAGAAGGTGTTTTCCATCGTACTTTTTCTTTTCGTGGCCTTTTTTTCGACGGGAACCTCCTTCGCTGCCACCTGGCCGGTTCCATCTGCAGAGATTCAGTCTGAGGCAGGTGTTCTCCTTGATGCAGATTCTGACACAGTACTTTATCAGAAAAATGCTACTACCGCTTATTTTCCGGCGTCGATCACGAAGGTGATGACCGCCATTATTGTGCTGGAGAATGCAAAGAATCTTGATGACAGCGTGACCTTTTCTTATGCCGCTACCAACACGAATCTCGAGGAAAATTCGACGGTGATCGGTGCAGTAGCTGGCGATACGCTGAGCGTGCGGGACTGTCTTTATTGTCTTCTTCTTCATTCTGCAAATGACTGTGCGAACGCTCTCGCAGAATATGTCGCAGGCTCGAATGAAAAGTTCGCGGAGCTTATGAATGAGAAGGCCACAGAGCTTGGATGCGTGAATACGCACTTCATGAATCCTTCTGGTCTCAATGATCCTGATCACTATACCTGTGCGATTGACATGGCGAAGATTCTCCAGTATGCCATCAAAAATCCGACCTTCTGCCGTATTGATGAGGCACAGGTCTATACCCATGCGCCAATCTCGAAGTATCCGGATCCGTCTGCTCCTGAAAATACGGTCTATGCCCATCATCGTATGCTCCGGCGGAGCTACAGTGAATATTATGAGGGTGCCTTCGCAGGAAAAACCGGTTATACGATGACCGCCGGCAACACACTGGTCACGGCCTGCAGAAGGGATGGCATGACGCTGATCGGCGTGGTACTGGAAAGCCATAATACACAATATGCCGATACGAAGGCGATGTTTGATTTTGGTTATGCTTCCTTTACTTCTACACCGGTGCAGGATACAGATCCGACGCTCAGTTCTCTTTCCAGTAATCTCCGCGTGGATGGCGTTCAGATGGTCGACGCGCTGGTGCTTTCCACCGATCCGGATCGTCATATCACGCTTCCGAAGGATACTGATTTTTCAGAGGTATCGGGCGTTTTAACCTATGATCTGTCGGATGCCGAGAAGGCTTCGCATGCGATTGCCCGGATGGATTATACGTTAGCTGGATATCCAGTCGGGAATGCTCTCATTCTTCTGACAGATCCTTCGCAGGAAACGAATTTGACGGCTCTTGATGCAAATACGGTGAAATCGCTGCAGGCTGAGACAGTACCGGAGACAATAGATGTTGCAGAAGGTTCGATGGAGGCTACGGTAAGCGGGCAGCTGCCGATGGAATCGACGGAAAATCATGCTCCGATTTATTATGATGAGGAATCGGGTAAGATCCGGGTGCAGCAGCCGGTGATCAATGTTTTGGTCATTATGATTGGTATCGGCGTGGTTTTCTCGGTGGTTGCAATCGTGTTGTTTCTTTTTGAACAGCGGGCGGAGTATCTTCGGAAGCGGCGCCGGCGGAGGATTCTCCGGCATACGAGTGATCTAAGCCGCGAGCAGAAGATCCGGCGGGACCTGCTGCTGAACAGCAGGTCGTCGAAGCGGCGGAAGAAGAGGTATTGATACCCGGACGCCCTCCGGCGCCTTCGGCTCCCGTGCTGTTTTTCTATATAACATATCAAAAGCTCCCTTTGCAGGGAGCTTTTCTTTGTGTATATCTATCTATGTTGGACTGCATTATTCTAATCTGTCGATCAGGACCTGGCCGTTTTCTCGAAGCCACTTCTGTTTGTCTTTGTAGTCGGGCATGATGCTCGCGACGTATTTCCAAAAGCGGGGTGAATGGTTCATTTCCAGGCGGTGGCAGAGTTCGTGGACGATGACATAGTCGATGACATCCGGGGGTGTCATCATGAGGAGGCAGTTGAAGTTCAGGTTGCCTTTTGCGGAGCAGGAGCCCCAGCGGGTTTTCTGGTTTCGGATGGTGATGCGTCCGTAGGTTACGTGGAGGCGTTCTGCATAGTAGGCTACGCGTTCCGGGATGTAGTGGACGGCCTGGTCGCCGAGTTTCTTTATTTCTTCGTTTGTGAAGGGTGGGAGTAAGTCTTTTTTCTCCTGGCGTTCCTTCATTTTTTCCAGGTGCCGGAGGATCCAGTCCTTTTCTTCACGGAGTACTTTTTCGATTTCCGCCTGGGATGTTCGTACGGGTACGCGGAGAATGACTTCGCCATCAACGTTTACAGAGGTTTGTATGGTTTTTCTTCTTGAGCGTATGATCTGTACTTTCATCAAATGCTTTCTTCCTGCAAGGATAGCCCGAAGGAGTGACACCGGGGACGGTTCTCGCTGTCAGCTTTTATGAGAACTGTCTCTTGTTCTATTGCTTTGCATAAAAGCTGACAGCGAGAACCGTCCCCGGTGTCACACCTGTATGGGGCTTCTGTGTCAGTCTACGATATATGCGCCGAGAAGTGTTCTGGCTGACTGAACATCTTCCTTGGCGAGCTCGAGATGCAGGACCTTTCCAACACCGAGGTAAAGGATACCCAGCAAAGATTTTGCATCTACGATTCTGGAGCCGTTCTTAAGATCCATATCAAAGGGAAGCTTGTTCGCTCTGAATACGAAATCCTTCACATCCTCCATTTCCGGGATCACAACATTTAAAGTGCTCATGCCGCACCTCCTTTTCCTAAAAGTAAAAACAATAGAACTCTTTTCAGAACCATATGCTTTTGAGAGGAAAATGTCTCTCTCCGGCAAATGTCTTTCTGAAAATCAGCCGTTACTCTATCATGGATGTTGCGGCTTTTCAATTTACAAACTGCCAAAAGAATTTGTGAACAATCCGTTAAATGTATGGAATAATACACAATATTTTATTCGTTTTATTCATAGTAACAATGTTTGAAATTCTTATTGGGAATATTTGGAACGTTTCCGTTCTGTTTTTTCTCTTTCATTGGCAGAATATGGTAACGGTTTCATGTACAATATGGGACACTTTTACTCGTTGTGTCTTTTATGAAAGGAGTTGCAAAAGTTCTTCCGGACTTAGCTGTGAGAGCGATTCTGTCTGGCCGGATAGGATTGCATCGGCTAGATCCTTTTTCTGATTCTGCATGAGAAGAATCTTGTCCTCGATCGTGTTCTTCATGATAAGCCGGTACACTGACACCGGCTTTTTCTGTCCGATCCTGTGTGCCCTGTCCGTCGCCTGGTTCTGCGCTGCCAGATTCCACCACGGATCATAATGGATGACGACATCCGCGCCGGTTAGATTCAGTCCGGTTCCGCCAGCCTTCAGGGAAATGAGAAACACTGGCGTGTCGTCTTCATTAAACTGATGCACGAGGCGCAGTCTCTCCTGCTTCGGCGTTTCGCCAGTGATCAGGAAATAAGGCACACCCCTTTCCTTGAGCTTTTTCTCAAGGATTGCAAGCATCGAGGTAAACTGTGAGAACACAAGCATCTTGTGTCCGCCATCGATGGTCGATTCCATGAGTTCGAGAAATGCCTCCAGCTTCGCGGAACCGCCATGATAATCGTCATAGAGAAGCGACGGATCACAGCAGATCTCGCGGATTCTTGTAAGCTCTGCAAGAATCTTCAATCTCTGCTGTCCCTGGTTCACCCGCTCCATGCTGTTCCCGAGCTCGCCGAGCATCTGCTTCATCCTGACGACCTCTGCATCATAAATGGTCTGCTGCTCCTTCTCAAACCGGGCGTAGCGCACCTCTTCGGTCTTTTCCGGCAGATCCTTCAGCACATCGCCCTTCAGACGCCGGAGAATAAATGGGGATACCATACGGCGTAGCTGCGCGGTCTTATCTTCATCCTGATTTTTCGTGATCGGTGTTTCGAAATTGTTTCGGAAGGTTTCGTACTCATAGAGATAGCCCGGCATGAGAAAATCAAAGATACTCCAAAGCTCGCTCAGTCTGTTTTCAATCGGCGTACCGGTGAGTGCGATCCTGTGCTGACTCTTCAGCACCTTCACCGCCTTCGAGGCCACCGCCTGTGGATTTTTAACATACTGCGCTTCATCGAGAATTTCGTAATAGAAGCTCCTGTCCTCGTACCCCGACGCATCCCTCTTAAGAAGGTCATAGGAAGTAATGAGCACATCATAGTGCTCCATATCCATAAGGATTGCCTCCCGCTCCTTCTTTGTTCCGGTGATTGTCGTCACACGGAGCGTCGGTGCGAAGCGGATGACTTCCTCCTGCCAGTTATACACGAGCGAAGCCGGACAGACTACAAGCGATGTCCTGCCGTCCTGCTTCGAACTAAGAAGTACTGCAATCATCTGAAGCGTCTTGCCGAGGCCCATATCATCGGCAAGGATCCCGCCGAAGCCGGCCTGTTCTAGTGTCTTAAGCCACTTAAAGCCAGTCACCTGATAGTTTCGCATGGTACCCTGAAGATCTTTCGGCAACTCATAGTCCGAATCCTTGACGGTCTTAAAGTTTTTAATGAGTGTCCGAAAGGTCTTATCCCGCGCGGCAATGATCTCATCATGCTCCTCCAGCATCTTATCGAGATAAAGCGCACGATACAGCGGAAGATGCATCTTTCCCTTCACAAATTCCTTTAGCGAGACATGCATACTCTCAAACATCGCGCTGAGTCCTTCGAGAGAAGAATCTTCCGCCTCCGCATCCCGAAGATCAATGAAATCGCCATTTCTAAGACGATGGAACCGCTTCTTCTTACGGAAGCTGTCAAGAAGGTCAAGAAGCTCCTCCGGCGACAGCTCCTGCGCGCTGATCTCGAGATTCATGAGATCCGACTCAACAGAAACACCGATGGAAAGCGCCGGCACCTTCCTGATCTTAAGCCGCCGGAACGCATCGGTACCATTCACCTCACCAAGCTTCATAAGCTTCGTCATGCCATCGCCGAGAATGTTAAAGACAGCCTCCTCGGATTTTTCACAGGCATAGATTTCTGCATCAGGATGATAGTCTGGAAAAAGCTGCGTTACTGCATCCAGCACTTCTTTTTCTCTGCCGGGATCCCGATAGGCGGCAAGGGGAAAATCCGACTCCTTAAGCGCACGAAGTGGCAGCTTCTCGTCACCATATTGAATCTCACTCCGGCAGAGCAGCATGTCCTGATCGGCATCAAGATAGAAGCGGAACACCGACTCTGGCGGCAGTTGCTTCCGTAGTCTCTCCTCATCCTTTAGCACAATGTCTACATAAGGATTCTCCTCGAGCATCGGTAAAATCCGGTAGAAAAACTCCTGCAGCCGTGACTTGCCAAACCGTAATGAAAGCATCTCACTTCCGGATTTGAGAAACGGTTTCAGGGCGTCAGCATTGTCCTGTGAAAGGCGGCTGAGATGCCCCTCCCGGAGAACATAGATGCCTTCATTTCCATGAAAAGCAACCGGAAGGCTCGCACGAAGCGTGACACCGGCAAATTTTCTATTTTTTTCAAAGGCGCTGACCTGAAGTGAGATCCTAAGTCTGCCCTCATCGATAAGAAACTGTGAGGAGAGGATGTCTGCCCCAAGTGGGGCCTTTGCATCGATCTTCGTACCCTCTGAAAGTGCAAAAAACTTTTCCAGCTTGTCGCCGGCTAAGAGAATATCGTTCTTGAGCTTCAGCCTGTTGACACTTGCATAATAGTAGCTCATCGCTGAAGCCTGTTCGGAAAGCTGATCGTTCACATTTTCGACGTTACGCACCTCGGAGACAATGAAGCTATACCATTTCGCCGCCTCGTCCGTGAAATCCTCGAGTGAAAAATTCACGAGATCGTTCTTGCCAAGCTTAAGCGCCTTGCCGCTCTCATAAGCCTCCACAAGCTCCGAGAGATTCTTAAGCACAAACAGCTTTGCGCTGCCGATCCGGAAACCAAGCCGGAGATTCCGTTCTCCCTCGTTATGAAGAAGACGCGGCTTCAGCATCACGGTTTTCTGCTTCTTTACAACCGTGCCATCGTCACTCTTCCGCCTGGCGCCAAAGGCCTCCAGGAAATTATAAGCATCCTCCGTCGTTTCATCACCCGGATTATATTTCTTGACATAATTGTAGAACAGGATAAGAAGTGCCACGATGTGCGCACAGACATGATGCATGTAAAAATCCGAATACTGGAGATAATCATGATCGCAGTAGGCAGAGCTTAGCTTATCTCGCTGCACATGAAGTGTGACGGATTCTGCACCGAGGCCCTTCCTTGACTGATAGGTGCCCTGCACAAATGCTGCCAGGTTCGACTGATCCCCATTGTTATGGTCATAATACAGGCTTACATTGACGAGCTTTACCTTCCCGTCATCGATGAGATCCTGCGCCTCAGAGATTTTACCCGAAGAAATCTCCGCCCGCTTCACCATAGCAGGAACATCAAAATAAAGCTCCTGCCCGCCTTCCACCGCGAAAGGATCCCGATAAGGTATCATTTTCTCTTCCGGTGTCCTCTGCTGCTCAGCCATCATTTCATAAAAAACAGCCGCCTCATGCTTACAATAGTTGCCGTCCTCTGCATAGGGACAGGTACAGGTAATCTCTGGAAACCGCGCATCCGGATGCGCAATCCGCACTTTATAAATATGTGATCCGATGACCCTTGCCGTCCAGATATCTCCAACCGCCTTCAGATCCTTCACACAGCCGCGTCGATAATAATCCCGCCCGCGTGTCAAAATCTTCGTCGAAAAGAACCTTCTCCAATCCATGTCCGCCATACTCAACTCCCAAAAAGCAGTTCTCTATGATCTATATCAAACGTATCTTTTTATTTTAGCATGCACTGTGGTATTATTGTAGAATGTTTCCATGATTTAGAAAGATTCTCAAAGGAATTTTATCAAAGAAAATATAAATATCTGAGGTGCCCAATATGTCCGAATTATCTGAAAACAATAAACCAACGATGGATAACCTCCCAACCACATCCTCTTCCCAAGGCAGCCGGGATGATATATTCAAAACCTATGTCCAGCAGTCCAAGCGTTTAACGCTGCTCGGCGCCGTCGGCATCCTGCTCGGGGTCCTCATCCTGATCTCAGTGCACGAGACCATCCCGCAGATTCTTGCCTGCCTCGTCGCCCTCTTCGGCGCCGTCATGTTTTCAAGCGCCTACTCCGCCAGAAAACCCGACACCATGCTGAAGACCTTCTCCCAGACCCTCATGCAAATGCCCACATCAGCGCACTGCGAAGACCTCATCGCCGCCCTCGAAGCCTCCCGGCGCGGCAGCATCTACAAGAACACGAAGATGATCGTGGAAAAGGCCATAGAGAAATATAAATCCACTCCGGATGCCAATCCGGAGTTACTGAAAAAATCTCAAAATCTCCTAAATTCAATTAGAATTAAACGGATCGTGTAAGCATAAGCGGAAGCGCGAAGCACAACACACTGTGGCCTCCGGAGGGGCTCCCGCAGAACACTTTCTGACGAAAGTCTCAGCTAGCCAGCCATTTCGGACAGGGTAGAAAATCCGGGTTACAACCCCGGATTTTCTAGACCCATTGAAGGAAAAGCCCCTTCAAGGTTATCCCGGAGTACCGCGCTTGCGCGGGGAGGCTTCGGGATGCCTTAGCGGCGAGCGCGTTCAAAGACATCGATTGGGCCGGCCCAGTTCGAAATGGCTGGATAGCGCTAAGACTTTCGTCTCTGTGCTCTGCGGGAGCCCCTCCGGAGGCCACAGTGCGTTGCGCTTCGCGCTTCCGCGTAGGTAATATAAAGTTTACAGTACGACACCATCCTTGAAGATGGAGATTTCTCTGAAGCCGTTTTCCTCGGACTTGGTTTGCTTGCCGGAAGCAATTTCCTTCACAAGATCGAGGAGGCGGCGCGCTGCGTCGTCGATGGACTCGCCCTGGGATGCCACAGGACCGGCGTTGAAGTCAATCCAGTTTGTCTTCTTCTCGTAGAGCGCGTCGTTTGTCGAAATCTTCATCGTAGGCGCCGGTGCTCCAAACGGTGTGCCGCGGCCGGTCGTGAAAAGAATCAGATTGCAGCCCGCAGCGGTCAGGTTCGTAGCGGAGACGAGATCATTGCCTGGTCCATAAAGGAGGTTAAGGCCCTTGGTGTGTACCGGCTCTGCATAACCGAGCACATCGGAGATGGCTGCCTTGCCACCCTTCTGGACACAGCCGCAGGACTTGTCCTCGAGAGTTGTGATGCCGCCCTGCTTGTTGCCTGGCGACGGATTATCATAAACCACCTCGTGATGATTGATGAAGTAATCCTTGAAGCCGTTTAACATCGCAGCTGCCTTGTCAAAAACTTCCTTTGATTCACAACGGCCCATCAGCATGCTTTCGGCACCGAACATTTCCGGCACCTCGGTAAGGATCGTGGTACCGCCCTGTGCAACGATCATATCAGATACTCTGCCGACGGTCGGGTTTGCTGTAATGCCGGAGAGGCCGTCCGAGCCGCCGCACTTCATGCCGAGCACGAGCTTATCCATGCCGACGGTTTCGCGGTTGAATTTTCCTGCATATTCAGCAAGCTCATGGAGAAGCTTCGAGCCCTCCTCAAATTCATCCGAAACCTCCTGACAAGTCAGGAACTTGACTCTTCTTGGATCATAGTCTCCGAGCTCCTTCAGGAACTGCTCATGCGTGAGGTTCTCACAGCCGAGCGACAGTACGAGCACACCGCCGGCATTCGGATGCCGGACGAGGTCAGCGAGGAGCTTTCGCGTCGTCGCGTGATCCTCTCCGGTCTGTGAACAGCCGAAAGGATGGGTGAAGGTATAGAGTCCGTCAATCGTACCTTTTACGATATCCTGATTCATCGAAACGAGGTGCTTCGCGACATCATTGACGCAGCCGACGGTCGGGATGATCCAGATTTCATTTCGAATGCCTACACGTCCGTCCTCACGAACGTAGCCTTCAAACGTTTCTGTAGGCATTGTGCGCTTCTCGGGTACGGCCGGCTCATAGGTGTATTCGACTTCACCGCTAAGGTTTGTCTTCATATCGTGGGTGTGTACCCAGTGGCCCGCCGGGATGTCTTCCGTGGCATGGCCGATGGAAACACCGTATTTGATCACCTGTCCGTTTACCGGGATATCCCGGACCGCGATTTTGTGGCCCTGCGGGATGTCCTCCTCTGCGGTGACATTGATGTCATCGATGGAAACCGTGTCTCCCTTTTTGATCGGGGAGATGGCTACAACGACATTGTCTTCGGGGTTTATATGTACTACGTGTGCTTTACTCATAATTTTTCGCCCTATATCGAATTTTCAAATGTATCTAAATCAAACGTGCGGCAGGACCGACTAAAGCAGCCGTTCCTGCCGCACATCCGGTTTAGGCGTTTTATGTTTTATATCAAAGTACGGAAGCGTAAGCTGCCTTAGCACCCTTGTCCTTGATGAGTGTCAGATTCTTGACGGTTGCATCCTCGAGGCCGGCTACCTTTGTGAGATCCTGGCCCCAGAACTCTTCGTTTGTGAGTACGGCATGAACGAGAGTCTTTACATCGTCATCCTTGTGTGCGAAATAGAAGTCAAGGACGAAGGCATCATCCTGAATCTTATATTCATTGCCAGCCGGACGCTTGCAGATGAGGCCGTCTGCCTCTCTTCTCTGCACGTCGCTGTTATAGAAGGCAATGTAGGCTGCGAGGCTCATCGTAAGAACCTGCGGGAGCTTACCGAACTTTTCAACATACTCAAGGAGTGACGGCATGTTTCTTGCCTTCCACTTCGAGGTGGAGTTCAGGGAAATGCTCATAAGCTGGTGATCAACAAACGGGTTGTTGAAACGATCCTCAACAGCAGCTGCAAACTGCTCGCAATCAGCCTTATCCAGCGGAAGGATCGGGATAACCTCCTCCTGAAGCATCTTGTTCATATAGTTACGGATGACATCATCATGCATGCAGTCACGTACGATATCATAGCCTGCAAGATAAGCGCCAAGTACGAAGCCGGTGTGAGCGCCATTAAGAATTCTAACCTTTCTCTTCTTGTACGGTGCAACCTCCGGAACGACGTGAACATTGAGGCCGGACTTCTTAAACGGAAGCTTGTCCTCGAGCTCCTTCGGTCCTTCGATGTACCATACGCCGAAGACCTCGCCGACATCGGTCAAAGGATCGGAATAGCCATTCTCCTGCTCGAGCTCTTGAACCTCCTTCGGATCGCGGATACGACCAGGTACGATACGGTCTACAAGGGTAGAGCAGAAAAGATTCTTCTCATTAACCCAGGTCTTGAAATCTTCACCGAGTCCCCACTCATCGATGTGACGGTTTACAATCTGCTTTAATACCTGTCCGTTTGCATCGATGAGCTCGCAGGAAAGGATGACGACGCCGTCGAGACCTGCCTTGAATCTCTCATAGAGAACCTTTGTCATCTTGCCCGGGAAGGAAACCGGCGGCTCCTGATCAAACTTTGTATCCGGATCATAGACGATGCCAGCCTCGGTTGTGTTCGATACGATGTACTCGAGATCCTTGGATCTCGCGAGCTCAAGCAGTGCCTCGAAACCCTCCTTTGTATACGGGTTAATACAATTCTTTACCGAAGAAATGACGCGCTTGTCATTGACCTTCTGGCCGTTCTGGGAACCACGAAGATACAGGGTATAGAGGCCCTCCTGCTTGTTTACAAAATCTGTGAGGCCCTGTGCGATCGGCTGTACGAGGGTTACCTTGCCATTCCAGCCGGCCCTTTCATTGGCCATATCAAACCAGTAGTCTACAAATGCGCGGAGGAAGTTGCCTTCGCCAAACTGCATGACCTTGACCGGTGCATCCTCGAGAATATAGCCCTTGTAGCCGGATGCCTTCAGTACCTTGTAATTTAACTGTTCCATTGGATTAACCCCTTTCTTCCGCTTACAGCGTTGATAACAACATCATAAGACATATCCGGAGGGTTGTCAATATTCTTTTCGTTTTGGGGGATGTGGCTTCGCTGAAAAGCAGCTCGCACAGGTGAAAAACAGCGGCTGGTCCGGACGGGCTCCCTTGGCAACGGCTCGAAAGTCTTAGCGCTATCCAGCCGCCATGAACTGGGCCGGCCCAATTCAGGAAAAATCTTGATGATTTTTCCTTCAATGGGCCTAAAAAATTCGGGGTTGTAACCCGAATTTTTTACCCTGTTCATGGTGGCTGGCTAGCTGAGACTTTCGGCTTTAGTGTTGCTACGGGAGCCCGTCCGGACCAGCCGCTGTTTTTCACCTGTGCGAGCTGCTATCTATAGCGGTGAATAGCTGCTTTCCTAAAATAAATCGACTTATATATTATTGCCCATTGATCAAGTCAAGGCGTACTTCTTCGGTAAAGCTGCCTTTTTCGAGGTTCAGGACTAGGGCGCCGCAGTTCGGGAGGACGCCGCCGGACCAGAAGGCTTCGTCGGGGGTGTTCTGCAGGATGCTGTCGAGGGCGCGGATGATGCCGCCGTGGGCTGATGATGCCGCCGTGGGCTACGACGAGGACGCAGGCGTACTGTTTTTCGCGGGGGATGAGGTCCTGGCGGAGGAAGGAACGGACGCGGTCCTTTACATCGCGGACGTTTTCACCCTCCGGAAGGCGGACAGTTCCTGATGGGTGTTCAAACCAGTGGCGGAGGGCCTGGCGCTTTTCCTCGAGTGACGGATCTGGGTTTTCTGTCTCGAGCTCGGTGCCCTCGAAGGTGCCGAAGGACATTTCCTTCAGGAGGTCGACACGATGGGGTGTGAGGCCGTGCGGCTCTGCGATGATTTCCGCTGTCTTATAGGCTCTCGCGAGAGGGCTTGATAGGGCGAGATCGAAGGGCACATCAAGTAGGGCTCTCGATGCGATCCTGGCGCCGGCAAGTCCTGCGTCATTCAGGGGGATATCACTTCTTCCCTGGAGCTTATGCATCCGGTTCCATTGGGTTTCGCCGTGTCGTATAAAATATATCTTCATTCTCTACCTCATGATATGATCGATTAAGGGCCGCCGCACGACATGCGACAGCCCCTATCATATCACATATTTCTTTGAAAGTCTCTTTACTTGGCCGCAACTGTGCAGTCTGCCATCGGTCCACGCTCCATGCTGAACTTATCCATCGGATAGTTCTCAAGATTCTTGAGCACCTTCCGGTCATCCGCCTCATCGAGAAGCGTCTGTCTCGCCTGCTTGATTTCAAGCTCTGTCTTATGCTTCGACGGACCGCCGACACAGCCGCCATCGCAGACCATGCCTTCGATGAAGTCCTCCGGGAGCTTGCCAACCTTTAAGAGCGTCAGCGCCGCCTGGCAGGCCTTGCCGCCGGCTGCCGCACGGAGCTTGATACCGGTTGTATCTTCGCCGCGCTCACGCATGCACTCCATAACGGCATTTGCTACACCGCCGGAGGCAGCGAAGCCCTTGCCCCAGATGGAAGCTTCCTGATACTTGTCCGTTACCGGTTCGAGCTCGACATCCTTCGAAGAAAGAAGTGTCGTCATCTCGCCGAAAGTCAGCACGTAGTCAGCATTGTCCTTAATCCCCATCTCATGGGCTTCCGACTTCTTCGCGATGCACGGTCCGATAAATACGGTCTTGCAGCCCGGATGCGTTACCTTTAGGTATCTGGAGATCGCACACATCGGCGATACGATATCGGACATGTTTTCCTTAAACTGCTGAGGGAAATGCTTCCGGAGCATGTTGATGAAGGCCGGACAGCAGGAGGTCGTCATCTTCTTGCCTTCCTTGCGGGCTTCGGACCACTCTGCCGACTCATAGGCAGCCGTCATATCACCGCCGAGACCAACTTCAACCATATCCGTGAAGCCAATCTTCTTCAATGCCGCACGAACCGAGCCCATCGTGATATCCTTACCGAACTGGCCCTCGATGGCCGGTGCGCACATCGCATAGACCTCCTTACCGGCCTTAATATCCCGGATGATATCGAGTACATCAATCTTCGATGCAATCGCACCAAACGGGCAGCTGTGAATGCACTGACCGCAACGGATGCACTTCTTTTCGTCGATCACACAAATACCGTTCTCGTCGTAGCCGATGGCATTGACAGGACACGGCTTACGGCACGGACGTACGAGATGGGCAATGGCACCGTACGGACAGGCCTGTGCACACATACCACACTCCTTACACTTGTTCGGATCGATATGCGCTCTCGTCTCACCCATCGTGATCGCGCCGAAATGACAGCTGTTCTGGCAGGCCTTGCCGAGACAGAGACGACAGTTATCTGTGACGGAATAGGCTGCAAGCGGGCACTCCTGACAGGCCGGATCGATGACCTGGATCGGGTTCGGGTTCGGCTCCGTCGCATACGGATTCGCATCCTCGCCGCAGGAGAGCCGGATTCTCCACTTAAGAATCTCTCTTTCCTTATAGACGCAGCAACGCCAGGTCGGACGCGGACCCGGAGAAATTTCCATCGCGAGCTGCTCCTTCGTTTCTTCATTTAAATTATCTTCCCAGAGAAGCTTCGCAAGTCCCTTGATGACGGAATGCTTCAGCTCTACCGCGCCTTTATCATTTGTAACCATATTTCCTCCTGAAAAAACAAACCAATGTTGACTCCGGTTCTCCCTTCAGCCGCCGAAGGCCCGATGAAAAGGCCGTCGCGACTCCAGAGTCATGTGCATTATATCATGGAAGGAATTCCCTTGCAGTATTTTTGTTGTATTTTTATCAATCCCTTGGCTTCACCGACCGTAGCCCGACTTTGTATATTGGAAAAGTGACATGTCGTCGAGCTGGAGGAAGGACATGTCCTGGAAGACGAGCTTGTCGTAGCTCAGGAGGTCTTCTGTTCGTCTAATGCGCACATCAGCCGCCTCTCCGGATGCGACGGCCTCCGGCCATTTGAGGATATCGTCCTCCCGCATGCGGGAAAGCACATAGGCACGGTGGATGTCCGGGATGCGCTCGACAGTCGATGTGTTCGTGTCCTTCGCAAGCTCGATGGCATCCTCGATCACCATATGGAGCGCGAAGCGAAGCGCCATGTTGAGCTTTATCTCCTTTTCGGCAGAAAGATACTGAAGGAGAAGAAGGAAGCCCTTCGCCGCATCCTCATCGCTGAAGCAGTGTGGGAAAAAGTAATATACATAGTCCTGAAACTGCGGATCATGCACGGAAACCTCCTGATAAGGCTTCCCGGCGCCCATTTCGATATTGAGAATCACGAGATTTCTGAGGCGGTCATTGATAAATTCACGGACGATCTGATCCGCCTCTTCGTCGGAGGAAAATTTATGCGGAAATTGAAGCAATGTTCTCACCTCCCTCTTTTCCATGCTATAATGGGGACTCAGAACCCTTTTTATAGTTATTTTCAGATAAAGGAGTCAGCATGAAATGTCAGCATTGTG
The DNA here is from genome assembly GCA_900315665.1 of uncultured Eubacteriales bacterium. Taxonomy (GTDB): domain Bacteria; phylum Bacillota; class Clostridia; order Lachnospirales; family Lachnospiraceae; genus Oribacterium. The sequence goes on from OMZX01000004.1 coordinate 73,504, forward strand.
GACAGGAAATTCCGGATAATGCCTCGTACTGCCCATATTGTCACACCCCGGTGATCAGGATCAAGCCGAAGCACCTCTGTTCGAACTGCGGCGCGGAGATTCCGGATGGCGCGGACCGATGCCCAGGCTGTGGCGCGAAGGTCCGCCGTCCAAATAAACAGGATCGCATCGTGCCAAACTTTCGGCTGGACAACGAAAACGATAAGAACAAGCTTAGTCTCGACCGTATGCCGCTGCCGGAATGGCTTCAGCCCTATCGGCAGTATCTTCCGTATCTGCCGCTCGCGCTGCTTGTCATCGTCGAAATCATCTATCTGATGGTTCGGTATTCTTGATGCGCTTAACTGTCATTTGACAGGCGCTTGCTTCTATACTGTCCGACCTACTGCGTGGGTTCATGTGTGCTCACGATTACAAACCGCATCGGGAAATCTCTGCCCCTGGCTGGATCAAACGGCCAGATAAGATCATAGACTCTTCTATATGTTTCCAAATTCTTAAGGCACTGGTAGGCGCCCTCTGTCGGGTGCTCCGGATCATGCTCACAGCCAAAGACGGCTGTTTTTCTCGCTACTGATAAAATCGCCTCATTTAAAAGCGGGATCATCGCATCATCCATCCCCCGAATCACATCCTGAAGCGGTCCCTCTCCGGGATTCTCTATCGAAAAAATTTCCGCATACACATTCGAGCGAAGCACAAGATAGCTGTAGCTGAACAGCGAGAAAAGCTGGCTGTGGAGGCCGATTGCGGTCACGACGTCCGCGCTCTTTTCCGGAAGTACTGTCTTAAAATCCTCCTTCGTGCAAAACAGTCCCGCTGTTTCCTTCCGAAAGAAGTCCTCCGCCGCACGCTCGAACTCCTCCTCCAAAAGCGCCCTTCCCCGCTCCATCACATAAAGATACAGTGTCAGGAAAAAACGATGTGCATGCTCCGCCGTAAGCCCGGTCAAAGACGCTGTTTTCAGTGAAACATTTTTTGTACCTGCCCGCTCGACCCCGCGCCGCATCGCCGCTTCATCCGTATCGAGCAATGTCACCTTCTCATAATGCCTACACAACCGGCTGAGATCGAAGTCGTTACATGCCCCGGCGCCGAGAAGAAGGATACTGTGACCTTTCTCTTCTTCACGTGCCGACGAAGCTTTTCCTTTTCCGTCCGCGTTAATCTCAGCTATTTGTCCGATGGAGGCATTGGCAGATGAAACAGCGGACGCAGAAAGAATAAGGTCTGTCACCTGCTGCCGGTACGGAGCCCAGTCGTTCCAGGCATCCGGCAGCGTAAATTCATTTAGAATTTCATCAAAGGCCTGTTCGATTTCCAAGGGCTTGCATTTCCTTTCTGCACTGGTTCACACGATGTACTGCCGATATCTCTTGAGAAGCTCCTGATTAAGGTCCGCCTTCATGTGGACACCATCATCCTCATACGACGCAGACAGCACACGGGCGCGCTCGCGAAGATCGTTTTCAATGCCTCCTTCAGTGTACGGAATCACGAGCTCCATCGTGATGTACTGAGAGAACAGCTTCTCTTCGATCATGCGGAGCAGCTCGTCGAGCCCGCGTCCTTCGGATGCCGAAATATAGATCTTGTCCTCGCGGACGATCGGAAGCTCTTGATAGCGCTTTTCCGCCTTGTTCATGACGAAGATCACCGGGATATCGCCGGCGCCGAGCTCCTTTAACGTCCGCGCGGTCACATCCATCTGATTCTGATAGTTTTCATCAGAGCAGTCTACGACCTCGAGGATAAGGTCCGCATAGGTCGCCTCCTCGAGCGTCGAATGAAACGCTTCGACAAGATCATGCGGGAGGTCCTCAATGAAGCCGACAGTATCGGACAGAAGAAAATCGCGGCGATCCGCCGGTGTGATCTTCCGGACTGTCGTGTCAAGCGTCGCAAAGAGCATGTCCTTTACAAATACCTCTTTTTCTTCATCCGGACAGCACTTTGAGATAAGCGCGTTCATGAGGGTGGACTTCCCGGCATTGGTATAGCCGACCATCGCGACGAGCGGGATGCCGGAGTGCTGCCGCTTCTTCCGCTGGGTATCGCGGCTCTTTTCCGTTTCCCGAAGCCCGCGCCGGAGCTCCGCCATTTCCTTCTCGATATGCCGCCGGTCGAGCTCGATCTGCGTCTCGCCGGCGCCCTTGTTTGACATGGAGCCACCGGTGCCGCCCTGCCGCGACAGATTCTGCCGGAGCCCGACAAGCCGTGGCAGCATGTACTGGAGCTTCGCGTACTCGACCTGCATCTTCGCTTCCTTCGTCCGCGCCCGATCCGCAAAGATGTTAAGAATCAGATTCGTCCGGTCAATGACCTCGACCTCGAGATCATGCGCGAGGTTCGCGAGCTGTGACGGCGAAAGCTGGTTGTTCACGACGACAAGCTCTGCGCCGGTCTCAAACACAAGCCCTTTCAGCTCCTGCACCTTGCCGGAGCCGATGTAATACGCGCTGTCCTCGCTATCAAGATTCTGCGTGACATCGGCGACAACCTCGAGATTCTCCGCCTCGCAAAGCCCGTCGAGCTCTTTAAACGAGCTCTCATAATGTTTATCATTCCGGAAGCAGACGCCGACGATGATCGTCTTCCGCCGCGCCTCCGCTGTTGAATTTTCGATCATAAATTAACAAAACCTTTCTGCCGCCTTCTTCGTCCAGCGCACCATGAAGATCGCCGCGGCAAGAAACGCGATGAGGGCACCAGTGAAAATCTCTGTGATCCGAAGAATTGTGTCAGAGAAGAAGCCCTCCGGCAGCATGTTGATCATGCGGCTCTCCCTGGGATCAAACAGCCAGTTGCCCTGCTTCGCGAAGAAAATTTCATGAAAAATCGTGAACACCTTCGTGAAATCAATGACGGCCGCGATGCCAATGACTACAACAAGCACAAGCGCGAAGATGCAGGCCGCGATATAGCCGCTTCCTAAGAAATAGAGTGCACCGCGCCCGTGCAGCATGAAGATGAGAAAGCCGGCAATTGCGAGAAAGGTGAGGCCGGCTACCGACCGCCAGAAAATGTTCAGGACGAAAAGATCCCGGACATCGGCCATGTGTGACTTCTCGCTGTCATTGTAAAACTCCTGTGTTGTCCCGTTGATGTCTGTTTCGACGATGAGATTCTGCCGGTTGCCGCGGAGATACTTCATCGTCTGGTGCATGACCTCCGTGAGGTTGTCCATCTCCATGTAGTCGCCGGTCCAGTATTCCATGCTCGATAACACGTTATATTTTTCAAATTCCTTCTGATAATATCCCGGTGTCCAGTAGCAGACCGCCTCGAAGCTCGTGATGAACGCAATGTACAGGACGAGACAACCGGCTAAGAAACCGAGAAAATGATAACAGATTCTTTTCATACAAACCCTCCGTTTCCGTAAGTCTAGCAGATTCTGCTTTCACTTGCATCTCAAATTTCTATATGGTATCATGAGTTGTCTGAAAGACGAGTGTGTAGCTCAGCTGGATAGAGCGTCCGCCTCCTAAGCGGAAGGTCGTGAGTTCGAATCTCATCACGCTCATGAAAATGGACTGTCGCATGAATTTGCGGCAGCCCATTTTTTACGTTAGTCTTCGAATCACATTTCTGAAGCATTGTGTAGTGTGCTATTAATCTGCCTGAATGTCGAACATGGCAAGGAGTCTTCGGAAGGTATCCTGGCCATCGAGACAGGTATCGATGAGATATCCTGGTTCTTTTTCCCATTCGGAGAGGCCACGGTAATAGAAAGCCTTTTTTGCATCTTCGATAATAAAGGGAATGATATTATGGTGTAGGCATTCCTTTAGAGCAATCAGTCTGCCGACACGGCCATTTCCATCCTGGAAGGGATGAATGTGCTCAAAGTCGGCATGGAAGGCAATGATATCTTCTATAGTCACTTTCGGTTTTGCAAGATAGGCGGATAGCAGATCAGCCATTTTTTGAGAGACGTCCTTTGGTTTTGCAGTTTCTCTACCGCCTACCATATTGGGACGTTTCTTGTAATCACCGACAGCAAAACAAGGTAGCTCTGCATCCTTTGTATCATGCTTTAGAATGTAATGCAGTTGTTTCATGATTTCCTCCGTCAAGTCTTCCTCCGCCGTATCAATGACATAATCGATTGCCCGGAAGTGATGCACTGTTTCGAGAATGTCATCTACCGGCACACCATCGCCTGCATCTAAGGTATTGGTCTCGAAAATCAATCTGGTCTGCTCTTCCGTAAGACGGCTGCCCTCAATGTGATTAGAGTTATACGTCATGCGTACCTGCAGCTCATGATAGAACCCACCGGATATTTTTGCATTTTTTTCATCCCGCAGCTGCTGTAAGATTGGATTGTCGGAAACGATTCGGTACAACTGAGAAGGGTCGCAGGTGAGATAATCTGCAATTTTCTGCAACGTATTTTGAGAAATCTTTTCACCCTTTCCAATTTTTGCAATGGTACGAGAAGAAATTCCGAGATCACGTGTCAAATCAGTTTTAGTGAATCCCTTCGCGGTCAGAATGTCTATCAGTCCTTCATAAGAATACATGTAAAACCATCCCTTCAAATCTTTACTTTATTTTATAAAAAAACGTGAAAAAGTAAAGCTTTTAGGGGCGTCTCGGTTAAAAATGTAAAGCTCGACATGTTCAGGCGAATATCCGGACCTTAGCGAAGGTGCGGCCTTTTTTGGTGCGGTCGCCACTACCGTCATAGATGAACTTGCCGTAGCCACGGACAGAGATGCGCTCCTGCGCCTTCAGGATGCGGCCGGGGTCTGTGGTAGTGCGGCCATCGATCATGACGTTTTCTCCGTCGATCAGCTCCTTTGCAGTGCCGCGGGACAGGTGGAAGGCCATAGCGAGCACCGCATCGAGGCGCTCGGAGGCGACGGAGCCGGAGAGCTCCTTATATTTCTGCTCGAAATGGCAGTTTTCGGGCGAGACCGCCTCGCATATGACATCGGTATGCTTCACCCTCGTGAGCTCCTCTGCGATGACCGACACAATTTCTGCGCTGACGAAGATGTAGGCCTCGGCGTCCTCACACAGGATATCGCCGGTCTTTTCCCGCACGATCCCGAGATGCATGAGCGCACCGAGGTAGTCCCGATGCGTCAGCGCGTCTGCAAATTTTTTATTTTTGGGTGCTACATGTAGGCATTGGATGAGGTCGCCTACCGCAGCTTCCTCCTTTAGGAATGCCTCCTTCGTGAGGTAATCCGGGAGGAATACGAGCATATTCCGGTCTGCGTCTGCGTGTCCGCCGTAGACGACGCAGACTGTGCCGCTGATGAGCATATCGTCATACACCTGCAGCTCGCCGTCCTTCCGGAGTTCATCGAACACCTCCGCAAGCTCTGATTGAGAAAGAAAATCCGTGTGGGTGAGATACGCTTCATCTCTTGCCCGCACGGAAAGCTCCCGGATTCTACCGGTTAAATATTCGTTCATATTCTAATCCTCTAAGCCTATTCGAACCACAGATCGCCTGTAGCTATCGGGCTTCAGAAAAATACTTCTTTTTTACATTTCCGCATCGTCCTGCGGATCCTCGACGACCTCAAGCTCGCCCTGCATCCAGATCTTGCCCTTGAAGCGGCGGCCTACCGCCGGCTCCCCGAGCAGGTCCTTTTCATTAATGCACACATGGAACACGCAGTCGTTACAGTTTAGCTTCAAATCCACGATGTTTTCGTGGGAGTAGACATTCTGCTTCGTCCGGACTGCGAGAATCTCGCCGACGATCGCATACATATCGCACTCGACACCGGTCGGCATAAACGTCGATTCAACGAGCGTATAGAGATCCTCCGTCTCGATCCGCTTCTGGACCATGTCCATGATCTCCATATCGGTCTCTGTCAGTGTATCAATCGCGTCCTGATCGCCCTGACGCGCTGCCTCATAGAGCTTCCGCTCCTCCGTCTGCCGGCGCCGGATCGTCTCCGTATCCTCCTCAGACTTCTCGACCGGAAGCAAAATCTTGCCCTCTGTCGCAAGTCCGGAAAGAAACGCCTGCCGCGCGCTGACCGGCATGTTCATCTTCGTGATTTCCCGAAGCTCCAGCGAATTTGTCACATAGAAAATCAGCGTGATGCCCGCGCGGTAATCATCGAGCACCCCCGCAAAGGTCTCGTGCTCAGCATGCCGCTCAATCGAGCCCTCCTCGGTCAGCGTCCCGTCATAGCTTCGCATGTACGGAAAATAGTAGTCCCGCCGGAACGTGCCGTCGCTGTCTCTCGTGCCGACCACAGCAATGCCTACACTAGGCGCAACCTGCAGCTGGTATTGCTCGATCACCTTATCCCCGGGCGCAGCAATAAAGCGGGTTCTGTACTTTTCATTGACTGCCCGCCGGAGAAGAATCTCGACCTGATCCTCGTCTGTTAAATTTGAAAAACCGATTGACCGTAAAAACTTGTGCATCGACCTCTTGCCCTGCTCTGAACTATTACTGCCGTGAATAAAACTGCTCTTAGATACGCGTATATTACAATATCTCGCCGGCTGTTGCAAGCCGGGACATAAAAAAGCCGGCATCAAAGATGCCGGCGAAATACTTTAGCTAACTTTTAAACGGAATTTCTGCGCGTCGCGTTCGGAGCTGACAGCTTCAATTTGGGCACCGAGAGCCTGGAGCTTTTTCTCGAAATGCTCGTAGCCGCGCTGGATGAAGCCGATTTCATTGACGGTCGTGATGCCCTCTGCAGCGAGGCCGGCGATCACGAGAGCGGCACCTGCGCGGAGGTCGAGTGCATTGACACTTGCACCGGTAAAGCCGTGCACACCGTCAATGACGGAAACATTGCCCTCTACCTTGATGTTCGAGCCCATACGGGCGAGCTCATCGACATACTTGAAACGATTCTCAAAGATCGACTCGGTCACGACCGAGGTCCCGTTTGCGAGCGCCAGGACCACACTGATCTGCGGCTGCATGTCGGTCGGGAAGCCTGGATACGGCAGGGTCTTCACATCCGTCGGACGAAGCTCCGCTGTACCAATCACACGGATCGCTTCATCATATTCATAGATCGTGTTGCCCATCTCGAGAAGCTTCGCGCTGATGGACTCGAGATGCTTCGGAATCACGTTTTTAATGAGCACATCACCACGCGTCGCGGCAGCTGCACACATAAAGGTGCCTGCCTCGATCTGGTCCGGAATCACGGCATAGTCCGTGCCGTGCAGCTTCTGTACGCCGCGGATACGGATCGTATCCGTACCAGCGCCCTTGATATTCGCGCCCATCGAGTTCAGGAAGTTTGCAACATCGACGATATGCGGCTCCTTTGCCACGTTCTCTATGATCGTTCTGCCCTCGGCAAGCACCGACGCCAGCATAATGTTAATCGTCGCTCCGACGGACACCACATCAAGATAGATGTGTGCGCCCTTGAGACCTGTCTTCGCCTCGGCCTGCACACAGCCATTCTTGATCTGTACACCGGACCCCAGTGCCCGAAACCCTTTTATATGCTGATCAATCGGACGAGATCCGATCGCACATCCGCCTGGCAGCGGTACCATCGCCCGATGATACTTTCCGAGCAGCGCACCGATAAAGTAGTAGGACGCCCGGATCTTCCGGATATACTCATCATCGATTGAAACACTATCGACATTTGTCGCGTTGATGCGGACCGTGTGCCGGTTTTCCCGGTCAACCTTCGCCCCGATCTCCTTCAGTGCCTCAAGCATGACATTAATATCCCGCACATCCGGCAGATTCTCTATGATGACATCGTCATCCGTCAGGAGAGCTCCCGCGATGATGCCAAGCGCGGCGTTCTTTGCGCCACCGATCATGACCTCACCCCGAAGCGGAACCCCGCCCTTCATAATAAATTGATCCATACTTCTCCTAAATAAAGGAATTTACTTCTATATCTAAATAATCATGGCTGCTCTAAAAAAGGGCAAAATTAACCACATAATCATCATTCAAAATCACATGCATTATAAAAGATAGACTCCTAAAAAGCAATATCTAAACTTTTTAAGTAAAAACTCAACTGAAAAGCTTCATCATGGTCTTGGAGTTTTTCTCGCTGATGGCCATCGCATTATTTACGAAGATAACGTCCGTGATGCCCTTGTCCTTGATGAGAGAAGCGAGGCTGTCCTTGTAATAGCGGTAGTCCACGACATAGACGTGCGCATAGTGATCGACGAGGTATGGCGCGAAGGCGTTCCCGTAGGATTCCTTTATGAGGAGGCAGGCGGAGCCGTCGGTGATCTGTGGATTATCGATTGTGGTCAGCGGGTTGTCGCCAAAGATGAACGCGTTATAGCGGTTGCCCGGATTCATGACGGAGGCGTCATTGATGACGTGGGCGTCGATGGTTTCACCGTTTTTCATGAGGATCTTCGCGTCGTTCGTACCGATCGGCTTATAGGCTTCAACCGTGTCCGGATTCGAGCGAAGCGCGGCGGACCGATTCGTCGAGAAATAGAAGGTTCCGAGGAAGCCGCTGTACGACATCTTCGTATAGTCCGAAAGCTTATGCGGCGTAATACCCTTTGCCTTGCAAAACGCCGTGTAGGCATAATATGCCCCTAATCCCGTCCAATGATGATCCGTATTGTAGTAGATGTAGTCATTTTTATGTGCGCGGAGTATATCATACACGGAAATCTTTTTGATCTTCGGGTCCATCATGGAATAGATGTAGTTAAACGCATCAGCCATGTTTGAGCTGCCGAGCTCCTCCTGAAGATTCTTGTCGAGCTCCACGGCGAAGCTCGTCGGCGCGAGGAGGTCGTAAATCGTCACGTTATCCGGGAGCACCGATCGCACGGTGTTCAGCATCGAAGCGTACTGCTCTGCGCCGGACTGATTATAATAGTAAATTTCATAGCCCTTATGGTTCTCGACGTAAATGCTTCCGGCCTGTTCGCCTGTCACGGCGACTGACTCGATCGGGCCGGTCGGCACAACCAGCTTCCCTTCGGCGTCGGTTTCGACGAGATTACCATAGGTTTCGCCTTCGGAGGTCGCCTCCGCTTCTGCGATGCCATTGCCAGTTCCACCTGCCATAGCGTTACCCGCGGCTGCGACGTCATCACCACCGCCAGCCACGCCCGCAGCATTGCCGTTGCCATTTCCGAAGCCATCACCGCTGCCGCTTCCGGCGCCATCGGCGCTAGAACGGGAGCCATTTCCAGTACCGGCGGAAGCATCAGCGCCTGCTGTCCCGCCTTCGTCTGAAAGTGCGTTAAGATCCATGAGTGATGCCATCGTTGCGGACTCTTCCGGGATCGTATCCCCTTCAATCTCCGCGGTCCGGCCGTAGACGCTGACCGTCCGTATGCCATAGAGGTCTTCGAGGTCAGAGGCCATCACCTGCATGTCCTCACGAAGCGGGAAGGTATCCGAAAACCAGAGCACGAGCTCCTTACCAAAGGAACCATCCATGAGTGCATCTACGGAAAAAGCCGGTCTCACCCGGAGCGCCCGTTTCTCCGACTGAGAGTAACTTGGCCGCGGCAGAAATGTTCCCATCATGAGAAGGATGAGAAGCGCAAGAACCATTACGACAGCATTCACATGTGCTGCCGTGCTACGGAAACGGGTATGCTCTTCATTATTTTTTACATTTTCCCGAAGAACGTTCTTTGTTTCGTTGATCGGGCGATCATTTGAATCCTTCATCATAGCTCCAATCAAAATCAGTTATAAGAAATCGCTATGCTTCTTTCACCCATTTGTGAGGCTACTCTATATGTCACACCGGCATGCTGCTTACGTTTATTATCAAAATTGGTTATAGAGGAACGGCATATAGCTCTGTCCCGCCATCGAAAGCACCGATAAGAACAAAAGCACGAGACCAAGCAATGCACGCAAAATATAAAACGTCCATTCGCGTCTGCCGCGTTCACGGGTCCGGATCCGGAGCCTGCCTTCCAGCCGCTTCACAGCATGCTCGTGACTCTCCTGTTCCCGTGCGGCATAATCATCCGCTTCCACATCCGAAAGTGCCTGATTTCCGTACTGGTCATGCATTGACCGCTCGCCCGCATACATCCTCATTTCGTGGTCAAGCATATCCTTTTCCCGTTTTTCGCTCCGGAAGGATTGCCGGACGCCGGTCTCCATCGACTGCATGATACCGTGTCCGATCGGGAAGCACGCAAGGATCGAAACCAAAAGAAAATACAGATTATTGAACAGCGTGAGCCGCTCCTGGGCCGAGAGGAATGCCTCCTTCATGGGTCCGAACAGGCAGGCAAGCACTGTCCCGAGGGTATGAAAATCCGTAAACCGGAACAGAATCCAGCCGAGATAAACGACGAGCAGTGTATAGATATGCCCGAGAATCCGAACCGGCAGCGAGGCGATGCTCTGCTTTTTGTTTTGGTTCCGGCGCCGCGAGATATTTTCGAGCACGATGAAAGCAAAATAGTAGAGTCCCCAGAGAATGAAATTTAAGCTTCCGCCATGCCAAAGGCCGGTCAGCGCCCAAACCACAAGAAGATTTAGAATCTGCCGGTAAAATGGCACGCGGTTTCCGCCAAGCGGGATATAGACATAATCCCGGAAAAAGCTGGAAAGGGAAATATGCCATCTCCGCCAGAAATCCCGGACAGAACCGGCAAGGTAGGGATAATTAAAGTTTTCCGGATAGATAAAGCCGCACATCCGGCCGAGACCGAGTGCCATATCAGAATATGCCGAGAAATCGAGGTAAAGCTGCAGCATGTAGAAAAGGGAACCGAACAGCACGCCGCCTTTGGTCATGGTGTGTCCTTCCAGTATAACCGGGAGGAAGCTCTCCGCGAGCTTGCCTGAGTGATCTGCGAGAATCGTTTTTTTGAACAGACCGACCGTAAAGCGCCACATACCTTCTGAGAAAAGAACGGTCGTCTGCTGCCGGTCATCGAGCGCTTTTTCCATCGCAGGATACCGTGTGATCGGGCCCTGTGCGATCTCATGAAAATTCACGGTATAGAGAAGCACATGGAAGAAATCCGCCGCCTGACATTTTCCATTTTTTACGTCAGCGACATAGCTGATGAGCTTAAAAAGATAAAAGGAAATGCCGAGCGGGAGAAAAAGTGACGGCACTGTGACGGTGTTACCGGCGGAAGCCTTGAACAGTTCCATGAAGAAGCCGGCATATTTAAAGATGCCGAGCACGATGAGATCGATGGCAACTGTTGCGATGAGCACGATATTGGCCTTTTTCGTGGCGGATTTTTTCCGTTCTGTCAGCGCCGGGGCTTCGAACTCTTCATCGATTGCCGCGAAGCTGTGCTCATAGAGGCCGGCGGCATCGTAGATTTTCGCAATGATGCGGGCGGACAGGAAGCCGAGGAAGGTCATGAGAAGAAGGAGAACCAGCCCCGGGACGCCTGAAAATGCATAGAACAGGAGTGAGAATAGGAGAAGGACGATATTTTTTCCCTTTACGTCCGGCGCGATACCGTAGATAAAGATGAATACCGGCAGAAACGCCGCGACAAAAAATAAAGTTGAAAACTGCATGACTCTTTCCTGTTTTACTTACTATTCCAATGCTTACAGCTTACTGCCTGACGAAACGTCTTGCATCCGGGCAGCCATATGGCATAGCGCTTTACAGCGCTTCCTCTTGCCAATATGGAGAATTTCCGCTATACTAGCGGTGCTTCGGTGCCTTTTCGGGCCCCGCGCAATGCGTCACTCCGAACCGTGTCAGGATGGGAACATAGCAGCACTAAGGAGTCCCTCGTATGTGCCGCGGATCCACCTGATGGGTACCGGGGCTTTTTTGTTGTCTTGATGTGTTGTGTTGTGCTGCACCGAAGTCCGCGAGGATGCCCGAATCCCGGCAGTGGAGCCGCAGAGGGGCATCCTGACGGACTTCGGTGCTATTTACTTTTTCACTTAATACGATACACCCGCTGTGCGTTTTCTGTCGTGATGCGGATGACTTCCTCTACACACATGTCTTTTAGCTCTGCGATGGTCTGAGCGACATAGGGAAGGTTGCCGGGGTCGTTTCGGGTGCCGCGGAGGGGGACCGGGGACATGTAGGGGCAGTCGGTTTCGAGGACGATGTGGTCGATCGGGGTTTCGCGGACGACTTCTTTTATTTTCTTTGAATTTTTGAAGGTTACGACGCCGCCGATGCCGATGCACATGCCGAGCTTCACATACTGCGCAGCGACTTCTTTTGAATAACCGAAGCAGTGAATGATGCCACCGTTCCGGTAGCCCTTTTCTGCTACGATCATATCATAGGTATCCTTCGCGGCGTCACGGGTGTGCACATTGATTGGAAGTCCGGTTTCTGCTGCGAGAGTGAGCATCGTACGGAAGCATTGCTTCTGCACCGAAGCCTCCGGATCCGCGCCGGCAAGTTCTTCCTCTGTTGCCTCCCGGCCATCATTCTCCGCCCGCCTCCGGATCGCATCCCGCGTGTAATGATAGTCCAGTCCGATTTCGCCGACCGCGACGATCACGTCCCGATGCTCTTTAATCAGGCGACGCAGCGCATCCAATGCCTCCGCCGTCAAGCAGTCACTGTGATCGGGGTGAAAGCCGACCGCTGCATAGATAGACGGATATTTTAGAGCCATGGTTACTGCCGACTTCGAGGACGGAAGATCGAAGCCGACCTCTGTAAAGCCCTGAACGCCCTTTGCCGGGAGTCCGCGGATCACCGCATCGCGGTCTTCATCGAATTTCGCATCACAGAGATGCGCGTGTGAATCAAAGATCATATCGGTCGTGAGCACATTCTCCTCCGATCTCCATAAAACCAGCCAATTCAATGACACCGGGGGGACGGTTCTCTGTGTCATATTATTTCGTCAACGAAATCCTCCCGATAATATGCATCTCAAAAGCTGACAAAGAGAACCGTCCCCGATGTCACACCCGCTGTCACATCATGCTGTCAGGGTCGCACCGATGTAGATCATGAGATAGAACACGGTGAGGTGCAGCGGATAGTACAGGTAATAAAACCACTTCATCGACAGGTGCCCACGGTCGCCATTGTATAGGAGAATAAGCAGATAGCAGAGCGCGCCGATCCCGTAAAGATCAAGGCTAAGGAGCGCTGTCGTCGCGATGCCGCTTAGGATCCGGAGAGTCTTTTCCTTTCGGAAATTGTACATGAGTGCGATGCCGAGCACACCGAACAGGCCGAAATCTGACTTCACCGCATAAGCAAGCGCACAGCACACCGCGACAGAAAACCATTTGAGGATGCTGCGGCGATGGAACTGCTGCATAAAATACATGCAAAGAAGCCCGATCGCCAGTGTAAACATTGGATTCTGCCGCGTGAGGTCATAGGTCTCATTGAAGAAGCAGAGATCGTAAGGCACTTCTGACAGAAGCGCAAAAATCAGCACCCGCCGGAAATATTTCCAGAAATCCGACGTGTGGATGAAGCCCTCGACCAAAAGATAAGCAAAAAACGGAAAGCTGAACTGCCCCGTAATGATGAGCGCGTCATGAAGCCGTAGCCACCACTGCCCTTCCTCGGTCGCAATCGCCATATGGTAATAGAGCTCCGAGTAGCCGTACAGCTTTCCATTTTGAATGATGACGACCGCGAAGTCGTAGGCCGTCATCATAATTAATGCGAAAAATTTAAGGAAGGACCCGGGCAGCCCGAAGCCCTTCTTTTCCGGCTTCAGCACACTCCGATAGCTCGGGATGCTTTTCGTCGAACTCCGATAGGTCGGCTCCTTCGCCGGATCCTGGTAGTTTGGCTCCATATCAGCAGACAATCGAGCCGGATGGCATCTTCTCCATCGGCGTCATCAGTGAAATGTTTCCATCCGCGTCCTCCGCGGCGACGATCATGCCCTGCGACTCTTCACCGGCGATCATGCGCGGTGCGAGGTTTGCGACGATCATGACATGCTTGCCGACGAGGTCCTCCGGCTTATAGAACTTCTTGATGCCGGAAAGAATGGTTCTCGTCTCAGAGCCCACCTGAATCTTAAACTTAAGAAGCTTCTTCGACTTCGGCACCTCTTCCGCATGAAGGATCTTGCCGATGCGGAGCTGAAGCTTGTCGAAATCATCATAGACGATCTCCGGCTTCTTCTCCGGATCAAAAATCTTCGTATCCGGGAAGGCATCGCCATTTTCATCGAGGCCTTCCGGCATGCCGTCATTGGCCGCTGCGCCTTCTGCCGAGGCTGACATCACGTCTGTTGTGGCTGAAGCCGCTGCTGCACCGGCTGCGACACTCTTGCCATCCGCTGCCTTTCCGTCTGCTGTCTGTGAGGAGGTAGCGCCGGAGGCATTGGAAGAAGCTGCAAGTGCGGCCTTCTGCTTCGCTTCGATCTTCTCAACTTCAGCCATCACGGCGGCAAGGTCCTTACGCTCGAAGAGTGTCTTCGGGCTGTCGGTTACCTTGTTTCCGGACGGATAGAGGCCCCACTTGTCCATCTCAGCGAGCGGACGCTTCGGGGCGTTGATTTCAGCAAGGATCGCGTCAGCGGTCTCCGGCATAAAGCTTTCGAGGAGCGATGCACCGATGTTAATGGCCTCGGTCAGGTTGTAGAGCACTGTGGACAGACGGTCGGCCTTTGCCGGATCCTTCGCGAGCGTCCACGGCTCTGTCTCATCGATATATTTGTTCGAGCGACGGAAAATGTCGAAGACAGCGGTCAGTGCGTCTGCAACACGGAGCTTGTCCATCTTGTCGGTCGTCGACTTCACGGCCTCAAGGATCGTTGACTTCAGATCCTCATCGACCGGCTCTACGACGTGCTTGTCCTCAACGACACCCGAGAAATACTTGTTGGTCATCGAGATCGTACGCTTCACGAGATTTCCGAGAATGTTTGCAAGCATCGCGTTATAGCGCTCTACCATGAGCTCCCAGGAAATGACGCCGTCATTTTCGAAAGGCATCTCATGGATCACGAAGAACCGGACGGCATCGACGCCGAACAGGTTTACGAGATCGTCAGCGTAGATGACATTGCCCTTCGACTTACTCATCTTGCCGCCAGCCTGCAGGAGCCAAGGATGGCCAAATACCTGTTTCGGAAGCGGAAGGTCGAGGCTCATGAGAAAGATCGGCCAGTACAGTGTATGGAAACGGATGATGTCCTTACCGATCAGGTGAAGGTCCGCCGGCCAATACTTCTCAAACATCGGATCAGAATTTCCGTCGACATCGTAGCCGAGACCGGTGATATAGTTCGTGAGCGCATCAAGCCATACATAGACGACGTGCTTCGGATCGAAATCCACCGGGATGCCCCACTTGAAGGAGGTTCTCGAGACACAGAGATCCTGGAGGCCTGGCTTCAGGAAGTTGTTCACCATCTCATTCTTTCTCGAAACCGGCTGGATGAACTCCGGATGCTCATCGATATACTGCATGAGACGATCCGCATATTTACTCATCTTAAAGAAATATGCCTCTTCCTTCGCACGCGTTACCGGGCGTCCGCAATCCGGGCACTTCCCGTCCACAAGCTGCGAATCCGTCCAGAAGGACTCGCACGGCGTACAGTACCAGCCCTCGTACTCGGACTTGTAGATGTCGCCCTTGTCATACATCTTCTTAAACATCTTCTGGACCTGCTTCTCATGGTAAGCGTCCGTCGTCCGGATGAACTTATCATAGGAGGTGTTCATGAGGTCCCAGATCGTCTTGATCTCACCAGCGGTCTCATCGACAAATTCCTTCGGCGTCTTGCCGGCCGCTTCGGCCTTCTGCTCGATCTTCTGGCCGTGCTCATCGGTACCGGTCTGGAAGCGGACATCATAGCCCTCGAATCTCTTATATCGCGCGATCGCATCGGCGAGTACGATTTCGTAGGTGTTGCCGATATGCGGCTTGCCCGATGCATAAGCGATTGCAGTTGTAATATAGTACGGTTTCTTTTCCATCGTGACACTTCTTTCTCTGCTCCGAATGAAAGAGCAGTTGAGTATTAGTACAATGCTGTCGCCCGGGAAATCGTCACACTGTGTTGCAGCTTCTGCCGCGGTACAGTGCCTTTCCGGCCGCACAGCCTTTTTCATTGTAGTAGAGAACTACAGAAAAATCAAGAAAAGGGCCGCCGGCACCCGGCAGCCCTTATGATTTCTATCATTACTGAAGTTCGACATCCACCTCATCGAGGTCGAAGTTTTCGGCGTAGGTGTCAGCTACGGCCTGCTTGGCAGTGGCTTCGTCGAGGCCATCACCCGGTTTGAAGCCGGAAAGGACGAGCTTTCCGTTCTTCACAGCGACGGTTTCGCCTGCTGCGCCGCCCGGACCTGCAAGCTGTGTCTTACCAGTGTCTGATGTATCGAAAGATACGAAAGTCGTGCCGTCAGCAACGGTACCGAGCTCGATCAGCTTCGTAAGGAGGCTCTCTTCTGTGAGCTCATCGACGGCATCCATCACACGGGAAATCTTGCCGTTGACCGGTGCCATCACGATGACAGTATCAAGAACCGGTGCTGTCGGATCCGGCTGCTTCGAAAGCGGAAGTCCGTTCTCCGGATTTGTTTCCTCCTCGGTTGATGCCTCTTCTGTCACTGGATTTCCTTCCGGATCAGTCTCGCCGGTAGCTGCGCCGCTCTGTGCTGCCGCTGTCGTCTGGTCGGATGACTTCTTGCCGCCACAGCCAATGACCATAGTACATACCATGGTTAACAGTGCAATCGTTGCGATCAGTTTCTTCATATTTCTAATAATCTCCTGCCATGTTTATCCCGAATCGGGTTTTTTTCATGTATAAAAAGGAAGGCCCGCGCGGGTCTCCACCGAAAATACATGCTGTACTATAGCAAAGCGCTTTATTTTTTGCAATAATAGTACGCAAATCTTAATCTTTACGAAAACAATATAGTAACAATTTCTTAATAGCTTTGCTAAGAAGAGAGGATATGAGATGGCTGGGACTTTATATGTTTGCGCTACGCCGATCGGGAATCTGGAGGATATTACCTTTAGAGTTCTGGAAACGTTAAAGCGGGTGGATTTGATTGCGGCGGAGGATACCAGGAATTCGATTCATCTTTTAAATCATTTTGAGATTAAAACACCGATGACCGCGTATCATGAATATAACAAATATGATAAGGCAAAGTCGCTGGTACAGATGCTTCTGGATGGAAAGGATATTGCGATCATCACGGATGCGGGGACGCCTTGTATTTCGGATCCGGGTGAGGAGCTCGTGCGGCAGGCGGCGGAAGCCGGGATTACGGTGACATCGCTGCCAGGGCCTGCTGCCTGTATCACGGCCCTCACGATTTCGGCACTGCCAACGCGGCGTTTTGCGTTTGAAGCCTTTCTTCCGACAGAAAAGGCGGGTAAAAAGGAACGGGCCAGGATTCTTGAGGAGCTGAAATCGGAAACCCGCACGATGATCGTCTATGAGGCGCCGCATCACCTGAAGGAAACGCTTGCGGATTTAGCTTCGTCACTCGGCGCTGACCGCCGCATTTCTCTCTGCCGGGAGCTTACGAAGAAGCATGAGGAGGTCATCCGGACGACGCTCGGCGACGCGATTGCAAAATATGAAGCGGAGGAGCCGCGCGGGGAGTACGTGCTTGTCATCGAAGGCAAGGATCCGGCTGCGATCCAGGCTGAAACCGAAGCCTCCTGGAATGAGATGACGCTTGCCGATCACATGCAGCACTACCTGGACCAAGGCATGCCGGAAAAGGATGCTATGAAGCAGGTAGCAAAAGACCGCGGCATCTCAAAACGCGATGTCTACCAACAGTGGAAGGTAAAAAATTCGTAATCCACTTTCTTACATACAGATATTTTTCATAGGCTGCAGATTTTATTTGCTTTTCAGCCAAAAGAAGTGCCTCCGGCGTTCTGTCGGAGGCACTTCTAATAATTCGCAAAATGTGCTATTTGTTCACGCACGCTCCATCAGCGCCGAAGGTGTAGCTCTGCCCGTACACGAGCGCGGTCATGTTCTGATACATGATGCCGCAGGTCGCACCTACCTTCGACTCGAGATAGTACCACTTGCCGTTCCACTGAAGCCAGCCCGTGTGCATAAAGCCATCCACATCAAAGTAGTACCAGTAGCCGTTAATCTTCTTCCAGCCCTGATTAAACGGCACACCACTGATGACATACTGCCACTTATAGGTCACGCGGTTCCAGTACGCATCCGCATCGCCGGAGCCGATGGCATTGGTAGAAAGTCCGGCCATATAGGCATTTGCCGGCTTTGTATTTGTGGCGAAGGATCCGTCTACCGCAGATTGATAATCTGACAGGAAATCCCACCGGTCCTCTTCATAATCCGAGGTATCGACGGTCTTATTGGTGGCCTGTGCCCAGTCGCTGACCGCAATATTGTAATAACGGGTTTCGTTGGTCGTCGGCTGCGCCTTTACCTCGACATGGACCTCACCATTCTTTGCACTGTTTGTATACGCCGTGCAGTCATAGTACGTGTTCTGGGTGAGAAAGCTCTTTTTCTGCTTGTTTCCCTGCGTATTGGTGTAGCTGACCACAACCTTATAGTTATTGACGCCCATCCCGGCGAAGCTGCCCCAGTTTACAATCGGATTTGAAGCAGTGATGTCGAAGCTCTGTGCATTGACATCAGTCGGCAACGCACGCACTGCGATGCCGAGCTCTCCATTGTAGGCGCTCTTCAGATAATTACTGATGTTAAGGCTTGTCTCCTTGGTCGTACGGTGGATCACCTCATCATCGGCATTTTTTCTTGCATAGTTGACGAGCACCTCATATTTTGCCGCATAAGGAACCGGATCCCAGTAAAGCGTGCCCGCCGCCGTATCCAGTTTTAAATTCGGCGCTGTCAAAATATAGAAGGGGTAAACCTGTAGTCTTGCACTCGCCTCCGAGTTGTCGACAGACACCATGTCCACATAAGTGGAGCGAATGCCGGTGCCGGTGATCCGGAGATCATCATCCAGGTTTTCCTCATCAGAAGCGATATACACCTTGACTGTCGCAGGTACGGTCGGGTTATCCGTTGACGCTGTGATCGGCTCAGAAAAGGTCACCGTAAGCCCGTTCTCATCCTCCTCGTCGACCTCATACTCCGGGTAGAAGCATTCGCCTGCTTCATGCGTCGGCACATTATCAAGATCCGCATTGATCTCGATCGTCTTAATCATCGAGAAGGCCGTCATCGTCGAAAGAAGTGTCATCGCACCCGTCGCGAGGACGCCTGCTGCCTTTTTATTTATCATTATAATGCCTCCTTGTCCGTCAAAGCCTTTTGCGATTTTCCACCGAAGGGATATTCATACATTGCATCTTCCTCCTTAGTCATCGCTCGAGAAAAGTCCCTTAATCGCGTTCCAGATCGTAATGAATACATTCGCAATTCTCTGCCAGAAGGTGGTGCCGGCTGCATCGACCTCGGAATCGAGCGACTCCGCTTCCTCCGCGCTCTTGATCTCATCGGAGCGGCACACGATGGAGATATTGGTCGGCTCCTGGTTGTTATCGCTCGTGAGCGAAACCTTCGGCGCATCCGGGTCCATGTTAATGAAGTTGTT
>OMZX01000087.1 GCA_900315665.1 uncultured Eubacteriales bacterium
CAGATCGACCATCGGCCATCGTATATGATCATCGACGTCGACAAGGACGGAGAGTTTCATTACTACCAGAAATATGTGACTGTGTAAGCGTTTGTGACACCGGGGACGGTTCTCGCTGTCAGTTTTTTCAGTGTGGGTTTCATTAGGGACGATTCTCTCTGACAAGTATATTAATCGCTTGCTTATTGCACTATTCGCTTAAAATTGATAAAATTTGAGCGAATAACATAATAAGTAAGCGATTATTTTTATGGAAGAGACTATGAGAGAATTCAATTACGAAAAACTTGCAATACAAAAATGGGATATGGAAACGATATCTTTCATTGCGCAAATTAATGAATATAAGGGCCGGCAGGAACTTTATCTTCGTCAAAAACCGGTTGAACTTGACAGGTTGATTGATCTTGCGAAAATACAGTCGACCGAAGCATCCAATAAAATTGAGGGAATTGTCACCACGGAGACCAGGATAAAACAGCTGGTTCAGGAAAAGACAACACCTAGAAATCGTGATGAAAAGGAAATTGCCGGTTACAGGGATGTTTTAAATACTGTTCATGAAAGCCATGCGTATATTCCATTAACACCAAACTATATAAAACAGTTGCATAGAGACCTGATGCAATATACAGATGTCCGTATGGGTGGTCAGTTCAAAAATACACAAAATTATATTGCTGAAAATCATTCTGATGGCACGGTAAAGGTTCTGTTTACACCGGTAGCACCGTTTGAAACAGAAGTATATGTACAACATGCATGTGATGCTTTTCGAATAGCACGTGATAAACAGATTGTAGACCCGTTGATTCTCATTCCTGCATTTCTGCTGGATTTTCTTTGCATTCATCCTTTTAATGACGGAAATGGACGAATGAGCAGACTTTTAACTTTGCTTCTTCTTTATCAATCCGGGTTTGAAGTCGGTAAGTATATTAGCGTGGAAAAGCATATTGAAAAAACCAAGGAAGTTTATTATCGGGCTTTATGGGACTCGGATCAGAGATGGTATGAAGGAGAAAATGATCCGACTCCATTTATTGAGTATATGCTTGGCGTAATTATTGCCTGCTATAGAGATTTTGAAGAAAGACTATCATTTATCGGAGATAAGAGCAGTGCATATGATATTGTATCGGCAGCATTAAATATAGTCATCGGTAAATTTTCAAAGAGCGATATCATGAATCTATGCCCTACTCTTAGCAAATCCTCTGTGGAGGGCGTACTTCGAAAATTGATAGAAGAAGGAAAAATACAGCGATTTGGCGGAGGAAGGAGCGTTTATTATCTGAAATCGGATGCGATTATGACAAAACTGTCATAATTCTGTCACGTTTATTTTATTTGCCTCCCGTACAATGAAGACAGTTAAAGATATCACAGCCACTTCGACCTTGTTATCGCGGAGTATTCGCTGGATACTATGATCAACAGGGAAAGTATTGCGAAGATGAAGGATGGCGTAGTTCTCGTGAATTGTGCCCGCGGCGGTCTTATGGACATGCAGGCGCTGATCGAAGGTATCGAGTCAGAGAAGATCGGTGCACTCGGTCTCGATACCGTCGAAAATGAAGAGGGTATCATTCATCGTGATCGTCGGGATGATATCTTCAAGGACCGGGAGCTCGCGTATCTCCGGCAGTTCAAAAACGTTGTCTGGACGCAGCACATGGCGTTTTACACGGATGCTGCGGTAGGTGACATGGTGGCTTGCGGCGTTGAAGGCATCCTCGCGATGCAGGCGGGAAAACCGTATCGGACACAGCTTTGCTGATTCGCAAACGGCGTTAACTCAATTTTTAAATAGGTTAGCTAAAATAGAAATTGAAATCGGCGCTAACTTTATTTTTACATGAGTTGTAGCCAAAATTACGGAGGTTTTTACAGGTACAGAGCTATCACAAAAATCTGGTCAGAAGGTAGCAGCAGACCGGCAGGGTGATGATGGAGAAAATGGTTGATACGACGACGATGCCGGCGCCGAAGCGTTCATCGAAGTGATCGCGGATTGCGAAGACGGAGGTGATCGCAGCAGCAGGTGCAGCTTCGAGGAGGAAGATGACCTGCACAGCCATGCCGGATAGCCGTAGTGCACAGAGAAGCACAAGACACACAGCCGGAATCGCGATCAAGCGTTCGAAGCTTGTGACAAGGATCAGCTTATCCCGGAACAGGGACGGCAGACTTGTACCTGCAATCATCATACCGGTGACGAACATCGCAAGCGGGGTGTTCATGTTGCCGATCATCTGCATCGGTGTCAGAATGATGTCCGGAAGTCTGAGGTTTAGGCTGAACATGATGAGCCCGATGACGACGGAGATCAAAACCGGATTCTTTATGATGGAAAGCAATGCCCCCTTCCGCGACGCCGCCGGCTGCCCGGCAGAGGCATTGGCATCCGATGCGCCTGGACGTTTTTGCCGGAGCACCCACTGGCCATGGGTCCAGAGAAGAATGTTAAAGACGGTGACATAGGCGCTCGCATAGAGGATGCCTTCATCGCCGAAAAGCTCTTGAATCAGCGGAAAGCCAAAATAGGCAGCGTTTGTATAGCCGAGACTGAAGCGAACAAGCGGGCGATTCGGATTCTTCATGTGGAGCGTGAAAAGGTCCGTCAGCAGCACGCCCACGAAAATCATGACGATCGACAGCCCGTAGGAGAAGAACAGCGTCTTCACCATTGATGCATCATGCTCTGCCATGTATGAGTTCAGCACCATGCACGGGATGACGAGATAGAGCAAAAGATCCGAAAAGTGCTGCTTCGCCTCCATTTTGATGATGCCGGCGCGCGTCAGCACGAACCCCGCAAGAATCATCAGAAACATCGAAAAAACCTGCTTCATACAGATCAATGCAAGCTCCATATTCTCCCTCCCCAGCATACAGTATTCCTAGAATGCCTACATCTGGTAAGACAGTTTACTTTAGAGCCTCGAATATGAAAAGACGACAATTTTTACATTTCCGGTCAGATTTTTGCAAATCTGTATCATTGTGAAATGTCCGCGTCAAGATTAATGCGGACAGTGTAGTCTGGATACTTTTCCTGTATGCGTGTGCAGATTTCCTTATATTCCTCCTGCCGTTTTTCTGCCGGCGTATCGAAGGAAATGATGATGTCGAACTTCATGGAATTCCTCTCTTCGTCAAGGTAGAAGCCATGCATCTGAAGAACGTCCTTGTATTCGGAAAGGAGTTTCCGTACCTCCGCCCGTATTCCCGTTGCAGTTTCACTCGTCATGTTATGGGAATAAACGCTGATACCGGTCAGGATAACACCAAATTTCTCGTAGATATCCATCGCAATTTCAGTCTGCAACTGCTCCAGTGCGTGAACCTCCATATCCTCAGGCACCTCGATATGCACTGAGCCTTCAAGCTTCGATGGTCCATAGGCGTGAAGTGAAAGATCAAAGGCACCATAGACCTTGTCATGCTCTGCAATTGTTTTTTTGATGCTCTTAGTGAGCTCCGGGCTAAGCCTCGCGCCGAGGATGTCCCCGACGGCATCCTGCAGCATCTCAAAGCCACTTTTTATAATGATCACAGAAATCACGGTACCGACAAAGGCTTCCAGGTTTACACCCGTGAACCGGAGCAGAAGTGCGGCCAGAAGCACAGAGGTCGAGAGGATCGCGTCGAAACCAGCATCCGAGCCTGAAGCCACCAAAGACTTACTGTCCACCGATTTTCCAACCGCGATGAAGTAGCGGGATAGCAGGAGCTTCATAATGATACCAACCGCCAGTACGATGAAGGCAACTGTAGTGTAGCTTGCTGCCTCCGGATAAATGATTTTTGTGACAGACTCCTTCAGAGAAGTGATACCAGCGTACAGAACGATCACGGCGATGATTGTTGCGCTAAGATATTCAATACGCCCGTAGCCGTATGGATGCTTCTTATCTGCAGGCTTCTGGGACAACTTCGTGCCGAGAATCGTGATGACACTGGACATGGAATCCGACAGGTTGTTCACGGCATCCAGTGTGATCGAGATTGATCCCGAAATCGAGCCCACAAAAAATTTAAATCCGGCTAAAAAGATATTTGCGATGATGCCAATGATCGACGTACGGACGATTTTTGCATCGCGGGTCATCGATGACGATGTGTCGACGAGTTTACTATCACGATCTGTAGACGTATAAGTCACAGCCTCTTCAACTTCACCATGATTTTCCATATGAGAGCCCTCCTAAAGAGATATTAGTAAAGGATTTTACCACGCTTAACGATATGTGTAAAACGGATTACTGATGGGATTTTGCTGCACTGAAATGTGCCGGGATTGACAGCTGACCGATTCGAGATTGAAAGTCAGGTATACCACCGATGCGTGACAATATACGAAAAATATGTTATGTCTTCTATAGTGTTTTAGGGAGGTATTACGTTTTGACAGACCAGTATCTTATTAAGGAGCGCCCGCGGAAGGCACTCTTTTATTTCGCACTTCCGATGATCATCGGAAACATATTCCAGCAGACGTATACGATGGTGGATTCCATGGTGGTTGGCCGTTACGTCGGTGAGGATGCGATGGCAGCGATCGGCGCGTGCTATTCGTTTACAAACATCTTCATCTGGGTAGCCGGCGGTGGAGGCATTGGCGCATCGGTGATCGTGAGCCGGCTTTTCGGCGCGGGGCAATACCAGCGCATGAAGACGGCGATCCGCACGGCGCTGCTTTCATTTCTTGCACTCAGTGTCGTGCTTGGCGCGGTCGGCCTGCTCATCGGTTCGCCGGTCATGCGGCTTCTCCGGACGCCTGCTTCGGACTCGCTACAAGACAGACGTGAGTTCTGCCAATGCCTCCATTATGGCGAAGGAGCCGCTGTACGACCTGGCACTCGCGCGGGAGATGGCGAGTGTCGCGCTGCCGTCCATCATACAGCAGTCGACGGTTTCCATCGGTATGATGGTCGTGCAGTCCGTCGTGAACTCCTTCGGCGCGGAATCACTGGCCGGCTATTCTG
>OMZX01000051.1:0-10207 GCA_900315665.1 uncultured Eubacteriales bacterium
GAGGTTGTCGCACCGGTTACGCCAATGGCAGCAGCGTAATTTCAGGATAATGCAGACGTCCGAGAGACTGCTTGCTTCGTGATAAGAGAATGACGCGGACGGAAGCTTTGGCAAAGAAAAATGGAGGATGACAATGTATACAGCAGCGATAGATAGAAACATGATGGCAGACGCAGAGGTGATGAATCCCGCGAGAGCCGCGGAAGCGACAGCACCGGTCATCCGGATTGAGAATCTAAAGAAAAGCTTCGGCGATCATCTAGTGCTGAAAAACATCAGCTTTGACCTCGAAAAGGGCGATGCGATCACAATTATCGGATCCTCAGGTTCGGGCAAATCGACTCTTCTTCGGTGCATTAACCGGCTGGAGATTCCGAGCGGCGGAAAGATTCTTTATCATGGCACCGAGGTGCCGGCGGATGCGGCGGGCTGCAACAAGTTCCGTGAGAAGGTTGGCATGGTGTTCCAAAGCTTTAATCTTTTTGCCAATATGACGGTGCTTCAGAACTGTGAAGCGGGTGTCCGGTATGTACGGCATAAGGATAAGAAGTATGCGGAAGAGATCAGCATGAAGTATCTCGAGAAGGTTGGTATGGCGCCGTATATCAAGGCGAAGCCGCACCAGCTGTCCGGTGGTATGAAGCAGCGTGTTGCCATCGCGAGAGCACTTGCGATGGAGCCGGATGTGCTTCTGTTTGATGAGCCGACCTCCGCACTCGACCCGGAGATGGTCGGTGAGGTGCTGCAGGTTATGAAGAATCTCGTTAAGGAAGGTATGACAATGATCGTCGTGACACATGAGATGGCGTTCGCAAGAGATGTTTCGACGAAGACGATCTTCATGGATGATGGTCTCATCGCAGAGCAGGGGACGCCGGATCAGATTTTCAATCATCCGAGGAATAAGCGGACGCAGGAATTCCTGTCGAGATTCAGAAATGGCTGATGAACGATTTGGCTGAAATATAGAGACTTCGATTGGCTTTTCAGGGATTGAAGGTTTAAGACAAATGGCTTTCACATCCGAAGGGATGAGAAAACATAAAGCTTCGGGATGACGTGCAGAATGAAGCATTGGCGGACCGAAGGAAAAGAGGAGGATACGATTATGAAAAAGAGACTTGTTGCGATGGCAATGGCGGGTTGTATGGCACTCTCTTTAGTGGCGTGCGGCGGTGCTTCGTCCACGGCTACGACTGCGGCTGCAGCGGCTGCGACTTCTGCAGCGGCGGATAGTGCAGCGGCTTCCGGTGATACGATAGCGGCGGCAGGTGATAGTGCAGCGGCCGGAGACATTAAGACCATCGAATCTGGTGTTTTGACGGTCGGCATGTCAGCGGACTATGCACCGTTTGACTGGCTCCAGAATGATGCTTCGAATGATGCCGTCATGACCACAAATGGCTCCTATATGAACGGCTATGATGTCCTGATGGCAAAGAAGATTGCAGATTCGTTGGGTCTTCAGCTTAAGATCACACAGGTTGAATGGGATGGCCTGATCCTTTCGATTTCCTCCGGCATGGTAGATTGCGCGATCGCTGGTATGTCCATCACAAGTGAACGTATGCAGACGCTAGACTTCTCGGATCCTTATTACAACGCAGATCTTTGCGTCGTCGTTTCAAAGGACAGCCCGTATGCAAGCGCGAAGAGCATCACGGATCTAAAGGGCGGAACATTTACAAGTGCTCTTAATACTGTTTGGTATGATGTGCTGGATCAGATCACAGGTTATGCGACGAAGGGTGCTGCGCTGGATACCTTCGCAGCGATGGTTTCCGGTATTCATGCGAAGACGATTGATGGCTTCTGCTGTGATATTCCGTCGGCTATGTCCATCCAGTTCTCGAACCCGGATCTCGTTATCCTTGATTTCAAGGATGGCACCGGTTTCGAGGTTTCACATGAAGAGACTGATCTTGGTATCCCTGTAAAGAAGGGTAATGATGGACTTCGTGAAGCCATCAATGGCATCCTGTCCGGTATTTCACAGGATGATAGAGATGCACTTATGGAGAAGGCCGTAGAGATCCAGCCGGCATCCAGCACAAGCTGATAAGATGAATTTTTTCCGGGAGACATAGAAGATGTTTCCCGGTATGTTATTGAAGGAAAATGGTGACAGAAATGACAATGCAGCAAACGACGGTTATAAAACCGGAGACAGCAGAAAGTGAGCGGCGGAAGCAGTTTCGGAAATATGTTTCCTCCTCCATGATCACGATGCTGCTGCAGGGCACATATTCTGTGATCGACGGCCTGTTCGTCAGTAACTTCGTCAGCAGTACAGCGCTGAGTGCCATCAATGTCGCCTGGCCGATCATCGCGTTTATCACGGCGGTTGGTACAGGTGTCGGCTGCGGCGGTGCAGCGATCATGTCGATGAAGCAGGGGGCCGGTGATCAGGAGGGTGCGAAAAGAGTACGCGGCAATATCCTATATCTCCTTTTCGTGATCGGTCTTTTCGCGACAGTTTTCTTCATGGCACTTCTGACACCACTCCTTAAGCTGATGGGTGCAGAGGGAGAGCTTCTTCACGAAGCTGAGATTTACGCCCGTGTGATGATCGGGGGTGGTTTACTACAGGTTTTCTCCTGCGGCTTAACACCGATCCTTCGAAACGATAATCGGGCTGTGACCGCGATGCATATCATGATCGGTGGCCTCACAGTCAATTCCAGCCTCGATCTTTTCTCACTGGCAGTACTTCACGCCGGCATAGCCGGTGCGGCCGTGGCCTCCGTCACAGCGCAGGGCTTCACGACCGTTTGCTGCCTCTATATCCTTCGCCATAAGAAGGAGGATCCGCTGACCATAAAGGAAATCGGCTTCGATCGGGACATCGCAAAACGCATCCTGTTTACAGCGATTTCCCCATTCGGCATCTCATTGACGCCATCTTTCCTGATTCTCGAGCAAAACGTTGCCTGCCTTCACTCCGGCGATCCCTTTGCCGTCGGCAGCTACGCACTGATCGGGTCTACAGTTGGATCCTATCGAATTCTGTTGATTGGTGTCGCAGAGGGCATGCAGCCGCTCGCAAGCTTCGCACATGGTGCCCATGATGCGGACGGTCTTCGGTGGATCCGCCGACATGCCATCGGAACAGCCTATGCCATAAGCCTTGCCCTTTTCTTCTTTACAATGCTTACAGCTGGCGTCTATCCGCTGATGTTTGGTTACGGCGGGGAAGCGGCTACGCAAGCTATCCATGCAGTGCAGTTCACCGCGGCGCAGCTTATTTTCACCGGTATGGTGCGGGTCACAAATTCCTTCTTTTATGCAGTTGGTAAGGATATTTATTCGATGATCATGATTTACCTGGATCCGGTGCTTCTAACGCCGCTGTTGCTCGTGATTTTCCCGCATTTTCTCGGAACAGACGGTATCTGGATCACACCGTGTGTAGCGCAGTTTATTCTTAATATTATTGCCGTAGTGATGTTTGTGAAGCATGACAGAACACTAAAAATACCGGAAAAGTCAATTAAAATACTTTCAAAAGCAGATAAAGAGGAATCAAAACCGATTTTATCGAGTGTCGTGAATTCTTAATAGGGAGAACATAATGTCAAGCCAGAAGAAATATACGATAAGATGGATCATCCGAAAGGCAGGACTTAATTTTAGAACATAGTACTGTTTCCAAATAGTTAGGTTTGAAAAGGGAGGATTTCATCATGAAAAGTGTAAAGTCATTACTGAGAGATGCGATGCAGGTTAAGCCGGCCAGTAAGAGAGGCGCACGGCAGAAGACCTCGACGCCAAAGGGTGTGATTCGTCTTAATTATAATGAAAACAATTATGGTCCGGCACCGGAAGTAAAGCAGTTTTTGATCGATCATGTCTCGATGTCGAATCAGTATCAGGATTTCTTTGCAGTAGATCTGAAGCGTGCGATCGCGAAGTTCTATGGGATCGACAAGACCGCGAAGGAAGCCACCGAGACCAATGAGTTCGGTGAAACCTGTAATCCTGAGGATTATGTAGTCATTGGCGCAGGATCAAGTGCCATCATCGATATGACGGGTGAAATTTTCCTGAATCCGGGAGATGAGGTTATCTACTGCATGCCGTCCTATGATGCATTTGCGGATATGGTCAGCGATTATGGCGGCGTGCGCGTCGAAATTCCGCTCACGAAGGATTTTAAGTATGATTTGGACGCGATGTATAACGCAATTACGAAGAAGACGAAGATTGTCGTCGTCGTGAATCCGAACAACCCGACCGGCACCTATATCAACTCGCATGAGGTGGAGGCATTTGTGCGGAAGGTGCATGCGAAGGCGGCGGAGCTTCACAAGGATGATGAGGAGGATATCATCGTCGTGGTGGATGAAGCGTACTATGAGTATATCGATGATCCGACACATTATAGCCTCATCGAGATGATCCAGAAGGGCTATGACCGACCGCTGATCGTGCAGCGTACGTTCTCGAAGGCGTATGGACTTGCCGGTATGCGAATCGGCTACGGCATTACGCAGCCTTCCATGGCGGATGCGCTGATCAAGGCCTGCCAGGCATGGAACTATCCGGGACCAGGTCTTATGGCTTGCGAGGAGGCGCTCAAGCATCAGGATTATATCAAGGAGATCCGTGCGAAGAATGTGCGGAACAGGAATTATGTGGCGGAGTCGCTTGAGAAGCTTGGCTTCATGGTGGTACCGCCTGCCGGGAACTTCGTTTTCTTCGGTGCGCCGGAGGATGCGTCCGATGAGATGAAGGCGATTATGGATCCGATGCGGATTAAGAAGGAGCTCGCCGCCCGGAAGATCATGATCGGAGCACCTTGGGGACACAGCCGGGTGAGCATCGGAACCTCCGAGGAGTGTCATATGTTTATTGCAGCGATGGAGGAGATTGTATCCGGAAAAAAGGCAATGGCTGTATAATGGAATAGGGACGTTGACGGGGCTGTCGCGGTGAACCGCGGCAGCCCGTGTTTTATCATATATAGATTCTGTATGATTTGCTTGAAATAATAAATGAACGTTGAAAAGAGGAGATTGAGGTTATGAAAATAGTGGTGTTACAAGAGGATAGCAGCGAGGCGAATGTTTCAGCGGAGGAGCTGAGAGCGCACTGGGAAAAGCTTGAGGAGATTCCGGGAGCGGAGGTCGAGTATATCAACGCCGGCAGCTATCCGGCGCCACCGGAGATTGATAAGCTTTTAGGCGATGCGGAGGCAGCATTCGGCATATGGATCGGGCCGTCGGTTATCAATCGCGAATTTTTAAGCCATCACCCTAAGCTTCACTATATCGGGATGCTAGGGCATGGGTATGAGATGTATGAGCAGGCGGTATGTGATGAGCATGATCTGACGCTTACGAACACGATCTACGGCTCCTCGACAATCGCGGAGTATGGCTTTGCACTTCTTATGAACATCTGTCACCACGTGGATCTGCACAATGACTACATTCAGCGTACCGACTGGAGTGCACCGAATATGTCGGAGGATGAGTTCTGCCATACGCTGACACCGCAGGTTGAGCTTTTCGGGAAAACGATCGGTATCGTGGGACTTGGAAACATTGGCCTGCATATGGCGGAGATTGCACGAGGCTTCGGGATGAAGGTCATCGCGTGGAGTCGGCATAAAAAGTCGGCAGAAGACATTTATCGGATGCTTGCAAGAGAGAACGGGCTGGAGGCAGCCAACGGCGAAGAGGACCCTGCCAAAAAGGAGCTTGCTGCAGAGCTTCATGCGCGGAGTGAAGCACTCTACCGGGAGATTCGGCAGGTGGAGACATTGGATGAAATCTACGAAGCTGCTGATGTCGTATCGCTGCATGTGCCGCATACGAAGGAGACAGAGCATCTCGTGGACGCTACGGCGCTAAAGAAGATGAAGAAGTCGGCGATCCTCATCAACACAGCACGTGGAAAGCTCATCGATGAAGCGGCGCTCGCGGATGCGCTGAAATCCGGCGAAATCTATGCGGCCGGTCTTGACGTGCTCGCGGAGGAACCACCAAAGCATGGGTCGCCGCTCATCGGCTGCCCGCATTGCACGATCACCGGACACATCGCATGGCTCACGCATGAATCACGGCTCCGCGCTGTCGACATGGCCGTCGCACAGTACAAGTCCTACCTTGCAGGACATCCAGTTAGCGTGATCCGAGGATACTGAATCTGATCTAAAATACAAAAATCATGAAATATTTCAAGAAAAATATGAAGAAAAATTGAAAGTATTCAAAAAAATAACAAAAAAATTTTGAAATGTTTCAAAAAAATCGCATTTATGATATTCTATAAATAGATTGAGTAAATAAACATTTTCGTTTGAAGGGACTTAATTTATGTATAGAAAGTTCAGCAAAGTTTTGGAAAAATGGGATCAGCATCATGAAAAACCTTTGATGATCATTGGGGCCAGACAGGTTGGTAAAACCTGGTTGATTCAGGACTTTTGCCGAGAGCATTATCATGATTATTTATATCTGAATTTTGAAGAAACACCGGAAATAAATACTATCTTTGATGGAAGTTTAAAGCCTGAAGATTTGCTCAGGAAAATGAGTATTTTTCTCGGACAACGTATTGATTCTTCAATGGCACTTGTTTTTGATGAAATTCAGAAATGTGAACGTGCTATTACATCCTTGAAATATTTTTGCGAATCGGAGAAAGATTATCGGGTGATTGCTGCAGGAAGTCTGCTCGGTGTAAAACTACAACGTTTTGAAAGCTCATTTCCTGTAGGAAAGGTAAGCCTTGAAAAAATGCAGCCGATGGACTTCGAAGAGTTCCTGCTTGCATGTGGAGATGAATTATTAAGAGATGCTATTTTTGAAGCTTTCGAAAAGAAAGAATTCCTTATAGAGGGAATTCATAATAAAGCACTTCGCCTTTATCACGATTATCTCTTTACAGGTGGTATGCCGGAAGTAGTTCAGGAATATATAGAAGCTGAACGAAATATATATTCTATGCAGGAAGGAGTATTGAAAAATCTGCAGCTTGCTTACCTTGCTGATATGACGAAATATACCTTAAGTGCTGCAGAGGGCGCTAAAATAGTAGAGGTTTATCAGTCTATCCCCAGACAGCTAGCAAAGGAAAATCCGAAATTCAAGTATACGGATATTCGTCCATATGCGAATCGTAGAGATTTTTCAGGAGCACTTGAATGGTTGGAATCCAGCGGCATGATTTATATAATTAATCGCGTAGAAATGCCAGAACATCCCCTCAAAGGGTATGAGGAGAACAGCAACTTCAAAATATATTTGTCTGATGTAGGCATTTTAACAAATGCGTGTGGACTTCACTATAAAGATCTGCTGCCAGAACAGCCAAATATGTATAAAGGCGCGGTTATTGAAAACTATGTGGTGCAGCAACTATTTGCGCAGGATATAAAACTGTATTATTACAAACCTTCTGAGAAGATGGAAATTGACCTTATATTTGAAGATAAGGATGGAAATATAATACCTGCTGAAATTAAATCTGGACGAAGAAAACGTTCAACAAGTCTAAACAATTACATGGACAAATATAATGCGGAATATGCAATCCGTTTTTCTGAACTGAATTTTGGATATACAAATAACATTTTTTCTGTACCATTGTATGCAACGTGGTGCATAAAGCCTGTACGGAGCATTTGAACTGAATGGAAGAAGATTTCGTAATAAATAGAAATACAGTTGATGTGACGACATGGCGAAGAGGAAAGAAGAAAAGGAAAAATGAAAAAGATTTTACTCATTTCAACCGGCGGTACGATCGCATCCGTGCAGACGGAGAATGGTCTCCGACCGGGATTCACGGCGGAGGAGATTCTCGGATTTGTTCCGGAGGTGAAATCGTACTGCGATATCGATGTTCTCCAGCTCTGTAACATTGACTCGACCAATATGACGCCGGCTGTCTGGGCGGAGATCGTCGGCGCAATTGAGAAAAATTATGATCGATATGATGGCTTCGTGATCACGCATGGCACGGATACGATGGCCTACACCTCGGCGGCGCTCAGCTATATGGTGCAGAATTCCCGAAAGCCGATCGTGATCACAGGCTCGCAGAAGCCGATCAACATCGATGGTACCGATGCAAAGATGAATCTTCGTGACAGCATCATCTATGCGTGTGATGATTATTCGATGGACGTAGTGCTTGTTTTCGATGGCAATGTCATCGCCGGGACACGTGCAAAGAAGATGATGTCCCGCGCCTACAACGCGTTCTACAGCGTAAACTTTCCGGTGCTTGCGAAGATCATGGATGGTCGGATCATCCGGTATATTCCTTATGAACCGGTTACGACACCGGTTCATTTCCAACGGAAGGTTTCGGATTCCATCTGTGTCATGAAGCTGATTCCCGGTTCTCGTCCCGAGATGCTCGGCTATCTTTTTGAAAATTACGACTGCATCGTCATTGAGTCCTTCGGCGTCGGCGGACTGCCGGAAAAGCTCGTCGATCAGTTCTATGCAGAGATGGAGAAATGGGCAGAAAAAGGCAAGTTTACGGTCATGGCAACCCAGGTCGTGAACGAAGGCTCCAATATGGAGATTTATCAGGTCGGGCAGAAGGTGAAAAATGATTTCAAGCTTCTCGAGGCTTATGACATGACCTTCGAAGCCACCGTCACGAAGGCGATGTGGCTGATGGCGGCCTATCCGCATGACTATGCGGCAATCCGTTCGCACTTTTATGATACGATTAACCACGACATTCTTTGCGCGCAGTAATATCACAGGAAAAGTGACACCGGGGACGGTTCTCTCTGTCAGCTATTTATAAAAAGCTGACAGAAAGAACCGTCCCCGGTGTCATATAAGTCATACTTCACCGGTCAGGTGCACGAAGATCGGTTCGTGGTGCACGGCCGGGAGGAACTTCTCCATGATGTCTTTTGTCTTTATCTTAAGGCTAGATGTGTTGATGCACGGATGGCAGCCGATATATTCGCCCTTCACGACATCCTCATCCATGATGAGCTGCACCTTGTTCTCCGGGTCATTCATGAGGCCCATGATGGAGGCAGAACCCGGGTGCGTGCCGATCATTTCCTCCATCTTTTCCGGTGACCCGAAGGAGAGCCGTGCCGTGTGAATCTGCGGTGAAAGCTCCTTCGTCTTAAACACCTTGTCGCCCGGCATCATGAGGAGATAGAAGTCGGTCTGCTGGCGGTTACAGAGAAAAAGATTCTTACAGATGAGGCAGTCGAGCACCGCATCGATCACGTCGCAGACCTCCATCGTCGTCGCCGGGGCATGATCGGTCCTCTGAAACGGGATTCCCAGCGAATCCAGCAGATCATACACCTTGATTTCCCGTTCCGACCGCCCGGAGCAGTCCGCCGGTCTTCCGTCATATAAAACCATACCCATCCAATGCCTCCTTCATGCAAAAAAATTTTATTTAATATAGCACAAATCGCTTATAAGAAGGCAAAAGCCTTCTTTTTTCGTGGAAACTACGGGGCTCGAACCCATGACCTTCTGGTTGTGACCCAGACGCTCTCCCAGCTGAGCTAAGCTTCCGTCTTCTTGCGAGAACATCACTTATTCTAGCACGATATAATTTTTCCGCAAGAAGAAAAATAGAAGCCCTGATGTCACATCAGTCGGTGACGAAGTCCTCGCGGTAGGGAGCGAAAACGTCGATGAGCTGGCCGGGCTCTAAGCAGACGCAGCCGTGTTCGACACCGTTTGTTTTCAGTAGAGTATCGCCTTCGCGGACGACGTGCTTTTCGCCGTCGATGGTAAACTCAAACGCACCGCTTTTAATGTAGGTGATCTGGGTGTGCGGGTGGTGATGGAGCTTGCCGACGGCGCCCTTTGAAAATGTGTTTTCGACGACCATCACATCATCGGAATATGCTAGAACCCGCTTTGTCACGCCTTCACCACCGGATTCTGCTACGGCATCCTTGTAGAAAAACCAACGTTCATTTTTGTGTGCTGTCATATAATACCTCCTGAATCATTTCCCTAAATTTACCATATTTTCCTACATATTGGTAGACCGGTTTAGTAATATGTGCTTTTTCAAATTCATAGCTTGAATGTTTCACTCTGAACGAGAGGAAAGCAAATTTTGTGTTACAATAAAAATGGTTTAGCATATCCACGAAAGGAGAGCCGCATGAAGGAAGCATTGAGGAAAAGCAGTTTTTCACATCACTGGCGCGGTATAACGCTGCTTATCATTGGGCTCTTTTTTCTTACCTTAG
>OMZX01000051.1:10219-26188 GCA_900315665.1 uncultured Eubacteriales bacterium
ATTATCTGCATACAGAGTGAAAGCCATCGAAATATGATGCAGACAAGTTCATCTTGGCAATTATTTATCTGCAATTTAGATGATTCTCATCTCAAAATTATGTTTTTGACTTTTCGTGACGATAATAGCTGTGTTGATATTTGCACATATTTTGAATGATTTTAATATTTTGTTCTATCAGGAGCTTATATGTCATATAAACCATGTAAGAAATGGAATATTTTATCAATTTCTTTGATTTTAGCGCTTGGAATGCCATTTAAATTATCGCTTTTGATCGAATCAGAGGCTGATCGATTGGTGAGCCTCGAGCCGCTTGTGGCGTATGCCGATGAGACGACGGCGGCCCCGGAGACGGCGGCTGCTTCAGAGGAAGCGGATGGCACGACGGCGGTCCCGGAAACGGATGAGAATGGCGAGACGATCCCGACGGAGCCGGAGACGACCTATGCAGCCGGCACGGCGCTTGCCGATCCTGATTTCAAGGGCGAGGAAGCGGATTTCTATGTTATCGTTCGTTCGCAGAAGGACATCGATGAAACCACCGTCGATGCCGGTAACACCTCACAGGATGTGGCCAATGCCTCCAGCACCGGCGCATCAGCGGATACCAACACCGGAAATTCCGGCACGAACAGCAGTTCAACCAGCACCAGCGGGAGTGAGTACTGGAACGGGGATCCGAATGACACAGCGGCTGAAACGGTAGCGACGACAGCATCCTCTGTGAAGGAATCCCAGATTGCGGCAGCCATGGCAAACGCCGGCGGCGACTATACGACACCGCCAAGCTCTGCTGCTAGCGAAGGACAGAGTAAGCTCGAGGACAACCCCGGCTCATCTGTGGGAGATGGAGGCATTCATCTCATGCAGGTGCCCTCGAAGGAAGCAAACTATGCGATCAACCTCCTGATTCCGGATGGTACGCTCCTTTACATCAGTGGTACCGTAAAAGATGACGAGGATAATGAATGGGGCTACACAAATTACGCCGGCATCAAGACCGGTTACGTCGATCTGTCCCAGACGGCGACCGCGAAGATCACAAATCTCGAAGAGATCGCGAAGCAGCAGATGGTCATCGGCCATGGCAACAATTTCGAGAGCTATTTCCAGCGGATCGATGCCGAAGGTAAGCCGATTTCCGCTGAGGAGGCTGCATCGATGGCAGCGGGTGAAAATGGCGAGAGCGAGTCGACGGAGGAAGAGACCTTCCCGCCGCTTGAAACCGATGAGAATGGCAATCCGATTTTGGAAACCGATGAATACGGAAACCAGGTGATCGAGACAAATTCAGCCGGTATGCCGGTCTTCCGTAATGACGCAGAAGGCAATCTTATGATCCCGAAGGACATGGACGGTAATCCTCTGTTCGAAACCGGAGAGGATGGCAATCCGATCATCGAAACAGACGCGGATGGCAATCCTTCGCTCCCTGTTCCGCCGACCGAATCCTCTGCAAAGAAAAAATCGGGTGTGAACATTAAGCTCGCCATTCTGCCGTTTGTTCTTGGTATGGTTGCGATGATCATCCTGGAAGCGCTCATTGCCGGTATCGTGATGCTGATCGGCCGTATGAAGAAAAAGAAGAAGGCAAAGGCCGAGGCTGCCGCGCAGGGTATGCCTGAGGGCACAAATCTCAATGAAGTTGATCAGGTAAAGAAAAAGAAGGGCCTTCACCTTCCGAAGCTCAAGCTGAAGCTCCCGAAGCTCGGCGGCAAGAAAAAGAAGAAGAAAAAGAAGGGCAAAGGCGGAGACGACGAAGAAGAGTAATGCTTCCATCGGCGGGCGTTTAACCGGCATTGCGAAAGCAACAGATTTTTGCACCAGCAACGAAATGCGAAGATTTTGTCAATTCCCACCTAGAAGTTAGGTGGGAATTAGTTAGTTAAAACTAAAATCATTTTCCCAAAAAATACAAAATACGGAAAAAATTTCGTTGCGGCTGTCGCGTTTATCGATTACAATACACTCATAAGTGGTAATAAGTCACTTGAACACAAAGTTTATAATATTTATTTTCCAGGAGGTTTCATTATGGCACATTTTATTTCTGACGAGTGCATCAGCTGTGGTTCTTGCGCATCTGTATGTCCTGTAGAGTGCATTTCCCAGGGCGATTCCAAGTATGTAGTTGATGAGTCTCAGTGTATCGACTGCGGTTCCTGCGAGTCTGCATGCCCGACTGGCGCTATCGCTGCTAAGGAATAATTTATAAGCTTTATGAGCCGGCAGTTGCTTTGCAACTGCCGGCTTTTTCTGTATAATCATTTTATTGAGGTGTATTTTATGAATAATATTAAAGAAGATGATGAGCCCTTCGTACGGCGGGAGGATCTGCATCGAAAGAAGAAAAAGAAGCGGACGATCGGAGACATTCTGTTCTATGCGGTTCCGATTCTGGCCCTTACTGTCGTGATCAGCTGCGGCACCATGTTCATTCGAGATTTTCTCGAATATAAGGCGGGCGAGGATGCCTACAACACGATAGAAGAAAAGTACATCATGGTCTATACGGACGATGGATCTTCAGACAATGCTTCCGGAGGAAAGACGGATGGCGGGAGCGGTGCCGGGGAGGCTGCGGGAGAGACCTGGGAGTATCCGGCACTGGACATTGACTTCGCAGGACTTACTGCGTTGAATCCGGACTTCGCGGGCGTCATCGTCATTCCGTCCCTCAACATTACGTATCCGATGGTTTACAGTGAGGACAATGTGGACTACCTGCATGTGACCTTCGATAAGCAGTCAAACTCTGCAGGGTCGATCTTTTATGATGCGCTTAGTCCGCATGATTTTCTCAGTAAGAATACCTTTATCTTCGGCCATAACATGAAGAATGGCACCATGTTTGGAAAACTCAAGTGGTTCCTGTCAAAGCCGGAGCTCTGTGCGGCAAATCCGTATATCTATATTTACACAGAGGACAAGGTGCGCCGGTATGAAATCTTTTCATATTATAAGACGCAGGAGGGCAGTAAGACCTACGAGGATTTTGAGGGAGAAGACGGCTATGATGACTATGTCGCGATGTGCATGAAGCTGTCGCAGTTTAGCGCTTACGCGGATGATATTGATTTTACGAAGCGTCCGGATCTTCTGACACTCAGTACCTGTTCGGGTCCGGCCGGCGGGAGCACACGGTTCCCGGTGCATGCGGCGCTTACCGGTGTGCAGAGATATCAGGCATAAAGTTTTTATATTAAGCTTTTACCATTTAAGCGCGGACTAATTTAGTCCGCGTCCTTTTATCTAAAAAGGCAGAACTTAAATATCGAAACGCGGTGAGGACTTGCATCTGAGACTTAAAACTGGAAAATAAAATGAAAAACAGATATTGCAATTTAATATTTTCAGCGTATAATTCGAGTTGTAAGCAGAAAGAGAAGTCTGTTTAAGATGGAGATGCGACCTACATTTCTATCTGGCAAAGCCGGAGAAATCCGGTGACGCAAAGCTATAGGGACCGAAAGGTCAGCCAGTTGCAATCTTCATGGACGATGTGATGAACGTTCATAGGATTAATTCTCGAAAGGAATTAACTGAAAAGAAGATCTAGGTTAACTGGCAGCGGATAGAATATCCGGTGCCATTTCTTTTTACCCATCACCTAAATAGCAAACCTGGAGAAATCCAGCGACGCAAAGCTATAGGGACCGAAAGGTCAGCCAGTTACATTTGAAGGATTAAAAGATGAGAAGTTATCTTAGAAAGATAGTAGTTTTAATATTAGTACTTGTACAGATGATGTGCATGACAGCTTTCGCACAGAACAGTGCGACAGCTGCAGCACTTGAGAAGGTTAACGCGATCCGCGTAGCAAACGGACTCTCTGAGGTTCGCTATGATGCTTCCCTTGAGCAGGCTGCAAATGTAAGAGCACAGGAAGCTTCCACTTCCTTCTCACACACGAGACCGGATGGCTCTGCATGGTACACAGTCAATGATGCTCTTATGTATGGTGAGAACCTCGCAGAGGGATACAATTCCGCAGATGAAGTTGTAGACGCCTGGATGGCATCCCCGACGCATAGAGCAAATATCCTTTCTTCTCAGTTCACAACCTGTTCTTTCTCAACCTACACAGTAAATGGAACAACCTACTGGGCACAGGAGTTCGGAATCGCAGCATAAACCTGATATCATTCCTGTCCGGAAGGGCAGTGATGAATATATTTTTCCCCTCTTTTCGTAACGATAAAGGCGGTGCATCGTAAAAGATGCATCGCCTTTATTGTTAACCCGAAATTTCTTGCATGCATGAAATTTCGGGTTGCCTTAGCGGCGAGCGTGTTCAAAAGCATCGCCTGCGATGCTTTCCTTGTAAAACTTAGAAATTTCATTAAAAATGTAAGCGTTTTCGATTTTTGTGGTACTATATTTGAAAAAATATTGTATAGTATGATATGATAATTTTGTTGTTGCCATTTATTAAATTTATTAAGGATGACAAAATCCATAAGAAAAGACAAAATGCAGAAATGCGATACGTCTTTACGATAGGTGGCAGTAATTTTTCTATTAATATTTTGTAAGAAATAATCGTTATCGAATACAGGAGGAAAGAACCATGGGAACAAAGGCTGAGGAGAAGAAAACGACGGAACTGAAGGACTCTGAACCAAAGCAGATCGGCCACGGCACTTTCATCGTAGATGTCAAATATAGAGAGAACGCCACCTGGCAGGGCAAGGTCATCTGGGCCGAGAAGAACAAGGAGCAGTATTTCCGTTCAGCGCTCGAGCTTCTCAAGATGATGGAGGATGCCCTCGATGATGCAAACAAAGATGTATCTGAGTAGGTAAAAAGTGAATCAATTGAAATCGTTAAGATTTGAAATCATTGCAGGATGATAGGTGGGGCTGTAATAGTATGGCTGAAAAGAAAACAAAAAAGTTAGCAGCTGATGGAAGCCTTAAGACTGAGGCACGGACAACGGGAAGCGGCATGGATAAGGGCCTGATGCGGGGAATTGACCTGATTGGTATCCTCGTGGACGGGCATGCGGATGGTGATTTTTATGGCCGGATCGTCGAGCCCTATGATGATCGTCCGATTATTTTCAGCTCCGGTATGGATCTTCTGAAAAAGATGGAAGAGCTCTATGATCTCTGGGGCTATCCGGAGGCGGAGGACCGGGCGAGAACCTTCGTTAGGCATGCGAGAGGCAGAAAGGCCTATGCCGAGGACAATACAGCGGCTACACTTCAGGATCTTCAGAAGGATCCGGAAGGGAGAGATGCCAGGGAATCGGAGGTTACAGAGCTTGCGACAGCCGGCGATGCGTATCGGAAAAATAGTATTACGGATGGAGCTTATGCCGACAGTGAAGGCAATGTGCAGCGAAGCGAAAGCAATGACGAGCTTATTTTCTACGATGAGGATGACCCGGAGGAGCGGGCGCTTGCCGAGGAGATTTATGACGAGACCATCTATATGAAAATTCGTCTTCCGGAATATATTCTGACGCATCCGGGAAGAGATATCTCGAAGGACCGCGGTCGTGAGTTCACCTTCTTTGTCCTGACGACTTCGCGTCGGAAGAGCACCTGGCAGGGTGAGATTCTCTATGCGGAGGAGAACAAGCAAAAGAGCTTCCGAAGCACACTTGAGTTCTCTATGCTGATGATGAAGACGATCCTTGAGGCGTGAGCTGCTGATTTTACTTTTCTGTGTCAATTCTTATTTTGGTAAGGCTAGGAGCATAGCATGAAAACAAAACGTCTTGGCGATATGCTGGTGGACAGCCATCTGATTTCCGAGGAGCAGCTTCAGGAGGCGCTGAAGCTTCAGAAGGAGCAGCATGCGCGTCTCGGCGAAACGCTCGTGAACAATGGCTATGTCACGGAGTCGCAGATCATCGATGCGCTCCGGATGCAGCTTGGTATCGATTATATCGACCTCACGAAGAAGGATATCGCACCGGAGATGTCGCAGTATATCCCGAAGACGCTTGCGAAGCAGCATCGTATCGTACCGGTGTCGATTGCGAAGGATTCCCTGTATCTCGCGATGGCCGACCCGACGAACTTCATGGCGTTTGAGGATGCGAAGAAGGCGAGTCACAAAAACATTATCCCGCTGATCGCAGCCGGCAATGCCGTCGACCATGCGATCAACACTCTATACGGTAACGAAGGTGCAGCCCAGGCGATGGCGCAGATGCGTGCTGAAGCCGGCATTGCTGACGAGGTCACGACAGCGGAGCAGGACAATATCAATGACTCTGAAGCAGCACCGACGATCCGTCTCGTCAACTCGATCATCGAGCGTGCGTATACGGAGAATGCCTCCGATATTCACTGGGAGCCGTCCGAGGGCGACATGGTCATCCGGATGCGTATCGATGGCCGACTTCACCGGATCCTGACGATTCCGAAGAATCTCGAGGATTCTGTCATTTCCCGTATAAAGATTATGTCCAGGCTCGATATCGTCGAGAAGAGAATCCCGCAGGATGGCGCGGCACGTGTCCGGATCAAGGGCGAGGATATCGATCTCCGTATCTCGACGCTGCCGACGATCTATGGCGAGAAAATCGTAATCCGACTCCTTCGTCGTAATGCTGACAAGCTGACCAGGCGCGGTATCGGTCTTCCGGAAGCGGAGGATGCAAAGGTGACGAAGCTTCTCGGCTTAACGGCCGGCGTCATCATGATCGTAGGTCCTACAGGTTCTGGTAAATCGTCCACGATGTATGCGCTTGTGAATGAGCTTCTTTCCGAACACACGAACCTCATCACCCTGGAGGATCCGGTCGAGTACAACATGAAGGGTGCAACCCAGGTACAGATTAATGAAAAGGTCGGTCTTACCTTTGCCTCCGGTCTTCGTGCCATCCTGCGACAGGACCCGGATATCATTGGTGTCGGCGAGATCCGTGACGGTGAGACCGCTGAGATCGCGATGCGTGCGGCGATGACCGGACATCTCGTCATCACGACCATCCATACCGAGGATGCAGTGTCGGCTATCGACAGACTGAAGGATATGGGCGTTGCGCCATATCTTATTTCCGCGGGTCTTCGTGGTATCATCTCGCAGAGACTGCTTCGTCGGATTTGCCCGAACTGTAAGGAGCAGACGATGGTGCCGGTCGAGAAGCTGCAGGCGGCAGGCCTAAGCACACGTCCTGGCCGGATCTTCTATCATGGCAGAGGCTGCGATATGTGCTTTAACTCCGGCTACCGCGGACGAATCGGTGACTTCGAGGTGCTCATCATGAACGATGAGCTCCGGCACTGCATCACCTCCGGCGGCGACAAGCAGGAGTTCAAACGCCTCGCACAAAAAACCGGCTATATCACGATGCTCCAGCATGCCGATGAACTCGTCGACCAGGGCATCACAACCGTCGATGAAGTCATGCAGACAATTACAGGAATCAATTGATATGTTACAGGGAGTCGCGGAAGTGGCTCCCTGTTCGTTTATGCTTATGCATGCAGGAAAGCGGATATGAACCATCAGAGGCAGGGTCTATATCAAAATCAAATCAAGTGGATTGCGATTATCGCGATGACGCTGAATCATATTGCACATACTTTGATTTATCCGGGACTTGTGACGGCGGAGATATCTTTTTCGCTTCGGCCGGAGCTAGCCTGGGGTAACCGATATGCGAGGATGTGGATCTGGTATGAAGTGCTGAAGGATATCGGACTCATGACAGCGCCAATCATGATGGTTTTCCTGTGCGAGGGATATCGATACACGCGGCGGCTTGTTCGGTATTTCCTACGACTGTTGGTGGCAGGCGTAGTGGCAGAGCCCGGCTTTTTTCTGATGAACGGGTGGGGGTATGACATGATGTTCACGCTTGCGATTTTGCTCGCAGTGGTTTGGGTGCTGCGGGCGGACATCAGGTATGGAAAAGTAAGCGATGAGCAATATATAGAAATGCAAGAATATGCCCTGAAAGATGGAGATAAGAGAGTCTATGGAGACGGCAACTTATGTCGAAATTTTAATCGAGTGCTTTATAAATGCGAGAATTGGCTGAGATTTACGTTCTCTGGCAAAGTGATTGCTATAAGTCTCTTATATGTCGCCAGCCTTTATTGTGACTGGAATGTAATATCCGTGCCCTTCATCGTGCTGATCTGCCAGGCGATGACATCGGATGGCTGGGACAAGAAAAAGCTTGGGAAGATGTTTCTTTGTTGCATCGCTGTGTTTTTTCTCACAAGTCTTGGCGGACCGGAGGAAATCAGTGCTCTGCATGTGCTAGATATCCTTGGTGAGACGCTTGGCGTCAGTGTTGGCTTTGCGCTGATTTATTTTCTGTATAACGGACAGAGAGAACCTGTTTCGGATTCAGACGGAATAGCAGAAAAAGAGATATCAGCTTTGGGGATGCAAGCTATGGGGATGTCAGATGTAAAACGTTCAAGACGATTTGAAAGTTGGTTCAACAAATATTGGTTTTACATCTATTATCCGCTTCACATCTATGTTTTGGTTATTCTCCGGCAGCTGCTATATCCGATTTACATCTGAAAATTGCTTTGCGGCTGATGGAATGGAGCAGTTCTGCAATCCATCAGCCACGAAGACAAGGTAGCTTCGCTTTGGCGGCTGATGGAAGGGAGCACACCGCAAATTCATCAGCTTCGGAGCCCGGACGGCTCTACAGAGCTGGCTGATGGAAGAGGCTATTTCCTCAAATTATCAGCCGATGCTCTAAATGTTCAGAAAAAATTCATTGAAGCCCACATGAAATATTTCTATAATCGTGAGTAAGAAAGAAGTTTTCGCTGGGTCAGATGTGTACAGTGAGATATTTGCACACTCCGATGGGGTTGTATCAGTCACGTGTGCATGTATTCGTCGCGGCGGACTAACGTCCGTCGTAGGAAGCGTCTGACACTCGTGAAAAGAAAGCGTGATCTCATGAACATAGAAGACCTGGTAGCCACTGCCGCGAAAAAGGGCGCATCCGACGTGCATCTTATCGCGGGCCTGCCACCGAAGTGCCGTATCGATGGGCAAATCCAAAACATCATTGACACCCCACTCACCCACGACGACTGTGAGGAGCTGGCGCGTCAGATGGCGGGCAGCCGCTACGACCTCATCAAGGACATTGGTGAGCTCGACGCAGGCGGTACGATCGCCGGCGAGCGTGTCCGTATCAATCTCTTCCGCGAGCAGGGCAATGTCTCCACCGCCCTTCGTATCCTCAGTAACCGTATCCCGCCACTGTCCGTTCTCGGCCTTCCGAAGGTGGTCGACGACTTTCCAACCTATAACAAGGGCATCGTCCTCGTGACCGGCGAGACAGGCTCCGGTAAATCGACGACGCTCGCCGCGATCCTCGACCAGATCAATCACACGAGAAATGAGCATATCATCACGCTTGAGGACCCGATCGAGTACGTCTATAAGCCCGACAAATGTATCATCAACCAGCGCGAGATCGGCGCCGACACGCGTTCCTACGCCGACGGTCTCCGTGCGATCCTCCGTGAGGACCCGGACATCATTCTGATCGGCGAGATGCGAGACCTTGAAACCGTCGAGATCGCTCTTACCGCTGCAGAGACCGGCCACCTCGTCTTCGCGACACTTCACACAAACTCCGCCGTCGACTCAATCGACCGTATGGTCGGCATCTTCCCGGAGGCCCGTCAGCAGCAGATTCGTCTGCAGCTTTCGACCACCCTCCGCGCTGTTCTGTCCCAGCAGCTTCTCGTCCGCGCAGGCGGCCACGGCCGCATCGTCGCCTGCGAAGTAATGCTTACAACACCGGCCATCCAGAACCTCATCCGTGAAGGCAAGACACCGCAGATGCAGTCTTTTCTGCTTTCTTCGAAGGATCAGGGTGCAGTCACGATGGACAACTGCCTCGTCCAGATGGTGATGGACGGCAAGATCAAGCCAGACACTGCCGTAAACGCCGCAGCAGACCGGGATTACGTTCGGAAAAAAGTTGGTTTTAGCGTTTGATTTTCATAAAATTTGCATATTTGAATCAATATTGAAGTGCAAAAATTGCATATATAAATTGACACGAAAGTGCAAAAAATGCATAATTGTATCTGAAAGTAGGTGCAATTATGAGCGAGTTGAAAGATTTAAGA
This sequence comes from uncultured Eubacteriales bacterium, assembly GCA_900315665.1. Lineage (GTDB taxonomy): Bacteria > Bacillota > Clostridia > Lachnospirales > Lachnospiraceae > Oribacterium. Next base: position 20,305 of record OMZX01000051.1, read on the forward strand.
ATATCAAAGGAACTAACACAAAAACAGGCTGCGAGTGAAGTGGGAATATCTTTGCGTTCTTATATCACTTATGAGACAGAGCCATCAAAACAAGACACACCGAAATACCGATTTATTCTTCATGAGCTAAACAATGTCAATATATTAGATGAAACACATGGAGTTCTAACAATAGATAAAATAAAAGAAATCTGTTCGAAAATTTTTCAAAAATATAATGTAAATTACTGTTACTTGTTTGGTTCGTATGCTAAAGGAAAAGCCAGGGAAACAAGTGATGTAGACCTGCTCATATCAACTGAGACAACAGGATTGAAATTTTATGGCTTAACGGAAGAGCTGAGAGAAGCACTTCATAAACAGGTTGATCTCCTTGACAAGAAGCAACTAATAAACAATGAAGCTTTACTCGATGAAATCTTGAAGGAAGGTATTAAGATATATGGATAATCCCAAAAATGATACATATTATATCAACAAAATCCATGAAGACCTTTCAGAATCGAGGTGTTAAAAGATGCAGACATATGCCTATAAAGCGCTGACCGCCGATGGTGCGGAGGCGCGCGGCGTCGTCCAGGCGATGGACGAATACGACGCTGCGAACCAAATCAAAGAAAAATATAAGATCATCACGAGCCTCTCGCCGGTGGGAGAGAAGAAGAGCCTCATCCCCGCAGGCAGCATCCTTACGAAGGACCTCGATCCCCGTGTGAAGACCCGCGATCTCGCTCTCATGTGCTCCCAGTTTGCAATCACACTGAAGTCCGGCATACCCATCGGCCGTGCGATCTCGATGATCGGCAACCAGACGAAGGACAAGAAACTTAAGAAAATCCTCCTCGACGCCGCAGAAAACGTCACTGGCGGTATGACAGTAGCCAATGCCTTCGAGCGCCACAAGGAGGCATTCCCGATTACCTTTCTTGAGACGATACGTGCCGGAGAGCTCTCCGGTACCCTTGACAACGCCTTCGGGCGCATGGCGAAATATTACGAGAACGCTGCGAAGAACCAGGAAAAGGTGCGGAGTGCCCTCATGTACCCGATTTTTGTCCTTATCATCGCGATCATCGTGCTGATGGTCGTCATGGTGAAGGTCATCCCGACGCTCGCGCAGGTCTTCGATTCTCTCGGCGGCCAGATGCCGCTCATCACGCGGATGATGATTTCGATGTCACGCTTCTTCCAGAAATGGTGGCTCCTCATCAGCCTCGTGATCGTAGCCCTGATCGTCGCATGGAAATCCTTCACGAGAACCGAGAAGGGGCGCATCCTCCAGGCGAAGCTGCAGCTCCTCGCACCGATCTTCGGTAAGATCAATGAATCAAACGGCGCCGCCCAGTTCGCGACCACCATGGCGACGCTCATCGGCTCCGGACTCACTGTCAATAACGCAATCGCGACCACCGCGAAGGTCATGGACAACTACCTCCTTCACTTAGACGTCGAGAAAATGACCCCGAAGGTAGAGCAGGGCCGGAACCTCGCCGAATGCTTCCAGGACACAGAATGGTTTCCCGCGACGCTAAAGGAAATGACCGCGGTCGGCGAAGAATCCGGTGAACTCGACCAGACGCTCGACGTCATCGGAGAATATTACACGACAGAGACGAACCGCTTGATGGCCAATGCCATCGCCGCCATGGAGCCGACATTACTCTGTATCATGGCTGTTTTTGCTGGTTTCATCATTTTCGCGATTTACATGCCGATGTTCACGATGTATAATCTTTTCTAGTAAAAAATATTGGTTCTAAGTAAATTTCCGGCCATCCGCCGGCGTACAAAACAGGAGGGGTAAATAAATGTTTAAGAAACTGAACAAAAAAGGCTTCACACTGGCTGAACTGCTGATTGTAGTGGCAATCATTGGCGTACTCGTAGCCATCAGCATTCCCATTTTCACAAGTCAGTTGGAGAAGGCTCGTCTCGCAACAAACCAGGCTAATGCTCGTGCTGCATATGCCGCTGCGGTTGCTGAACGTCTCGATGCAGGTGTTACTACTGCACAAACATATAAATATACGGTTTCAACAGCTAAAGTAGAAAAAGTTGAAGCAAAAGCAGGTACCGATGCTCCTGCAAATGTAGGTATTTCTGATTGGACCTATGAAACTGGTAAATCGGGAACATTTACTAATATCGGAGACAAGACAGCTACTACTTGGTATGTAATCTTTGCTGCAGATACTGATGCTGTTTCGTATAGTGCAGAATTCCCTGCATAATAAAGCACATTCTTAAAAGTTCTCTACCATCGCTGTAGAGAGCTTTTTTTATGCTTCCCCACCTAACCTTCTTACTCTTCAACCACCTAAAAAATGGCTTGAATAAAGGACTTAGAGGCTGATTGGGGAGAAGGCAAAATAAATAACTCTCCAAGTCCCCGTGATGGGAGATTGGAGAGTAATATCTATATAATGAAGCTTTTATTCTACCCAAGAAACACTAATTGTATTATTACTTTGAATTGTAATCTGAACTACTTTGTCTTTAGCATCGCCCGTCCAGTCAACTGTAGCACCAGCATTAGTTACATCAGTAGAAGTGCTCTTACCATATACAGCTATAGTGCCTCTTTCTTTTGCAACAGTTCCGGCGTTCGCATCATAGAAATACGTAGCAGGGAATGACGTACTTTCACTAGTCAGTTCGGCTGCAACCGCTGCTGCCTTAGCTGCACGAGCATTAGCCTGGTCTGTAGCAACGCGAGCTTTAGCTAACTGAGCTGTGAAAATGGGAATGCTGACAGCTACGAGTACGCCCACGGGAGCGACGTAGCTTGGAAACTGAACTCCTAATCTCGTATCAGACCAATATTTCGGTGATGGAGTCAGTCCGATCGGGGAGGGTGTACATCTTTTGTTCGGATGTCCACGTTCAAAATCAGGAGAACCTTTTCACTAAACTTTTGGACAAAATAACGAAACTCGAGGGTGTTTTGTGAAAAGGTCCTATCAGCACATTTTAAAGCGACAGGGACAATGGAATATGCTTTATACTTACGTATGAAGAAACGGAGGATGACGGCACTATGAAAGATAAGAAGGGCTTCACACTGGCGGAATTGTTAATTGTTGTCGCCATCATAGGAGTACTGGTTGCTGTGAGCATTCCGATTTTTAGTGATCAGTTATTGAAGGCAAAGATTGCTACAGATAATGCGAACATGCGTGCTGCAAAAGCAGCGGCAGTCGCGACGTATCTTGATGGAGACAAAGCAAACTCAGGCAGACCTGATTCAATGAATAATTACTGGTATGGTTCGAAACCTTCCGATCTCGATTCAAGTTATACACTCTACTGGTATGATGCTGCTAAGGGGATTGTATATCGAGATACCAGAGCAAACAGGTCAAGTATTCTTGCAATTGAACCCTATGGAAAAACGCCAACCTTGTATTCAAAGACGGCGGGCACAGAGATGTGGGCACATAAAGATAGAGTTGTTTGCGTTGCAATAGGGAATAATGATGGTTCAGTTTATGTGGGGTGGCCAGACAATCGAGGTTTTCAGCAGAACTCGGATATCAATAATTATTACATTCAATGGTTTACTGAGCCAATGAATGCATCTGACTTAAAAAAGTCGAGAAGATAGAGGCTAGAAGATTGTTTTCAGTGACATAGTTAATATGCGATATGTACTTGATTGTTGGCTTGGAGGATGACGGCACTATGAAGAATAAGAAGGGCTTCACACTGGCGGAACTGTTAATTGTTGTCGCCATCATAGGAGTACTGGTTGCTGTGAGTATTCCGATTTTTACTAATAATCTCCGTAAAGCAAAGATAGCGACGAATAAAGCAAATATACGAGCTGCTAAAGCAGCTGCAATTGCGGAATATTATGATCCATCCTTTACTACAACGGTTTTTCAAAATAAGCTTCACTGTCAATACTATAAGTATGACGTGAAGACAGGAACTATTGAGAATGTTACGAATCTCTATACCACGCATGATCAAGCTCGAGTGCCTGCAAGAGTACAGTATAACAACGCCAAGAATTATAAGGTCTGCGACTACATATACGTCTATGTTGGCGAATCTGATAAAACAGGGACGATATCAGATATAAATGTCGAAACTGCTCCATACTTTATCGGAGATGAAGTTGAAATGAAGAATAATAATCCATTTGGATGGATGAAATAAAGTGGGGGATGACGGCACTATGAAGGATAAGAAGGGCTTCACACTGGCGGAATTGTTAATTGTTGTCGCCATCATAGGAGTGCTGGTTGCTGTGAGCATTCCGATTTTTACTTCGCAGTTGGAAAAGAGTAGGGAAGCTACCGATTTGGCTAATATGCGCTCTGCAAAGGCTGCTGCTGTTGCGGCGTATTATGATATAGAGGCGGCCGGGAGGCCCGATAAATCAATTGACGGTTTAGAACCTGTTCAAAAAGGGAAATGGTATGAAGGATACTATGATATTTCTAAAGGACAGTTTGTAGGGAGAAATGGAGCCTCTTTGCATAATTCAGTAGGTAAAGGAACGGCGGTTGATACTGGAACGACGTATTCAAATTATACGTCTTCTGAGGACTACACTAAATACTGTATTTTTGTAGAGATTATGTTTGATGGAAGTAAAAATCCTTTACCATATAGGCTGGCGTATCCTGGCGCAATTATTCATTGGAGAAATCCTTGGAGTAATAATAGTTACGAAGAGTCAATGAGTTACGACTATATTTCATTAAAGTGATAATCAAAAGGTCGCATCGTTAAATAACGCATTTGCTTGGCTATGACAAGCCAGGTGAATGCGCTTTTTTTGCGTTTCTGGGATGCTTGGCGGATTGCTGATATTCTGCCACGCAAATGAAAAGGGCGATGAGGTAGGACTCAATGACGGCGATGCGGCGGTGCTTAACAAGTACATGGTCCGGGTAGTGGCACAGGAGCCGGACGAAAAGGATACGAGGTCAAAGACCTGGTATCTGCTGAGATATCCGTTCAAGGGATGAAGAGAAGCAGTCGGAGGTAGTCCGGCTGCTTCTCCGTGCATTATTAGCAAATAATGAAAAAATTGTTTTTAGTATAATCACGCTTCATCCAAGCCAATCAACCAGATTGGGGTCTTGATAATAGATTTATTTTCCTCAAAAGTATTTTTGAATTTATTAAAAGTTACAATATTATCGCTCAGTTTATTTGTCAAATCTCCAGTTGAAGTGATATAAATGTACAAGCTTATGGTCACTTCATTAGAAGCATTCATTAATCTTAATAGATCATGATTTACTAATGCCCAGTTTCCAAACTGTAATTCACCGACAACAGTTAAAACATTCTGAGACTCTTTAATGTCATGCATTGGTTTATCTAGATAAGGGGTGATTTTTGCTATCCAATTCTTTTTATCCATATTGAATTGTTTGTAGAGTTCTTCTAATCTTTTGGCCCCTTCAAGCCTGCCTTTGGAGCCTATATACACATTTCTGAGATGCTGGAGATTATATATCTCATCATACATTGCGAAATCGAAGCCTTTATTTGCAGCGTGTAAGAAACATCCATCTTCTATATAAGTTTCGCCTTTGAAAACTGAAGCATAAGTGGACATTCTATTTCGTAATTCTTTATTGAGTGAATCAGCTTTATAACCATCACCCTTATCTCTGGTGATACCTGTCAAATTATAACTGCCATGTAACCAAGTGGTGACTAGGGAACTTAGTGGAACGGTGGCACCAGTGCTGTCTGGAACTAAAATAGTTCGTAACATTTCCGCTCCGTTGTTATAAAATTCTTGTTCTGCAATTTTTAAGTTGGCCAAAGTGTCAGGCGAAATTAAAAAAGTATAAACTGACAAATAAGCCTTGACTTGAATTCTTTTCCCAGAAGGTGACGTAAAAACGGTTAAAACGGC
>OMZX01000081.1 GCA_900315665.1 uncultured Eubacteriales bacterium
CCGATGATCATGCCGACCTTCATCAAGTTCGATTTCTCGGATCTTCCGGCACTTGTCGGTGCATTTGCACTTGGTCCGGTGTATGGCGTCGCAATCGAGCTCATCAAGAATCTACTTCACGGGCTTGCATCTCAGAGCTTCGGTGTCGGCGAACTCAGTAACTTCCTGCTCGGCGCAGTATTTACTTTTACAGCAGGCGCGATTTACAAGTATAACAAGACAAAGAAGGGCGCCATCCTCGCATCACTAATCGGAGCACTCGCGATGGCTGTAATTTCTGTTCCGTCAAACTATTTCATCGTATATCCGGTTTACTACAACTTCATGCCGGAGGAGACGATCCTCGCCGCATATCAGGCAATCATCCCGTCGATGAAGAGCATTCTCCAGTCCCTTCTCGTATTCAATATGCCGTTCACCTTCTGTAAGGGTCTCGCAGATGTACTCGTGACGTTCCTGATCTACAAGCACATTTCTCCGCTTCTCAAGGGTTGATGTCCATAATGCTTACATCCGGCTGCAAAAATGTAGCCGGATGTTCTTTTTTTACCAGTATGAAAAGAGTAGAATATAAATCATCTTGCCATGGGCTATGTGATGCAGAGGTATTTTGTGGAGTCACAAGACCTCGCATGGTATAGCGTTCGAAATAAAACTTCAAAAGGAGAATCGTAAATTGAAAACACAATTTGATAAGCGAAATGTCAGCATGATGATGGATCTCTATGAGCTGACGATGGCAAATGGTTATTTTTCGGACGATCGCATGGCCGATCGGGTAACCTTCGATGTTTTTTACCGGCATAATCCGGATAAGGGCGGTTTTGCAATCTTCGCAGGTCTTGAACAGGTCATCGAGTATATCGAGAATATGCACTTTGATGAGGAGGATGTGGAGTATCTCCGAAGCCTTCATCTTTTTTCAGAAGAGTTTCTCGAATACCTGAGCGGGTATCGTTTTCATGGAGACATTGATGCGTTCCCGGAGGGAACAATCATGTATCCGTATGAGCCGATTCTGACGGTTTCCGCACCGCTTATTGATGCGCAGCTCGTGGAGACAGCGATACTTTCTCTTGTAAACCATGAATCTCTGATTGCGACGAAGACGCAGCGGATCGTGCGGGCAGCAGCTGGCAGAGCGGTATCCGATTTCGGCGCGCGGCGGGCGCACAACATTGACGCTGCGGTATATGGTGCGCGGGCTGCCTACATTGGCGGGGCCGTTGGGACGGCGACCGTGCTTGCGGGGCAGATGTTTGATATTCCGGTCAGCGGGACGATGGCGCACAGCTGGGTGATGTATTATGATGATGAGTACACAGCATTTAAAAAATATGCGGAGAAGTATCCGGATGGCTGTGTGCTGCTGATCGATACCTATAATGTTCTTGAATCCGGTGTACCGAATGCAATCCGGGTAGCGAAGGAGGTTCTGGAGCCGATGGGTAAGAGACTCATCGGCGTTCGGATCGATTCTGGCGACCTTGCATATCTATCAAAGAAGATCCGGAAAATGCTGGACGATGCGGGATTACAGGATTGTAAGATCGTTGCATCGAACTCTCTTGATGAATATACGATTTCATCCATCTTAAGTCAGGGTGGCTGCTTTAACTCCTTTGGCGTAGGAGAACGTCTGATCACAGCGTCATCTGATCCTGTATTTGGCGCAGTATACAAGATTTCTGCAGTACATCAGGATGGAAAATGGATCCCGAAGATTAAGGTTTCCGAGACACCGGAAAAGATTACAAATCCTGGTGTAAAGAGCGTATACCGTATCTATGATCAGGACGGCAAAGCGATTGCAGATCTCATCACGAAGAAGGACGAGAAGCCTGATCTCTCGAAGCCATATCACTATGTTGATCCGGTGAAGTACTGGAAAAACAGGTATTTCGAAAACTGTACGGCAAAGGAGCTGCAGGTGCCGGTCATCCGGGATGGCAAGCGTGTGCTTCCGAAGACGACACTTAAGGAAACGAGAGCTTTCGTACAAAATCAGCTTAAAAATGAGATCTGGGAAGAGGAACAGCGGTTTGAAAATCCTCATATTCATTATCTCGATATGAGCCCGGATTACTACGATATGAAGATGAGTCTGCTCGAGCACAGCCGGACAGGAGCCTGATTATTTGTAGCTATCTTGCGAAATAGAAACTGACGCATAATAGAAGAGCCCCGCACGATACCATTCTTAAATGGCATTGTGCAGGGCTCTCCTGCTATGCGTCAGTATTTCATCGGATTGAAGCTTTAGCTTCACAAAAGATGAATAGACTTTATTTTTTCTTCGCCGCCTTCTTTGCCTGCTTCCGTGCAAGTGCTGCCATCTGCTGCTGCAGCTTCTTCTCCTGCGCCTGCTTGGAATCACCGCTCTTTTTACCTAACTTGGACATATATAAACCTTCTTTCTAAAATCCTTTCATGTTACTGCTGTATGGCATATTTTATACCTGTGATTATACGGATTGCAAGCGCTTTATAGGATGCAATCATTGAGAATTCATATCAAGCAGGTACGATTTTCCCGGCCGCGATGATCTCAAACACCTTGTCACCCGGAACGGGTTTACTGAAATAGTAACCCTGGATATAATCGCAGCCGAACCGGCGCAATCTGTCACATTGCTCCTTCGTCTCGACACCTTCAGCAAGCACCTTTTTCCCAAGACCATGGATGAGCTGGATCAGGTCGACGAAGAACCGGTCTTTTCCATCCACGAGAAAAGCATCCATTAGCGTTTTATCGAGTTTGATTACATCAACCGGCATATAGCTTAGGTAGCTAAGTGATGAGTAGCCTGTCCCGAAATCATCCATATGAAGCCCGATTCCGAGCTCATGCAGTGCTTCAAACAGATCATCGGCATCACGGCTCTTTTCCATTACCATGCTCTCGGTCAGCTCAATATTTAATTGTGAAGCCGGCACATGATATTTTTTAAGTGTTTTCTTCAAGAACGTGATATATCCTATGTCAGATAATTGTCCGCTGGAATAGTTGATGGAGAAATGTACCGGCGGCAATCCTGCCTTTGCAGCACGGGACATCTGTTTGATGGTAAGCTCCGTCGTGATCCTGGCAATCTTCTGAATCCAGCCGTATTTTTCCGCTAGTGGAATGAATACACCTGGCGATAGAACGTTATCCTTGATTCGCACGAGTGCTTCGAAGCCAACCAGCGTACCATCCGTAGTAGCCACCTGTGGTTGGAAAAGCATATAGAAGCCATTCGTCTTGATGGCGTTCAGGAGGATGGTCCGCATCCTTTCCTCTTCTTCATTCTCTTTACGGAGATCCGGCGTAAAGAGCACCACCTGATCGCCGCCTGTTCGCTTGCTCTTTGACACAGCAAGATCAGCATCAAGAATCGCATTTTCCGGATTAACCTCCGCTGTCACATTAGCCATACCGAGACTGACGGACGGGATAATGTTATCCATTCCGATTCGGATCTGCTGTGTCAGTTCATGATGCAGATTATAAATATCTTCATCAAGAGGAGAGGCTGCATGATTCCGAATATTGACGAGAAACTCATCTCCGCCATATCGTGCAATATAGATGCCATCCCTCTGGAATTTTTTGAGTCTCTTGGCCTGCTCCTTTATGACATGGTCACCTTCATCGTGACCGTAGGTTTCATTGATTTCCTTAAAGGAATCATGGTCGATGAGAACCATGGTAGAGCCGATGAGGCTATCGGCATTTTCACGGAAATACCGCATCGCTTCCTGACGACTGGTAAGTCCGGTGAGATGGTCGTGATTCATCTCGTACTGCAGAGAATCCTTTGATTTTTGGAGAGAGTCCTTTGATTCCTGTAGAGAGGCCTGATTCCGTCGAAGCTCGCCAAGCTGCCGGGACATGGCAATCATGATGACAGCGAAGCCGGCAAAGATAAAGGCCATCGGAATCAGTATGCCTTTACGTTCGTAGAAGAAATTCGTTTTTTGGTTGATGAGCAGCGTCCCCTCCGGCAGCTTCGATGTATCAAGCTGGAATTTGTCAAGATAATTGACATCGGCAACAAATTTCGGTGGCTGCGGATCTAGCATCGGCATATGTTGAATATCTGATCCCGACAGAATGCGAATGATTACATCAGCCGCTGTCTGCGCAGCATCCTTCATACTCTGATAGCAGCCTGCCGTGATGCCATAGCCTACACCGAGACTGGAGGTCTGGAACACTGGAACTGTAGCATATTCACCGAAGACAGGTGCAAGCTTGTCAACATAATAAAAGATTCCGTCCTTAAAGCGTAATGTAGACATTGTGAGCACAATCGTATTTTCGGGAATCGAAGAAAGCATCTTCTTAAATTCATCTAAGGAGTAGCTTTCGGAATCGCAATAGGTGAAGCGTAGAGAGGGAACAGATGGCGCCACTAGCTTGATAGCATTCATATAGCCGAGTCCGGGTACAGAATCATCATGAATCAGAATCAGAGCATCTGCATCTGGCTCCAGCTTCATAGCCATCTGCATATTTTCTATCACATAGTTCGGTTCAACCTGTCCGGTTACCATCGGTCGGCTACCGAAGCGTTGTCCGGCGAGCCGATTGCTCATGTCAAAGAATACGATGGGAATATCCTGAAAATATTCATCATAATGCGTATTTGCAAAGGTTGTCGCCGCATCATCGCTAAGCAGGATTGCATCATATTTTGTTTCCTGCATCATGAGAGAAAGCTGATCCTCGAAAACCCTTTGCGTCTCTGCCTTATCTGTATGGTTGGAATTAAGGAAAATCGTCTGATAGGAAACTTCGGATGGATCAAACACCTCGTCGATGGCTGTCTTCATGTTGTCGTAGGAACCATAAGTGCTATCGTAAGAGTAGATCCAGAGAACGTGTTTTCCGCTCAGTGAAGGCTGAGAAGTAGTCGTCGTGAAATCTTCAAGGGGCTTGTGGAAATCCACGATTTGTGACATAAGAAATACAACACCCACGAGGATCAGAATACCACCGAAGACCATGGGCAAATAACGTCGGAAGGAATTTAGCTTTTCAGAACACTTCATGCCTTTCATACTTCAAAAATCACGCGCTTTCCTAAGTCAAATGGAAGAATTCACTGCACTTATTATAGACAAAAATTGGTGCAAAGGAAACAAAAAGGAACGGATTTTACATTGGATTGATGTATGGTCTAAATAATCATTCGTTTCCGGGCTTCCTTTTGTGTAAAGAATGATAAAGAATAATAAAGAATGATAAACCATTTTGAAAATGATAAAGAATAATAAAACTCTGTATACAATATTACAGAAAGTTCTAAGTTAGAGTAGGAGAATAATTTATGCTAAATCTTCAATTTGACTCTTTACAGGTGAAGGTATATCTGCCGAATGATTTTTTACCGGAATGGCAAGAAATTGTATATCCGGTGCGGCATGTGATCTATATTCTCGAGCCGGATGAGATGACGGATGAGCTTGATCTAACGCCGACATATCTTCGGGATGCGGCGATTGTGGAGATCAACCATATGAACTGGGCGGATGATCTGTCGCCGTGGCCGGCACCATATGTGTTTAAGTCGGAGGGCGATTTCACGGGAGGTGCAAACCTTTTCCTGGTGCGGCTTCTCAAGGAGGTCATTCCGTGCGTCGAAGGCAAGATTCATAAGGAATATCAGATCGATTATGATCCGGATCAGGCAGACCGGGCGCTGCTTGGGATCTCGCTTGCCGGACTTTTCTCGGTGTATGCGGTCTATAAGACAGACGCGTTCCGCTATGGCGGTTCGATTTCGGGCTCGCTCTGGTTCGACAAGTTCATCGATTTTATGAAGGAGAACGAGCCG
>OMZX01000118.1 GCA_900315665.1 uncultured Eubacteriales bacterium
TACCAATGGCGGCAAAGCGTATCCGAAGGATGGCGATGGCTATTATCTCGTCCGCCAGGATATCTTCATCCCCGGTATCGCAACACCCCATGCTGCCATCCGCGTCACAGACAGCATCACTTCCGGCGACGGCACGATCTGGGTCTGGGCTGAGGATAACAACCAGGGTCAGAACCACTACGAGATGCTCAAGCAGTTTGCGGTGTACACAGGAAGCGGAACCGTACAGGATGCCACCATGAGGGCCTTCCGCAACGCGCAGCCAGACAGCAAAACCAACTGCGGCGGAGATTACCTGACCGGCCAGAAGGGCGAGGTAACGAACTGGCTCTACTGGACCGGCGGCTTCGACGTCGTATTCCTCAAGACCGACGCCTACGGCGGATGGACGAAAGACACCGACGGAAAGAAGATTTCGGAAGGCCTGCCCGGCGTGACCTTCACGCTGTACAGTGACCCCGACTGCACGATTCCGTTTGAGATGACCTTTACCGGCAGTACGCCTGCGACAGCAGACGGTAAGCGCGCGACTACGACCTCCAGCGACGGCACCGCAACCTACAAGGATAAAAACGGCAACGTAGAAACACTAGAAAAAGGCGAAGTCCTCCTGTCCAAAGTCCCGCCGAAGACCTTCTACCTGAAGGAGACAACACCTGTCACCGGATATGATCGTGATGAGAATAAGACCACCATATATCAGATCGAGATTTCCAGTACGGGCGGACTCACGATGAGGAGAAAGCGGACGGGCGAAACCACCTATACCGAAGTCTTCAAGGAGATACGGCAGAGAACAGCCGGTAATCTCGAGCAGTACGTTGTCATGAATATCCCCGAGGCCGAGCGCAAGGTCATCCTTCGCAAGGTCAGCGGTAGCTATGCCTCGCTGCAGGGGGCCGAATTCCAAATCTTCCGTTATGATGGGACGCCGGTTAGCAGTATCGATATTAACGGTGCCGCAACCACGACCTTCAAAAGCGGAGTCAACGGTGTCTACTTCATTGATAAACTGCCGTATGGCACGTATTATCTGTATGAGGAGAAAGCACCGACCGGCTACAGCTCCGGAAAATGGTTCACCTTGACTGTCAGCAATGATAACACAAACGGTAGCAGAGACGGCGTAACAGTAGCCGAGATTACGGATGCCGCACACATCACAGAACTCCAAAACTTCGTAAAACCCTGAAACCCACAGCACAACAAAACGCGCCACCCGGTCGGCACTTATACTGGCCGGGTGACGCAAAACGAAGAGCTCCTCAGGTATGTAGATAGCATGTCTGGGGGGCTGTTTTTTATAGACTTTAAGTTAACATAAAAAAGTTGCAAGATTATGCAGAAAGGAAAAATGTCCAGCACACCGTTTCCTATCAAATGTATGCACTGGATTTGGACAGTAATTATGTTCATTATAGCAGAATACCGACTTAAGTATATGGAAGAACTGTCTCTTTTTAGTTGAAAGCACCGAAGAAGTTCCTCCATGTCCTCTTTGCGGAGGAGAGTTACACTATCGTGATTCGCGAAAACGAATCATAGTTCATGAGGGAGGACAGAAAGACTGGCTGATGGTACGGCGCTATCGTTGTAGAAGCTGCCATCATTATCAGACAGAATTGCCGGACTGTGTGGTTCCCTATATTCAAAGAAAAAGCAGCAGAACTCACCACAGAAATGAGAACTACCTTAATGTATTTTTCACAAATCTATTTTATCACAACAGGAAGCCAAGGCGACCCTTTTGGGCAACCATGGCTTCTTATTTTTCAGAGCTATTTTGCTACAGCCCCTTCGCTTTTCGATAATAATACACAAGCGAGGCGGCAAGCACGCCTCGCTTGTGCCAGATAATCTGACCACAATTTTGACCACAAATAGGATGGAATCATTGGAAAGTTTATCACTAAAAAGTTCATATACAGTCAAATAAATGACGTTTTTGATAATTATTAACAGCGAGTTGTGACGAAATGGGTTTATGGGGTCCAAGAGGCCGGAAGCTCGAATCTTCTCACTCGGACCAAAAATCGTAAGCGTCAAACATATGGCCGGGT
>OMZX01000052.1 GCA_900315665.1 uncultured Eubacteriales bacterium
AAGAGCTTGGAGAGAGGAACTTCTATTGCAGCAGCAATCTTCTCTATGCTCTCAAGCGTAGCATTTTTCTCTCCGCGCTCGACCTGTCCAATATATGTTGGATGGCAGCCGGAAAGCTCAGCTACCTTTTCCTGGCTGAATCCTAACTGAAGTCTGTAACTTCTTATTCGTTGACCAACTGTCTTTGCTATCTCACTCATTTTAGGCACCTCATTGTGTTCTGAATATAGTCTATAAATATTGGAACTGTTTTTCCACAGACCATTGATATTGTTTGCTCTGCGGTGTATACTATAAGTATTATAATTGCGAAAAGTAGTGCCTTTAAGCACTGATTGAGGGCTGAACGATGATAAATCAAACTTGTTGCTTTACTGGTCATAGAAGAATACCGTTGGATCAACTGGAAAGCGTGACCCAACGGCTGAGGGATGCTGTTATTGCAAGTATTAAGGACGGCTATCTGTATTTCGGTGCTGGCGGAGCATTGGGATTTGATACTCTTGCTGCACAGACAGTATTGGATCTGAAAAAAGACTATCCACAGATTAAGCTTATCCTTGTCCTGCCCTGTAGAACGCAAACCAGGGGCTGGAAACAAGAAGATATTGAAGAATACAACCGAATAATGAAGGGTGCTGACAAAGTAGTATATATATCACAAGATTACTATAACGGGTGTATGCACAAACGTAACCGTCACCTCGTAGATAATAGCAGCAGATGTATTTGTTTTCTTACCGAGAAAACAGGCGGCACATTTTATACTGTCAATTATGCCTCTGAACATGGGCTGACAATATTCAACATTGCTAAATAGCTATCGCAATATGTGCCCATAACTCCTTCTCACATGCACAACTACACTCTCAACGAGAAAAGGTGCGACCATTTTGCCGCACCTTTTCTTTGCATAATGCGAATATCAGCCAAATCCATTGAAAAAAGAGATGGAGTGTGGTATAATGTATTGTACGTTTTTGTAACCACGAGTCGGTGGCCCTAATCCATGCTATATGGAGGTATCATATGAAGGTTCGTTACGATAAGCTGTGGCGTCTAATGAAAGACAATAAAATGAAGAAGAGCGAGCTTGCGAAAGCAGCTGAGATTAGTTCCTATGCTATGACCAAGTTGAATCGTGATCTTCCGGTCAGCATGGAAGTTATGATGAATCTATGTAAGGTCTTCCACTGTGATATTGGGGACCTGATGGAAGTAATCGAAGAAGACTAACCGCTGGGAGGAAAAGATATATGCAGTTCAACGAGCTTCAAAAGCAGACGAATACAAATATCCAGGAGAAGGCCAATCTGATTTGGGAGAGCGCCACACACCTTGTGGGCCTGTTTAAGCCCCATGAGTATGGCAAGGTTATTCTACCCATGACCGTTCTCAAACGCTTTGACGATGCCCTTGCGCCTACCAAACAGGCCGTTCTCGAAATGAAGAAGAAGCTGGATGCTACCGGAGCAAATGAGCAGCTTATCGAGGGCGCTCTGACCCGCACTTCCGGCTATGCCTTTTACAACACCAGCAAGTTTGACTTCCAGAAGCTGCTTGCCGATCCAGATAATATCGCTGACAACTTCGATGATTACCTCAAAGGCTTTTCGGCGAACGTGGCCGACATTATCTCCCGTTTTGAGTTTGCCAACACGGTCGGCACGATGGTGGAGGGCGGCGTCCTGTTCGTTATGATTCAGGAGTTCAACTCTGCAAAGGCAGATATGTCTCCGAAGAAGATCACCTCTGCCGACATGGGATATATCTTTGAGGAACTGATCCGGAAGTTTTCCGAGTCTTACGATGAGCAAGCCGGAGCGCACTTCACCAGCCGCGACGTTATCTACCTTATGACCGATCTTTTGATTTCGCCTGAGAAGGAAGAGATCAAGGAGAACGGCTGCACTAAGACTGCCTACGATATGGCGATGGGTACTTCTCAGATGCTGGGCTGTCTGACTGAGCGTCTGCAAGCACTCAGCGAGGATGCTGTGTTGACTTGCTTCGGGCAGGAGTTCAACCCGGAAACTTACGCTATCGCCAAGTCCGATATGCTCATCAAAGGCGGTAATGCCTCCGGCATGATGTACGGTGATACCTTAAGCCAGGATAAGTTTTCCGGCTATGAGTTTGACTATATTATTTCCAATCCGCCCTTTGGCATTGACTGGAAACGTGAGCGCACCGAAGTCGAGGCAGAAGCAAAGAAGGGCTATGATGGGCGCTTCGGTCCCGGCCTCCCGGCTATTTCCGATGGGCAGATGCTCTTTATGCTAAACGGCGTAAAGAAGCTCAAGGAAGCATCAGGACGCATGGCGATTATTCAGAACGGGTCCTCGCTTTTTACCGGTGATGCAGGGAGCGGCGCCTCTGAGATACGCCGTTATGTGATTGGGGAAGACCTTGTTGACGCGATCATTCAGCTTCCCACTGACCTGTTTTACAACACAGGAATCGCTACATATATTTGGGTTCTAACCAAAGGAAAAGAAATGCGCCGCGCAGGAAAGGTGCAGCTCATCGACGCTTCCAAGTGCTTTGTGAAGCGGAGAAAGAACATTGGAAATAAGCGCGTTGACCTTGATGATAACTGTATTCGCCTTATTCTCAAGTCTTATGAATCTTTTGAAGATGGGGTATTCGAGGACAACGGACTGTATGTTGAGTCTAAGGTCTATGACAAGGATTTCTTTGGCTACACGAAAGTCACGGTAGAGACCGCACTTTGTGATGAGGCGGGAAAACCCATATTGAAGAAAGGTAAATTGCAACCCGTAAAAGGTGCCTCCGACAACGAGATTATTCCCTTGCAGGAAGATATCGATGAATACATGGAGAAGAATGTCTTACCTTATAATTCTGCGGCTTATCTCGACCGCAGTAAGGATAAGATCGGTTACGAAGTGCCATTCACCCGTCTGTTTTATAAATTCGTAGCTCCCGTCCCCTCTAATGAAGTCTTTGAAGAGATAAAAAGTTTGGAGGCAGAGGAAACCGAACTGATGAAGGAGTTGTTCGGCAATGCGTGAAATGAAGGATAGCGGTGTTGCTTGGCTTGGTGACATTGATAGCCGATTTGATATTAAAGCCATCGGAAATCTCTTCACTATCAAAAAAGACATAATTGGAAGAGAGCCGGATCAGGTATTGTCTATCACTCAAAGAGGGATCAAGATTAAAGACACGACCTCCAACGAGGGACAAAACGCAGCATCATATGCCCACTATCAGATCGTAAATGTGGGAGACTTTGCCATGAACCATATGGACTTGCTGACAGGATGGGTCGATATCTCTCGATACGAAGGGGTAACCAGCCCTGATTATCGTGTCTTTACTCTTACTGATAACACGCAGATTCCAGAATACTTCTTGCGTGTATTTCAGATGTACTATTCTAACCGTGTCTTCTATGCATTTGGGCAAGGCGCAGCTAACCTTGGAAGATGGAGACTTCCAAGAGAAAACTTTGTTAAGATTGCAATTCCATGTCCACCCGTTGAACTGCAACGAAAGATTGTTGATGAAATTGCAACGAAGGTAAGCAAGGTCGATGCTCTGATTGCCAACCAGCAGGCACAGATCGAAAAGCTGAAACAGTATAAGCAGTCCCTCATCACAGAAGTCGTGACAAAGGGACTTGAGCCTAATGCTCCAATGAAGGATAGCGGGATTGAGTGGTTGGAGACAATTCCGAAATGCTGGCAAGTCGCACCATTGAAATCTTTGTTTACCTTCGGGAAAGGTCTCCCAATAACAAAGGATAATCTTATCGAAAGTGGAGTTCCTGTTATCAGCTACGGTCAAATCCATGCAAAATGGAATAGTGGTGTCACTATACATGAGGAACTGAAGAGGTTTGTGAGCGATGATTATCTCAGTACGAATCCGAATTCTCTTGTGAAAAAAGGCGACTTCATTATGGCTGACACGTCTGAAGATCGAGAGGGATGTGGAAATTGCGCCTATGTCGATTCTGAAGGGCAACTCTTTGCTGGCTACCATACAATTATACTGAACTCCATAGAGGGCTCAAACAACAAATATCTTGCATATCTTTTCAGAACTGACGCGTGGAGGAGTCAGATACGCAAACGTGTTTCAGGCGTCAAGTTGTTTAGTATTTCAAGACGTATTCTTGGAGATGTGTCGGTTGTACTTCCTCCTGAAGAGGAAGTGCACAGAATGTTAGCATTCCTAGACGATAAATGCTCCAAGGTGGATAAGCTTGTTACTATAAAGCAGCGAAAGATTGAGGAACTGAACCGTTATAAAAAAGCCTTGATTTATGAGTATGTGACCGGCAAGAAGGAGGTCGTTTAATGGCACGACATATCAGCACATCGCAACTGAAGTCCAAGCTCCGTCAAGCGGAACGTAAAACGCAGCAGGCGATCAATCAGTACAATAGTGCTGTTCGCAAGTACAATACGGAGGTCAGGAAGTTTAACCGCGAGCTGAACCAGGCAATATCAAACTACAATTCTGCTGTTAGAAAGCACAATTCCCAGGTTCAGCACAATCGTCAGGTGATTAACCGCGAGATTTCAAAACTGAAGGCCACGTCTACTACTCGCGTTCAATACTCTTCTTCTGTTACAGCTATGCACAATAGCTACGGCAGAGTGGTTGACTACTACGATGAGGGGGTTGAGATCACCCCGGAGCAGGAGCATATCCTTGACTTAGTAGAACAAGAGCAGGCCAACAGCTTGATTGCCACCAACCGACTGTTTGGAGATCAACCCGACCAGCAGACAGAAGATGAGATCGCAGATATTGCTATCAGCGATAAGCTGTCTTTGGTTTCGGAGGATCTTATGAACCGCTGGAAAGGTGCAGTCTATGCTCTTAATCCGCAAAACCCTGACGCTGCGCGGCATTTTTGCACAAGCGCCCGAGAAATCTTTACTGAGTTCATAGAACTCAAGGCTCCTGATGCTGCGGTATTTCAGTTTAACCCCAACGCATCAAAGACAGATAGAGGAAATGCCACGCGTAAGGAAAAGATAAAGTATATGATGCACGGAAAAAGACTTGACGACAGCGTTACGGATTTTGCCGATGCTGATATCACCAATATTCTTGAGTTATTCCATGTGTTAAGTGATGGGACGCATGGCGCAGCCGGCAGATATAAGTTTTCAGCGCTCGTGCAGGTGAAGCGGCGTGTAGAACAAGGGATTAACTTCCTATGTGCTATTTCCGCCTGAGCTAATAACAAAGAGAAGTAATATCTTTAGTACGACCAAACGGCATGCGGTGACTACACAATGCATGTAGAATAGGAGAAGTAAGTTATGCGAATTGATGGTGGCTTTTTCATCAACGACTTCATAAACAAGAATCTCAGACAGTACACGATCCCTGTCTATCAGAGAAACTATGAATGGTCTTCAGAGCAGTGTGAGAAGCTGTTTGGAGATATTATTCAGGCTTACAAGCAGGATCGCCATCACTTCACCGGCTCTGTCGTTTATGAGAAATTCAGAGAAGAGAATAAGATTGAGACGTATCTCATCATCGACGGCCAGCAGCGTTTGACCACAATTTACATTCTCCTGAAAGCCCTCGCCGATAACGGAAAGAATGAAGGAGAAAAAGAAGCAATCAGCAGCGTTCTCTTCAACAACGACGTTTTCAAACGCTATCAGATCGACGAGAGCAGCAAGCTCAAGCTTAAGCCGATTAAGAGTGACAATCAGCAATTGCTTCTGCTTATGTCCGGCAAGATCAGCGAGATGGACAAATCCAGCGGCATCTACAAAAACTATGCCCTGTTCTGCAAGCTGATTCAGAAGGCGTTTGAAAGCGATCCTGATTTGAATGCCGAGCGAATCTATTACGGCATTGGAAAGCTTACCTGCGCCATGATTAAGCTCGAAGACGAGGAGAAAGGTAAAGAGCAGGAAATCTTCGAGCGTATCAATTCGACCGGCGTTCCGCTCAGTCTTGCGGATAAAATCAGAAACTATGTTTTGATGACCGATGTGGATCAGGAAAGACTTTATGAAGAATACTGGCTGAAAACTGAGCAGTTATTGACAAAGGATCAGATTGCCGGGTTCTTTCTTGACTTCTTAAATCTGAAGCTTGACGGTTTCACAAAAGAAAACGAAGCCTACGATAATTTCAAACTGCTGTTTGAGCAGAACAAATACACGAATGAATCTATGCTGGCGGAAATTTACCACCGTGCGAAGCAATACCATGTTTTCTTGAACGGTGATACGAATCTCGGAGAAGGCGCACACAATGCGCTGATCGGCCTTCGCAAGCTGAATCAATCTACGGTTTATCTGTTCCTGTTCAATGTTTTTGATGACTATGAAAAGAGCGTCATTGATAATGACGAACTGACAAAGGTCCTTAACTTCTTGCTCAGGTACAGTATTCGCCGTTTGATTTGTGAAATCGGATCTAACTCGTTGCGAGGTCTGTATAAGACGCTCTATACTCGTGTGTTTGCCCGTCCGGAGAATAAAGAGCATTACTACGATGCAATCGTTTCTTTCCTTACACAACTGACCTCGAAAGACGCAATCCCGACCGACGAGGAGTTCACTCTTGCACTCAAGGAAAAGAACCTCTACCGGAAAAACGCGCTCTGCAAATACCTTCTCGTTGCGATTGAAAATCAAGGCAAGGGCAAGGTCGAGATTGACCAGTTGAGCATTGAACACATTCTCCCGCAAAACAAGAATCTTCCTAAAGCGTGGCGTGATATGCTTGGTGAAGATTGGGAGTACATACAGAGCAAATATCTCCATACGCTCGGCAACCTTACGCTTACCGCATATAACAGCGAATACAGCGACCGACCGTTCGACGAAAAGAAATATATGCTGGAGAACCCGGAAAAGCCGAACCATATCAAGGTTCTCTATAACGATGTTGTCGATCAAGCAGTTTGGAATGAAGAAACTATCCAACGCCGCGCAAGAAACCTTTGCAAGATCATTCTGAAACTGTTTGCCATTGAAAAACCTGAGTACGCAGTTGACTTCAGCGATCCGAGGTACCGAGAGTATACGGCAGCAAATCCGAGCGAAGCCACTTACAAAACGGTCAATTACTATGAGCTTCTTGGAGAGCGTGTCAACATTGACAGTTTTGCCGGAATGGTTAAATCCCTTGCACTCAAGCTCTATGAATATGACAACACCGTCATCGAAGGAATGGCTCAAAGAAGCGACTGTTTTGAGGGCTGGATGTATCCCTTCTGTTCCTATGATCTCAGCAAGGTTAAAAACGGCCAGGAGCTTAAAGCTGGAACCGGGATCTATTTAAGCACCGGCTTCTCGGCTCATGACTGCGTTAGCATCATCCGGAATCTCCTGCGGAGATATGATCTTGATGTGAACGAGGACTTCGTTTACAGCGCAAGACCGAACAATGTCCCCGAAGATAAAATCAGCCGTCTTGAGATAGCCAAAGGCTGGTGCGAACAGAAATGCAGCAATGGTGAGATCGGCTTCAAACGGGAAAACAGCCAGCAGCGGTATGTGCGATTCACGACAAAATACCTTGACAGTATTATCCCAGAGTCACCGTCTGTTCTTAGCCCGTGGAAAACGCCGAACTTCTACTTTTATGAAATCACGAATTTCAAGAACGAGTTCTTCATTCAGCTCTACTTCTATTGCAAAAACTTGTCGGATGAAATGAGGGCTGCATATACCCATCTCGCAAACATATTGGATATGGGTGAGCTGAAGAAGGGATATATGTTGTTCTTCAAATCGAAGGCATTCCAAAATGAAGAAAGCGACAACGAGCAAACAGTACTAAAACAATTAGATGCTTTGTTTGAGGAAGTAAAAGCCTTTGAGGAAGATGTCAAGAACAAGTGGGAGGCCAGGAATAATGGATAAGAGCGAAAAACGCTTCGAGCGCGACATTGAATCTTTCTTAATATCAGAGAAAGGCGGCTACCAGCAGTTTGTTGGGCAGGATGCTGACGGGAATTGGGTACATAACCGGCAGCACGATGTCGCACGCTGTATCTATATGGATGTGCTCTGCGAGTTCATCGCAAACACACAGCCTAAAGAGTGGGCGAAGTATGTCAAATACTACGGTGTCAAAGCTCCGGACAAGCTCTACACCCGCTTGGAGCAGACGATCACCAATCAGGGCTTGATCTATGTGCTCCGAAACGGCATCACAGATATGGGTGTCAAGCTGAAGGTCTGCTACTTCAAGCCGGAGTCTGCCCTGAACGAGACGCTTATTGAGCTGTACCAGTCCAATATCCTTGGTTGTACCCGTCAGTTCCAGTATTCAACCGGCAGCACGAACACCATTGACATGGTGCTTTCTGTGAACGGTATCCCCGTCGTGGCGATTGAGCTGAAAAACCAGTTCAAGGGTCAAGACGTTTGGTGCGCCATGAAGCAGTTTAAGAAGGACCGCAGTTCCAAGGAGTTTGCCTTCCGTCTGGATCACCGCTTCCTGGTCTACTTTGCCGTTGACCTCAACGAGGCATGGATGACGACCCAGCTCAAAGACGACGCCACCTACTTCATGCCCTTCAACATGGGCTCAAACGGTGCCGGTGTGACCGGTGGCGCTGGCAACCCCAATAACGAGAACGGCTATGATACATACTACGTTTGGGAAGAGGTTCTGCAGCGTGATTCTCTGCTGGACATCCTTCACCGCTTCATTTCCCACGTAAAGGAAAAGGAAGAAGTGACAAAGAACGGTGTCACTAAGACTGTCACTAAGGAAAAGCTGATCTTCCCGCGTTACCATCAGTACGATGTGGTTCGGAAGGTCGTTGCCGACGTGCGCGAGAAAGGTGCTGGCACAAACTATCTGATCGAGCACTCAGCCGGTTCCGGCAAGTCCAACTCTATTGCTTGGATCGCCTATCGGTTGGCGTCCCTCCATAACGACAAGGACGAGAGCGTCTTTGATTCCGTTATTGTTGTCACCAACCGTGTTGTGCTCGACAGCCAGCTCCAGGACACGATCAACAGCTTTGAGCACGTTCCCGGCCTGTTGGAGTGCATCGACGATAAAAAGCATTCCCGCGACCTTGCAGAAGCTTTGAATGACAAGAAACGCATCATTATCTGCACCATTCAGAAGTTCCTCTTTGCCTATAAGGATATTGAGAAGTTCTCCGGTAGGAAGTTTGCTATCATCGTGGACGAGGCCCACCAGGGGCAGAGCGGCGAATCTGCAAAGACGCTGCGCCGCAGTCTGATTGATATCGGCGTTGCTGTTAAGAACTACGCTGAGGAAGAAGGCATTGACGAATCCGACGTAGATCTCACCGACGAGTATATCAACGCTGTGATTGGTCAGGGTAAACACGAGAACCAGTCCTTCTTTGCCTTTACCGCGACACCGAAGGGCGAATCCCTGGAGCTGTTTGGCGTTCACGAGCAGAGCCCTGATGGAACGATTATTCACCGCCCCTTCCACGTTTATTCCATGCGGCAGGCTATTGAGGAGGGCTTTATCCTCGATGTTCTGAAGAATTATACGACCATCAAAGAAGCCTTCAAGCTCATCAAGGTCTCGGACGATAACCCGGAGCTGATCGAAGGCCCAACTTCCAAGGCTCTGTTCAAATACTACAAGAAGCACGGCTATACCATCACGCAGAAGACTGAGATGATTATGACCAACTTCCTTGATAACTGCCGGTATCAGATCGGCGGCAAAGGCAAGGCAATGGTCGTGGCTGACAGCCGCGCGAATGCGGTGCGCTATTATTTCGCCATCAAGCAGTATTTGAAGGATCATCCCGAAGAGACAAAGGGTACAGACGTGATGATCGCTTTCTCCGGAGAGATTTCCCTTGATGACCTTCCTTCCGAGAAGCCATACACCGAAGCCACAATGAATGTGGACGAGGATGGCAAGTATATTACCACCGATAAGAAATTCCGAAAGGCGTTCCACTCCAGCCAGTACAACATCCTTGTTGTTGCGAACAAGTATCAGACCGGCTTTGACGAACCGCTGCTTCATACCATGTATGTGGACAAGAAGCTGAAGGATATTACTGCTGTTCAGACACTTTCCCGTTTGAACAGAACGACTGGCGGCAAGAACAGCACCTTTGTGCTCGACTTTGAGAATACCGAAGAGGATATTAAGAAAGCATTCCTGCCTTACTATGAGACAACCACCATGATGGGCGATTCGGACATAAATCGTGTTTACGACCTCCGCGCAAAGATCGCTGAGTTCATGCTCTACAACTTCGAGGATGTTCAGACCTTTATTGACTTCATGGACAAGCACAGCGGAGCTTCTCAAAGCGAGGCATCTATTGGCAGGCTGGCCGGACTTCTCCGTCCCGTAGTCGAGCGTTATAAGGAGCTGAGCGACGACGATCAGTACACTGTGCGTGATTACATCCGCAAGTTTAACGGATCTTATTCGTACATCACGCAGCTCGTGCGGCTGCATGACAAGGAGCTCTTCAACGAGTTCCAGTACACGAACAACCTTATTCGGCTCCTGCCGCGTGGCCGTGTTGAGATCGTTGATATCGAAGACAAGATCAAGCTGGAGTATGCCTCTCTGACCGAAACCTTTAACGGGGCAATTACGCTGGATGAAAAGCCTCCGGTCTACGTTCCGGGTGGCTCCCTTGCTCCGAAGAAGCCGAACAAGAAGCAGGACACCTTACAGAACATCATCGACAAGGTAAATGAACGTTTTGAGGGCAAGTTTACCGATGCCGACAGGGTTATTATTGAGGGCATCTATCAGATGTTCATGAAGGACTCTGACGTAAAGAAGTTCAAGAAGTACGCAAAGGACAATTCTACTGAGATGTTCGTGGAATCTCTGTTCCCGGACAAGTTTAAGGACATTGTAACTCAGTGCTTCTTGGATAATAACGAAGCATTCCAAAAGCTGTTCAACGATCCCGACTTTTATCAGAAGGTCCAGGATGAGATGGCTAAAGAGCTATATAAGAGCTTGAGGAAAAGCTGAGTATGAACTGTAAAATCATCCGGAGCAATCGGAAGTCTTTAGGACTTGAAGTAAATGCAGAGGGGCTTATTATCCGAGCCCCTCTGCAAGCAACTGACGCTGAGATCAATATGTTCATTCTCCAGCACAAGAGCTGGATAGAAAGGCACCTGAACAAGGTCGAAGAACAACAGAAGAAAGCGGACGCCGTTGAACCTCTGAGCATTGATGAAATCCGAGCTCTAGCTGACCAGGCCTTGAAGGTCATACCGGAAAGAGTGAAATACTACGCCCAGAAGATCGGCGTCACCTATGGTCGAATCACAATACGGAACCAGCGGTCCAAATGGGGCAGTTGCAGTGGTAAAGGAAATCTCAATTTCAACTGCCTGCTGATGCTCACCCCTCCGGAGGTGTTAGATAGTGTTGTGGTTCATGAGCTTTGCCATCGCAAGGAAATGAACCATTCCGATAAGTTTTACGCCGAAGTATTACGGGTGTTCCCAGAATATTGGAAATGGGATAAATGGCTGAAGAAGAACGGAAGTCTCTTGATGATGAGAATGATGAAGTGATGAGGTGAACTCATGGACATAAAAGCAAAACTTCGCCCTTTCTATGTGGCTAAGATGCTCTATGAGCAGACAGATGAGGACCATTATCTGACGATAGCTCAGATCATGGGTGATGACATAAAAGCACTCCAGGAGCTCGGAGTTGAAATTGAGGTTGTTCCTTCAACACAGAAGCGTTTCTCTCTCATTGGCCGGAGATTCGATCTGCCGGAGCTCAAGACCTTAATTGACGCTGTAGAGTCTGCCCGATTCATACCCAAGGAGAAGAGCGCTGCTCTGGTTGAAAAGCTTGGCTCCCTTACAAGCCAGCATAATACGGAAAAGCTCGTTCGCAATGTTGATGTGGAGAATCGCATCAAAGCCGATAATGAGAAGATCTACTACATCATGGAGGCGTTGAACGACGCGATCAATGCCAGTAAGAAGGTTTCGTTCCAGTATTTCACCTACAATGTCCGGAAGGAGCAGAAGCTGAAATACGATGGCTACACCTATGTGTTCAGCCCATATAAGCTGATCTGGAATGGCGATTACTATTATGTGGTTGGCTACTCTGAAAAGCACAAAGGGATCGGCAGCTTCCGTGTAGATCGTATTGTCAGATGCCCTAAGATCCTCGAAGAAGATGCTTTGCAGCCTCCGAAGAACTTTGACCTGAATGTCTACCTGAACTCAATGTTCCGGATGTACAACGGCCAGAGAAAGCAGATAGAGTTGGTGTGCAGCAACGATGTTATGGATGCGATCATAGATAAGTTCGGCAAAGATGTTCATGTGCTGGCCAATGATATGAAATCCTTCCGCGCCGTAATTGAAACCTCTGCTGGCAGCGTCTTTTATAGCTGGATATTTGGGTTTGGAGGAAGAGTTGCAATTAAGTCTCCCGAAGATGTTAAAGCGGAGTATGTCGAAATGGTACGGACTGCTGCGGAGGCACTTTCTGAGTAAGCAAAACGAACACCGCAATTTGGAGGATATCAATGCTTGATAATAAAGGATTCGACCTGTGGGCGGACGGATACGACAAAACTGTAGGCGTATCTGATGAAGGAAACACCTATCCTTTCGCCGGATACAAAGATGTGCTTGGAACAATCTATAAATCCATCATGGAGAAGCCGAACGCTGTTGTCCTTGACATCGGCTTTGGCACCGGAACGCTCACAACGAAGCTGTACGAAAATGGCTGCACAATCTACGGCCAGGACTTTTCAGCGCGGATGATTGAGCTGGCTTCTGAAAAGATGCCCAATGCGCATCTATATCAGGGCGATTTCACTCAGGGATTGGTGGAGCCGCTTCAGGCACAGAGCTATGATTTCATCGTAGCGACCTACTCCCTGCATCATCTGACTGATGAACAGAAGGTTTGCTTCCTGCGTATGCTGCACGACCATCTGAACCCCGGCGGTCAGATCCTGATCGGCGACGTGGCCTTTGAAACCCGTGCGGAGTTGGAGCAGTGCCGGAAGGACTCAGGGGACGCATGGGATGACGATGAAATCTATTTCGTCGTGGATGAATTAAGGAACGCTTTTCCCACACTCGCTTTTGCGAGTAAATCATATTGTGCCGGTGTCCTGTCGATGACATTATGAATTTATATTAATGAGGTTATGAATATGGATCAGGAACTATTAGGACAAGTGAAGGCGTTGTAGTTTTTGTTTACAGAGAAGGGCGGCTATAAAGAGTCTTCCGAAAAAGCAGATTCTGTGCTATACTCCATCTCGAAGACTTGGGATTTGGAGGTTGAATTATGATTAGATTCTTTGGAAAAGGTGCTCCGTTTTGATAGAATTTCCCGGAGGGGGGCACCAGCCCTTTAGGGGGGTTCAACCGGGTCCAAGGGGGGTTCACCTGCAAAGGGGGGTTCAAAGTGAACGATAGGTCTATCCTTCTCAAATATGTGCCTTCACAACTCTACCCATAAATCCAACGAACCTACCCAATATTCCAACGAGCTTGGATTCTGCCAAGGGCAGCAAAAAACCGTATAAACGCAAAAAAGGCCGGTCCCGGGAACATCCGAGATCGGCCTGGTTTGCTTTTCTATCAAAAACTCTTGACAAGGTTTGGTATGAAATGTATGATTTGTATGTCACAGAGAAAGGAGCATGAGCCACATGGAGAAGCCTGAAGGAAAATATGCATGGACGGTCACGGTCGGAACGAAGGGACAGATCGTGATCCCGAAAGAAGCCCGGGGCGTCTTTGATATCCACCCCGGAGATCATCTTCTTATCCTTGCCGATGCCAAACAGGGCATGGCGATTCCCCCAAAGGGGTCCTTTGACGAATACTTCAGAAAGATTTTCGGATAAATCGGAAGCGGGAGGATTTAGCTATGCCTGTATTATTCGGAATTCCGCTGATCGGATGGATCCAGATGTTGCTCGGAACAGTCCTCGTGCTGTTTGTTCTGGTCAAATACCTGCTCCGCCCGAAGAAGAAAAAGACTGCGGGATATCTGATCCGGGATGTCCATGTCATTGTCGGCGATGGCAGCGAACTGTTTCATCAGAATGTTCTTGTAAAAGATGAGATCATTCAAAAAATCAGCAGTGAACCCGTTAAAGACTCCGCTGTGTCCGTTATTGACGGCAGCGGATATACGCTTATGCCCGGGCTGATCGACGCTCACGTTCATATCCAAGGCGGTTTCAGCTGCCACAGTGAAGCGGAGAGCGATATATTTCTGCGCGACAGGATACCGCAAATATTCAGTGAAGGCGTTCTGCCCTACGGCATAACGACGATCAAGGACCTGGATGCTCCGAAGCATTTTATCTACAAGCTGCGTGATAAGCTGAAATCAGGCGAGATAACCGGGCCTGAGCTGCTGCTTGTCGGCCCGAACTTTACAGCTCCCGGCGGGCACCCCGCCAGCACCCTTGGTTCCAACAGCCCCTGGGCAAGGGCGGAGATGGCCATTGAGGTATCCACCCCCGAGCAGGTAAGCACAGGGATCCGGGAGCTGAAGCAGGCGGGCGTTGACTTTTTGAAATTCACCTATCAGGGCGGAGACTACTGGTATTTCGACGAGAAGCAGACGATCCGGAAAATCGATAAGGCGCTGATGCAGCAGATCATCCGCGAGGGCAAGGAAAACGGTCTTCTCGCAACGGCCCATGCTTTCTATTACGATGACGTGAAGGAATTGCTTGAGGCCGGGATCTACGGTATCGAACACGGTATTCTTGACAGGGATATCGAGCCGGACGATCCGATCATCGCCCTCTGGAAGCAGTCGGGAACCCGGTTCGTTCCCACCGTCAACGCCATGACCTACGAAAAGGATCCTTCCCGCCTGACCCACAGCCTGCACAATCTCAAAGTGCTGTACGACGCCGGCATCCCGATCGCCATGGGCACGGACAACATGCTGGAGAACATGACTGGAGCGATCGAGCACAGGGAGCTGGCCTACTATGTGGAAGCTGGGCTGAGCCCCATGGAGGCCATCGTCCTCGCAACCAGAAACAGCGCCGAGCATCTTGGGGTCGCGGATCGCAAGGGTCTGGTGAGGGAAGGCATGGACGCCGACCTGATTCTTCTGGAGAAGGATCCGGGAGAGAATATCTCCAACATCCAGTTCATCGATAAGGTGTTCCTAAAGGGCAGGATCGTCTTCTCGCAAAAGGCAATCTCCTCGTATGCCATACCGGAGTATTCTTACCCAGATGATGTGTCGGGGATGCGGTATCGGAGATCTGACAGTACGGAGATCCGCTGTGTTGATGTTTCCGGTTATGCGGACAGGGCGGAGATCACACAAACCCTGTTGAGAGATGACGCCCCATGGTCAGAAGAGACCTTTCATGTTGCCGGTAACCTTTCCTGCACTGACTGGCATTACAGCAGACCCTCCGACCAGACCGAACTCCTGGCGCGAAAAGACGGTGACTATATCAAGCTCTCCGGAACCTTCAAAGGAAAAGTGCAGGATAAGACGTTTAAAATCGGGGACGGCCTGTGGTACCAGATGATGGAAATGGCGATGCCTGCGTTCATCGCCTCGGAAGAAAAGCAGATCGTGTTCTATTCGATCGGCACCGGCAACAATCGCGGCGCCATGGGGCTCGGTGAGTTTGCTGCCGAAAAAGCCGGAGAGGAAACCGTAACGGTGGATGGACGCTCCTACGATTGCGTGAAGATCACCCTTGTCCTCACCGCTTTTTCCTGGGCCTGGACGGGCTTTTACTGGTATGACAAGAAGAGCGGTCAGCTCGTACAGTCAGGCGAAAAAGGAAAGAACGCCGATAAAAACGGATATAAGCTGAGTGAGATTCATTGAATCCTCGCAATTCTATCTGTCCACGGATCAGGATTCCAATGCTTGCGAGGATTTCTTTCCGTGGCGTGCCCGAATAAACGATAATCCAACGAACCTCTCAATATTCCAACGAATTGCCCTAAAAACCAACGAACCTCTCAATATTCCAACGAACTTACCCATAAATCCAACGAACCCAAGGAATAATCCAACGAGCCCATTTTTTACCAAGGCCTTCTGAAAACTGCATAAACGCAAAAAAGGCCGGTCCCGGGAGCTTCCGAGATCGGCCTTAAAACGCTGAAAAGCTTGATTTTACTGGGGTTTTTGAGAAAAAGAAAAGTACTCTGATTCTATTAAAATCAGAGTACTTTTATGGCTTAGTACTCATATTTTGATAGAAAAATGCACCCTAAAGAAAAACAGGGTGCATTTTCCGTTTTTCAGGGTGCATTTTCCCGAGAGTCGGGTGCATTTCTGAATAACAGGGTGCATTTTGGGAAAGCAGGGTGCATTTCCCGTTGCCGTGGTTTGCTATGGCCCTTCTACAACAGCCATACACTCGTGCTAAGGAAGACCATCTCCAAATGGGAAAACGGACAAGAAAAGGCGGTATGCGCCCCGTGGAGGGGTAGCGTACCGCCTTTTCTTGTGGGGGTTTCCAAAGGGGGCAACGCCCCCATTTGGCACACGACTTTGCGAAGCAAAGTGTAGTGTGTTATACGCTCTGCCGGCGTTGCCGTGAAAATGCCGTTGCCGCCGGGGAGGGCAAGGGCATTTGAAGCGGCAGGAAAACAGGGCTGTGCTTGCGTGGCGTGGAGCCGCAAGCGCAGGTCTGGACTCATCAGCAGACAGGGCGTATATGAAAGCCCCAGTTCCTCGTCCTACGCTCCAACTTGTGGACAAAGTGTCCCGAAGTTGTGGCCACACTCCCGGAAAAGTAGCAGGACAACGGGCAACCGTCAAGGCTGAAATGAACGGGTTTACACCCGGCCTTGACCTCCGCCCGCTGTCCCGCTGGATGGGTGGACAAGGCGGCCAATCCCTCAAAGTGCTTGGCCGCTCTCTTTCTGATTTTGAGGTATTCAGTTTTTCAAAATTGAATAATCAAAATAAATTTTTTCGATTGAAAAAATTTTATTTGTTATCATCTTCAATGCCATATTTTTTCTTTTGCCGAATCACATAATTACTGATTTTTTCATCATATAGTGGATACTGGTAATCCAACTGGCATGCCACTTCTGACGAAACCTCCCGGAACAATGCCATACATTGTTCAAAGGATTCCCACATATGGGGATAGGAATCCATATTATAAGTGGACATAAGTCGTTCCCACAATTCCTCTGGGACATATTGCTTCATAAATTTATAGTTTTTTCCCAAACTGAAATGAAATCCCTGTTTGATACCAATCAGCCAGGAAATCATGCGAAGCAATTCTTTTCGTACTATATCATTCATATGGTCAATAGCAAAAAGAATTTCTTTGCGGCATAAGCCCTTTACTACATATGTTGTAGTATTCCAAAATTCATTACAGCAATCGTCAAACATTCTTTGAGTAGGCTTCTGCAAGTGGTAGTCTATATCCGTTGGTATTGGCGGCTTTACGATACGGTTGTCTTTATCCAACAGTAACTTTACCAGTTTATCCCATGTAAAATACTCGTCTATCAGTTCCAGCGGCAGCAAAGTTAAATCTATCTTAACATCATCAGTAAACAGCATTAAATATGAAAATCCCTTTTCTACAGCTGGAAATAATTCCATATCTTCCGGCTTTTGCAGAATCAACCTTTCACCAAATATATCTAGCCATTTATCATCACTTGTGAAGCTGTCCATATCCGTAACAAAAAAAGTAATATCAAAATCCTGAAAATCATCAGGCGGAATATTTGTATTTGTTCTAGATCCTTCCAAAGTAACCATGCGAATGCGTTTGTCTGTTTTTGCAAAATTCAAAACAATATCATAAACTTCCTTTTCTGATCTCATTTTTATCTCCTCCAATTATTGAAATAGGTGTGAAGCCATTTTAGGGCTTTCCCGCCTTGATTACCCTTTAGCAAAGACGGGCGGGACTGTCAACGGCTGCGCATATGCGCCGTTCATCTTGACCGTTGACTGGCTCGGCTGGGTTTGCTATTTACCCGACAAACCGGAATTTATTTTAAGCTATCACGTTTTACCTTCTTAAGCCTTACTATCATTACCATAGGAATTTCTTTGTTGGTTTTAAAACATTCTTCATAAAATCCAT
>OMZX01000072.1 GCA_900315665.1 uncultured Eubacteriales bacterium
GCATGCAAATGATGCCTATTGTATGGGAATGTTTCAGCCGGGGCACAGAGCAGCGGAACAGCTTCTGAAAAAGAAACGCCGCAATAATCGTGTGCTGTCCAAATTCTACGACGCGAAATATATCGACAGCCGGGATGGTGTCAAAAAGTCCGGATCAGACCTGTCCTGTGGCAGGACGAACCGTTCAGAGCCCCGAAATGGAGAAAAGAACCTTCGCATCTTTCATGGCAAAAAGATAAGCAAAGGACGTATCGCCGTTCGTAAACAGCGTTATCCGATTCAGCCGGGAACAGTTGTACTGTATAACAAACGAAAGATTGCGGTACTTGGTACACATGGTAACGGGACAAAGGTCCTGCTGCCTACAAAAAAGGATGTATCACCTAAAAAGGTAGCAATTGTATATCATGCAGGAGCTTTTGTGTGAGAAAGGGGGACGGCGCTCCTCCCCGCTGCAAGCAGCGGGGTTCCCGCGCCTAGAGGAGGAAGCACTGCTGTAGCTGTTCTTTGCGTTGTCTTAGGGTTCGCAGCGGCAGCTGGGAGCGTCTATATGAAACGCATCTCGATTATAAGCGATTTACTTGCAGTGGCATCGACGTTCTGCTTCATGACGTCGTGGGGGAAAACACAGAATGGCTTTCTGCAGTTCCTTGCAGTTGTGTCATGGATCTTCCTGATCGTGATGCTCCTTATCAACAGTCTCGTCCCCAATCTTGTCCTCAAGATCAAGACGAAAGGCGGAAGTGGAGCAGTTGTGATCGGAAGCCAGAAGGCGATATACAGAAGAAAATCCGGAGATGATTATTCTGGGTTTGCGGAAATCTTGCCTTGGGAGGATACAGAGCTTGCCATCAATGAGCTTGGCACGATGATTGCAGATCTGCAACAGCAGGGTAACTATGCAGTGGAAAAGTGGACAAAGTGATGAATCAAAAAGAAATAACAATAGATAATATAATCATTAGCAATAAAATAAGCAAAGAGAACTTTATTGATAATCCAAAATTTAAATCAGCAGTACATGATCGAAGATTTACGTCCGCGCCTAATACTGTTATGTGCATGAACCACATGTTTATGGCTACTGTATTATGGGGAAAAACATCTATTAGCACTATCAAGCTCACTCCGATTATGTATGGAATAAAAGATCCTGGCTATCCAGATAGAACATATCAGGAGGCAAAATGGAATTATTGCAAAAATATTATGGAAAAATATTTCGAAAAGGAAGGAGACTTGCACAATAATGGTTTAGGAACCTATTTTGGTTATAAATTAGCTGGATATACTATTGCAACGGCAAAAATCACTAGCGGTAAAGCGCAAGATACAGGTGGCGATATTGTTATTACTTTTAATAACTAATAATGAGTATGAATTATGAAGAAATGTTAGCCGCTGCTGAAGATAAGCAGTCATATCATTTATTAGATGAACTGCCTAATGAATATAACGGCAAAGACACTTTAGCAACCGGAAGGATAAAAGACAACTACATATATGTATTGGTGCATGATGGGCAGCTGAACAGCTTAAATAATGGCGAGCCAATTTCTGCAGAGTATTTTTTTGATCAAGCAACATATGATCAATATGTTGACCCAAAAACTGGGAATTTCGATTCAAAGAAGTTAAGCGAGGCTTTGCAAGTAAAACCATATCAAAGTTATGACATGATGAACGGGGATGGCCATGCTGAATACAGAAATAGTATCGCGTGTTTTAAGGTAAACGGTACTGCCAATGTACTCATGGGATATTGCGAAGCAAATACACAGTTTGGAGGCGGGGGAGCACATGAGGCATTTATTCCGGATAAGGAATCTATACAATATCAAGAATCAGGCATATTGGTATATGGCTTAAAAGCGTACTTAACGAGGATGAGGCGATTGCCGAATTTACAGTTACCGGGATGCGTCAGACAGGGTATTGTATTGTCCCCGCGGATGTTTCGTCAGAATACATTGATATGGCAGGGTGTCTTGAAGATACACTGCACAGAATCATGGAAGCGGACGATCAGTCAGGCGTTCCTTCGGGTGCGGTAACAGATGAGACAATCCGCAGTGTACTCCTTGCGGATAAAAAGGAAGACGAAGATGAAAACGGATCGCTTGAACTCGACCTCGGGTATCGTATCCATGGGCAGATTATGACTTTCAAAAGGTTTCCGCTGACAGCTGTCGGATTCGAGAAGAAGCTGTATGAGCGGTATAAGCTCATCTGGATGCTGGATCACGGAATCACCTTGTTCGATGCTTTTGCGGAATGGCGTGATTATTGCGATCCTGCAAACGGCTTTGAAGCCGATACCTCTTCTGAAGCTGCATTTGAAGACTGGGAAGATAATTGCGGTTTTTCAGGCAGCCTGTATCCGTGTTTTGAGGAATATCTCAAAACCGAGTATCAGATTGAGGAAATGCGGGGGACCTTGACAGAAGACGAGCATAGGTGCTGGAGACTCGATCAGCCGTAACTAAGCAGCAAAAGGAGAAAAAATGAAGCGTAAAAGAACAGGAACAAAACGATCCAAAGAAGAGCGTTCTCTGATGTATCGTTCCAAATGGAACATGGTACACACGGACAAACGGAAAACGAAGAAGACAGAGCAGAAGGAAAAACAGCTGATACTCTGTGAAGAGGAGGAAGAGTGATGAGTATGCATAATCGCAATGCTGCTGACAATTGAATAAACTCATGATACAGCCCGGGCAGAAATGTCCGGGCTTTTTTGGTCCTGCTGCCGCGTTTCTTAAAAAAACGGGACTTTGGTGCTATAGTATGTTTGGTGTCTTTTTAAAGAACAGCTCAAGCTGAAATGAATGCATGAGCATCATAGCGTACAGTGGAGGAATCACATGTCTAAAACGCGTCGTAATGAATTGAAACGAGAGTTCTTCCAGGATACAGACTGGTCTTTTGACCGATATTGTCGCAAATACGGTAAAACTGAAAACGATATCAGACAAGAATCAGAGGTGATCCGTAAGGCATGGTACGAAGAATACAAAATATGGCGTGAGGATAAGATTAATAACTATTTACCTGATAATAAAAGCCAGGAAGAAATAGACTATGACGACGCTATGCAGATACTTGCAGATTGCGGAGTTCCTTTTGCCCCTGACGGAACCCCTTTGGGTATAGGATGGGATGATTGACAAATATTCAAAGCTATAATTTGCGGCGGAAAACCCACAGGCTTGCCCGTGGGAGTAGTCAACCACTAGGATACATGCGTCTTGATAATGTATAATTGTACAAATGAGTAAATGATTAAAGAAGGTCGAGCCATGGCGAATATGTTCGAAAAATACACTGCCGACCTAGAGGCCGGGCAGAAGAATATAGAGAAGGCCGTCATGGCCGACACGGTCGCTGAAGAGAAGCGCACAACGCTTTCACAGTCGCTCACCGTGAGTGATAAGAAGACGCTGAAAATGATGGCTGCGGAGCGCGATACGACAATTGCCGCAATCATTCATGAGTGGGTGCAGGAGCATCTTGAGGAGGTGGAGAAGTAATGCCAAAGAGCGATGGCTTAGGTGCGGCAAAGGCCGCAAAAAAGGACGAGTTTTATACGCAGCTGACGGACATCGAGAAGGAGATGCGGTACTACCGCAAGCACTTCAAAGGCAAGACGGTGCTCTGCAACTGCGATGACCCGTTTGAATCAAACTTCTTCAAGTATTTCGTGCTGAACTTCAATCGTCTCGGGTTGAAGAAGCTCATTGCCACGTGTTACGCCACGTCGCCTATTGCAGGACAGCAGCTCTCGTTGTTCGACGTGGTGGGCGGCGACGAGGAACAGCGCAACAAGCCTTATAAGGCCGTGGTGACGAAGGTTTACGATGTGACCGGGAACGGCGGCGTGGACATGTTCGATGTTGCCGAGCTGTTCAGGTCTCACGAGAACGAGCTGATGGAACTTAAAGGAGACGGCGACTTCCGTTCCGAGGAGTGTCTGGCACTGCTCGACGAGGCGGACATTGTGGTTACGAACCCACCGTTCTCATTGTTCCGCGAATATGTGGCGACGCTGATAAAGCACGAGAAGAAGTTCATTATTATCGGGAATGTAAACGCGATTACTACTAAGGATATTTTCACATATCTTAAGGACGACAAACTTTGGTTTGGAGCGAGCATCCATTCAGGGGATAGAGCGTTTTATGTTCCCGACGATTATCCTCTGAATGCATCTGGATGCGGCGTGGATGAGAACGGTCGTCGTTTCATTCGCGTTAAAGGCGTGCGATGGTATACCAATCTCGATTTGAAACAGCGTCATGAAGAGCTGATATTGGTCCGCAAATATAAAGACCATGAAGACGAATATCCAAAATATGATAATTACGACGCTATTGAGGTAAGTAAGACAGCTGATATTCCCTGCGATTATACGGGCATCATGGGTGTTCCGATTACGTTCATGGACAAATATTGCCCAGAACAGTTTGCCATTTTAGGTCGAAGAGGCGATTTGGAATGGGCGGAAAATGAGTGTACGTTTTATACGCCGCCTTCGCTGAAGATACAGGCAAAGTATAAGGCCATGAATAAGACATGGCGCGTTCAGAATACGTACATTCTCAATGAGAATGGTGTGCCAAAGATTACCTATGGGCGTATTTTTATTCGTTACACCAGTGAATGGATTGCCAATCACCCTGATGACTTTAAGGAGGTGCAGCAGTAATGCATATTGAAGAGCGCAAGGTGACCGTTCGAGAAGTCACCGAAGGGTATTTCAACGACGCCGAGGAAGGCGTTGTCGGCTACGACGACCAGCTGGACATCCGTCCGAAGTACCAGCGCGAGTTCGTCTACAAGGACAAGCAGCGCGATGAGGTCATCCGTACCGTGATGAAGGGTTTGCCCCTGAACGTCATGTACTGGGTTGACCGAGGCGAGCAGTACGAGGATGACCCGGATGAGCCGAGGTACGAGGTGCTGGACGGTCAGCAGCGCACCATCTCGCTGTGCGAGTACGTGGACGGCTCCTTCTCGGTGGACGATAAGTATTTCTACAACCTGCCGGACGACCAGAAGAAGCAGATTCTCGACTACGAGCTGTTCGTGTACGTCTGCGAGGGAACGGACTCCGAGAAGCTGGACTGGTTCCGCATTATCAACATCGCGGGCGAGCAGCTTACCGACCAAGAGCTGCGCAACGCAGTATATGCGGGTTCATGGGTGTCTGATGCCAAGCGTTATTTCTCGAAGACGGGCTGTGCGGCGTCTACACTCGCGGACGATTACCTGAAGGGTTCGAGTATCCGTCAGGAGTTCTTGGAGACGGCCATCTCTTGGGCCGCTTCTGCCGAGGGTAAGTCCATTGCGGGCTATATGGCGGAGCATCAGAACGACCCGACGGCGCAAGCGCTGTGGAGTTACTTCCGCTCGGTCATTGAGTGGGTGCAAGCTGTGTTCCCGAAGAAGCGTAAGGAGATGAAGGGTCTTCCGTGGGGCTTGTTTTATAACGAGCATCATGAGCGCCGCGACCTTGACCCGAAGGAGCTTGAGGAACGTGTGAGCGAGCTGATGGCTGACGAGGATGTTACCCGGAAGTCGGGCGTCTACGAGTATTTGCTGACGGGCAATGAGAAGGCACTATCCATCCGCGCCTTCGACAAGCGCGATGCACGTGCGGCGTATGAGCGCCAGAAGGGCATCTGCCCTATCTGCGGCAAGCACTTCGAGTTCGAGGAGATGCACGCGGACCATATCGTTCCGTGGAGCAAAGGCGGCAAGACCACACCCGATAACTGCCAAATGCTCTGTCGCGATTGCAACCTGAAGAAAGGTGCGCAGAATTGACACACCCACCTCTGAAGGGGTGAGTGTTCCCGCGTTAAATACTGTAATAGTACAGTCCCAAGATATTCAGTTTTTGTCCGAAAAATCACCTTTTTCCAGAAAACAGAAGCGGAATCCCGTCTCTTCCCGCATGATTCTGGCAAAGATCGTGCAGTATCTACCCGAACATCACCGCCATGGCGGATAAATTCCGGAAGAAGTTCAGCGCGTATCTGCCAGAGGATTTCGATTATGAAGGACATCTGGCACAACCCGGGCAGAAATGTCCGGGCTTTCGATTGTCCTGCTGCCGCGTTTTATTTCCCATACTTTTAGCAGACACATTGTAAAGTGCAGCAGGCCGTATCAGCAAAGCGACCGAAGAAAGGAGAAAAAGGTGAAACGAAACGAAGCAAAGAAACTGCTGCTTGAAGGAAAAAAGATCGGCGAGATTTTCGATCTGATTCCCGGGCAGGACTGCATGATCTACAAAGGGAAATGGCCGGACGATCCGGAGGTATCTGATGAGATTATCTATATTCCGGACATCGACCTGAACGATCTGGAAGATGATGATGTGCCGGTATCCGAAAAGCTGGGTTTCCTTTATACGGCGAAGGACTTCCTGAACCAAACCGGAGGAAATGTGCCGGCTGCGCAGAATACAACGGTATTAATTGCAGATGTATATCTGCGCGTGGCTTAACCGCCTTTGCGGTACATCATTTGACCGTGTCGTAGTTCTCCCATGGGATGAATACGCGGGTTATTACACGCGAAGCGATGATGGCACAAAATATTACCGCGGCGATATGTTCCGTTATCAGCCCCGTGTTACAGAATGGTACGAGAAGTTCGGCGGCAAAGACAATCCGCTCACCGATGCTATCATGGATCGGATCGCTTTTGATTCATACAAGATCCCGATTGAGAGCCTTCCGCTGCACAATGAAGAATCGGTGTGGTTCCCGCTTGGCCGGACTACTGGTTTCCTGGTAACCGGACAGGCGGCTTTGCCGCACCGGAATAATCAATTGGAGCGAATCAGATGAAAGCCGATTTGATAGA
This sequence comes from uncultured Eubacteriales bacterium, assembly GCA_900315665.1. Classification (GTDB taxonomy): domain Bacteria; phylum Bacillota; class Clostridia; order Lachnospirales; family Lachnospiraceae; genus Oribacterium. The sequence goes on from OMZX01000072.1 coordinate 6,874, forward strand.
GAACCTCATCATCGCTCATAGTACTGGTGATGAGAGCAAATTTAAAGCAGCGGTAGAAATGCTGGCCGCTGATGAAGAGAAGAAGGGTAATATTCCTCTGGCTACCCTTATTCGGAACGCATACAGTACGAAGAAGAAACAGCCTAGTGCAGCATCCGAATTCGCCCAGAGTTCTATGACCTTTTCCACCCAGTCTTTCACCACGCAGTCCACACTCCCAAGAGACAAGGACAGTCTTCTGGAGCTGTTCGAGATCATGGAGCCAGATGTGGAATTGAATGAAGGATGTAATTCTGCCGGGAAGCCAGCTTGAGGTGATCCAACAGGTAATCAATGAGCAGAAAAATGCCGATAAATTCTTGAAGCATAATCTGACGCCTGCCAACCGAATGCTGCTGTGTGGCCCTCCGGGATGCGGCAAGACCATGACTGCGTATGCCATTGCCCATGAGCTGCAGATCCCGGTCGCATATGTCAGACTGGACGGCCTTGTATCTTCCTATCTAGGCCAGACCAGCACAAATCTCCGGAAGGTATTTGATGCCGTGAGAGACAAGCACATCATTCTCTTCCTTGATGAGTTCGATGCGATTGCAAAGAAGCGCGATGACAGCAATGAGCTTGGAGAACTGAAGAGGGTAGTGACGACGCTGCTGCAGAACTTCGACAACATGCCACCTAATGTGTTTCTGATCGCAGCAACAAATCATGAGCAGCTTCTGGACCCGGCGATCTGGAGGAGATTCAATGTAACAATTCAGCTAGGCCTGCCGGACGTTGATAATAGGAAGAAACTCATAGAGAAGTGGTTTCAGGAGTTTGATATCTCCGGGAAGTTCAACTACAGGACTCTTGCCAGCATATCCGAAGGCCTGAGCTGTGCGAATATTCTCGAGTGGGCTAAGGCCTGCGGCAAGGAAAACGTGCTGAAGAAGGGCTTCAAGATGGAGGACGCTACAATTATCCTGATCCGCCAGCTGACGAAGTATTCTAATAATAATGAGGATACATGGAAGGTTATCCTACGGATGAAGAAGGCCGGGGTTTCTGAGAAGAACATCGCCAAGGCACTCGGTGTACCGGCTACAACATTGAATTACCAAATAGGCAAACGACTGAATGCCGGAAAGGAGGAAGAGGCAAATGAGCGATCAGCTACAGAATCTGTGGATTCCTGATGAAGAAGTAGAACGGAAGGATAAGAAACTGCGTGGGAATTCAGAAGATCGAGGGTTAGATCATTCTGTCCATGGAGCGACGCTTTCCACCGGGTTAAGGAATATCGTATCAGCGTATTCTCATTTGGAGAATGACTCCTTAAGCGATGAGGATATCATGATCTTCAAAATGGTGCTCCCGGAAAATATGGAAGTGTATAGTAACCGCGACATCGCTGAAAAAGAAGGACTTAAGATCAATGCTGTGCAGAATAAGCATAGTGCAGTTGTCTCAACAAATAAGAAGATGTTCGACCGCTTGCAGGAACGGGTCGGCAAATACCGCGATTCCGGAGGTCTGAAGTACTTTCAGTATGTCGATAAGTTTGAGCCCATTTCTGCGGAGGAGAAACGGTCAAAAGGCCTGAACAAATTCCTCGAAGATAATAAGGAAGATCTCCATATCGATGTCCAGATCATGCTTGTCCCGAATCTTGAAGAGGATATGCGTGCAAAGGCTATTTCCAGACTCGAACAGGAAATCAGAACGATGAACAACAAACCAGATGGTGAAGGTGTACGTCGTTATGATCTGTCAGATGGCACACCGGTGATTCGTGCAGATATGCGGATCAAGGATCTGGGCCGTCTGGAGGGGGATTCGGCAATCTACCGAGTAGAACAGACGAGTTTTTTTTCGCATGGGTAGCAACGCCCTTCGGATTAGCGGTAAGGCTCTGCAACTTGATCCGAATGTCAAGCCGGAGGAACTTCCATTAGTAGCTCTGGCGAAGTCAACTACCCCACCTAAGTCCTAACGGACTATAGACGAGGCTTGGAAAGGCTACTACAGCTTTTCGAGCCTGGTTGATTAGCCTAAGTGCTTTGAGCACTACGTTACCACGAGCTACGTCTGGATGCTCCACAAGTTCAGACCTCTTGGGAACTGCCGTTAAACCTTTGCTGAGGGCAGGCAGCGTGCGGCAGCTGCAATCGACCCGTGGATAACATTGGCGATGTGGACCACCGTTACTGCGATCTTCGTGATCGTAAGTACGAGATGCTGCAGGTCTCCATGACTGCAGAAAGCGTAAGCACCCTTAACAGGGCACATGGCACTTCCGCCCCGCCCAAGCCTAACGGCTATGGACGGGGTACCCGTGCCAAAATTATGGATATAGACATCGAAATCTTATGTCAACATTAAATGTTAATTTAAACAGCAATTATGTTACTTTTTCATCAAAAACATCAAAAATGTAGTTCGGGATATAAATTTTGTTGTTTTTGCGATAAAATAGATGTGTGTTATAAACCTTAAAAGACTGAGAAAGAGGGAGATGGATCCTATGTACGCTTATAATCCGTTCGGAATAGCACCAGAGGACTTTGACCGTGAAACAGCTCCGAGCCGTATTGGAAGAAGGATTCGTGCAATACGACAGGAAGAAGATATGTCTCAAGGCGATCTGGGAGAGAAGGTTGGACTGAACGCAAATCGCATACAGCAATATGAAAACGGCGCAAGGAAACCAAAATTTGAATTATGTAAGCAGATAGCTGAGGCTTTAGAGGTCGAAGCCAATGCTTTGCTTGATCCTCAGGTAGCAAACTATATTGGGGCTATGTATGCGTTTTTTGAGATGGAGTCACTATACGATCTGCGATTGAAGGAAGTTGATGGTCAGATGTGTATTTGCTTTGGTGAAAGCCAGAACGATATAAATGTCAGCACTATGAATAAGAATTTGAAGGCTTGGTATGACCGTCGGAAACAAATGGAAGCTGACATTTTGAATGCTGAATCAGAAGATGAGAAGAAAAAAATAATTCATGAATACCATATGTGGGAATGGAATTTTCCTCACTCTATGAATAAAAATCCTTTATCGAAATCGGAAAGAGCAGCAAAAGAATGCCGGATTCAGTGCAGAATCATAAAGAAAGGACCGCGCTATAAGTAGCACGGCCCAATACATTCAGTCCTTGTCCGCAAAATCTTCTTTTGCTTCCTGCAGTCTGGTATCTGTAATATCAATTTCCGGGTCTTTCGGAAGGTCGACCGTGTACCGGTTCCAGACTGTTCCGATCTTTGCAGCCCCCAGTTCTTTCGCATATGGGATGAGAACGCCCCGGATTGTGTTTGCGTCCGGCTTGTCTGTTTCACGGAAAGTCCCGATCAGATTTTCCGGAACCATGATGCAGGGACGGTTATCTTGAAAATCTCCCTTGTCCAGGAAATAGAACCGGAACCCTGTTTCCTCCCGCATGATCCGGGTAACGAGGCCGAACGGACCGCGGTCATCGTATTCTCCGCCGCCGTCATAGTCCAAATAATACGGAGCAGTTCCTTCTGCGCCTTCCGGAATCCCGTGCCGGTCAAAAAACGCAGCGATTTTCTTTCTAAGCTCCGGACCTTTCTCCGGGATGTAGAAGCCAAGGCCTTCTTCAAATGCGGGAACCTGCACGCGCTCGCCGTCCTTACCGAAAATCTCGCGAAGCAGTCTTTCTTCCGTAGATTTTACAGGGGTACGGAGATAGAAGATCTCTGTGTAAACGGAATCTTTCATACCACTTTTGCAGTCCGGATCTGATGGGTCACCAAAGGAAGGATCCGTCTCACCGGGGAACGCCTTTCTAAAATGCGCGCCGTTTAGATCAAACCCAACAGCGGCCCATGTGCACTTATAGGACGGAAGCGCCCGCAGCAGGAATTTGTGTTTCGCGACAACAATCGGCGTCTCCCAGGAGAGAATAACCGGAAACAATTGATAGCCGGCAGCATCCTTATCCGGAACGGAAATCATTGAGTCGTTTGGATTCGTCAGTATTTCACATGTAAATGTATCCTTTTTTGTTTCAAGAATCCGGGAAAGCGCTGCAGATATCTGATCCGTAATCTGATCCTCACAGGAGAAGATGAGCGCTCTCGCGCATCCATGATCCGATCCGCCAAACCATGTCTCGTTGATCTGACAAAGTACCTGATTCACTATGTCTGCCATTTTTGTAGGTTTCCAACCCATCCACGAAAAATGCCCGGACGCCTTTTCAGGAAGCAGAGAGCTTCTGTCATATCCGCACGCATCCATCATTTGCGCGAGCGTAACGCCTCCAAGCGCATGGGTTGCGATTTTGGTCAGTGTGTCGATGGTCGGCGTCACCGTATCCGAATGCAGTAAACGGTTCAGATACTGCGGCGTCATATCGCAAAGGGCTGCAAAGCTCCGCTGCGTTCTGGGGCCGATTGCCGTATTCAGTAAACGTAAAAACAAATCCCTGTCCATAAAATCCTCCTCATCTTTAGCTGCGGCATAATCTTAATGTTATCGTAAAGATAACTCTAATTACATTATACTGTCCACAACGTTCCTTGTCAACGTAAAATTATCTTTAAGATAATAAAGATAATATTAGTACATATTACCGCGTTCAGTCGCCTCACAAGTGTGCGCAGAGAAATCGACTGTAGTGAATTTTCTTATACTTAAAAAAAACGGAGATCGGCTTGCAGCCGTATTTCTAAAAAGACAGTTTTGTTTTGTTTTTCCATACTAATAAAGAAAGAAAAAGTTTTTGAGAAGCGCGCAGCATATTTTCAAAGCGTAAGCGGCTTTCCTATGCAAAGGTAGAAGGAGGAAGCAGGTGCAGTATTGTTTGCCAATTACGGTATCGGAAAGAGTGGTATCGGACGATGTCCGGCTGATTGCAGGAAAGGATAAAAAGAACCACCGGTATATTCTGCTGGTGCCGACAATTATCTCTACAGTGACAGAGCTGTACTACGAAATCACGAAAGAGGAGTATGAGCGCGTCCGTGAGAATAAGCGGGCAGGTTTTGCGCCTTTTGTAAAATACGGAGAAAACAGATATTTGCCCGTAGAAGACGATCGGTTTCTCGGAATCGCGAGCTGTTAAAAAGGAGGGGTTATGTACATTATTACCGATGTCGCATCATTAGAAAATATCCCGGAAGGGACGAAGGCTTCCAAAATCATGATCCTGTGCAAAGACGAAGAGTCTTTCGCGGCACAGGATGTATCGAAAATGCTCGCGTTATCCGCGCAGATGACGCCTGTTCCAAAGGGATCGTCGTTTGCGTTCGCGTTTGGGAAGATCGCGGGCGGCCTGAACGGGAAACCGGAAGATACCATCATTTTGTCAGCCGATCCGGAAGTTACAAAAGCCGCGGAGGCATTCGGATACAGTACAGTCATCGCAAAACAAAAGCGCGTGACCAGAACAAGAAAGAAGAAAAAATCCGAGATTATTCCGCCGCCGGTAAGTGATCCGGAAATAAAAAATGAGCCTGGGACAGAGAAAACAAATGAGTCCAATCCCGGATTCATCGCGTTTATTGAGATATTGAAAGACGCAGGCGTAACAGATGTTGATCCGGAAAAGATACGGGAGGCCGTCAGGTGCTCACAGGAATATATATCGTATGAGCTGCAGCTGCGGATGAAGCTTCTGGATAAGGAGAAGGCTGCGGCTGTGTACGCGAAAACAAAAGATAAGTTTGCGGAGCTGAAAGAAGCCGCTGATTAAGGAGAATGTGTCGTGGACGAAGAAGGAAAGATTACTGTCAGGGGAGTCAGGAACGAGAGCGCGCGTGTCTATGCGAGGCGCCTTACGATTTCCGATATGGTTACCCTGCAGCTTCATGAGGAACTGGATCGTCTCAAAGAAAAGGAACGCCCGGACTTTTGTTATACGGGAGAAAAGAAAGCGATGGAACGGCAGGAAGACGGATCTTATACCGTGCAGGTCAAACCCGGCTACTACGAGATCACTGTGGAAGCGGATCATGCGGAATATGAACCTGGTATTTGCGCGACCAGAGGGATGGATAAGGAATATTTAATCACTATCCGGGAAGCGGAAAGGGAAAAGTATTCATCCGTGTATGCGTAGTCTAGTAGCGCGTCCCGATTTCCCATACTTCTATTAGCTGCATGAATGTCTATTTCGAAGGAGGAGAAAAGTATGGGAATGCAGGAATTTGTCAAAAAGTGGAACGGCGTAAGCGTAGAGGACGACGGGTGTTTTATGTCCGGGGAGGCGAAACAGTTTGTGACGCAGTTTCGGAACGCTCTGAAAAAAGACCTTCCGGACGCGGAGATCACTATTAAACGTCTATGTTTCGTATAACATCCCGCGCTATGGTCTGCCGGTAAACTGCAGTGACTGCGGCGTAAACGGTATCTTATACAGGACTGCAAGGGATACGAAAGATTTTACGGGCGGACCGAATCACTTCTGCGGATTCCGGGAGCTTCCCGGGAATCTGCGCAGGATGCTGGAGGTACAGTCATGATCGAAATCAAACGGGAAACAAGGTTTCTTTGCTGCTCCTCATGCGGAAAGACAGATCTTGATGGATCCGGCTCTGAAATCTTCCGAACGATCAGGGTAGGCCATGAGTCCTGCGGACACACCTGCATCACGCTGTGCGACGACTGTTTTGCGCAGTTAAAGAAGCGGGCAGAGGGCGCATAGGACAGAAAACGATCAGGGAACCGGAAAGTCATTCTTTCCGGTTTTCTTAAACGCCATTTTGGACTCTTGCAAGCACATGAGTAGGAGCACGAATCAAAACAATGTTTGAATCACTGACTGAACGCCAGAAAAC
>OMZX01000108.1 GCA_900315665.1 uncultured Eubacteriales bacterium
ACTTTGAAGCGTTGACAAGTTCATCCGCTTCATGATCGAGCAGGGCATTCAGCGTTTCTTCAACACTGCTGCGGACAAGATCTTTAAGATCATGCTTTAATAGGTCTTCATTTAACTGTATAATGTTATCGGACATAGTCATTGCCTCCTTGGTGGATTTTGTGTGGTAACTTATTTTTACCGATGGCAATAGACTATGTCTATTTTTATTCAATTGAATTTGTGAAACGTATTATACGTTATCTTCGATAGTAAGAGTTATTCTCAACCCATAGATAATTCGCATTGGCTCCAAAATAAAAAAGAATAGCCGGGAAACAACTCCCGGCCTTCTTTTGGACAATTTAGTTTGGATTGTTACGCATTCAATCTCTGCGGAAAAGGTCTCTAGTATACACTTTATCCTCAACATCATCCAGCACAGGATCATACCGATTAGCGATGATACAGCCGCACATTTTCTTGAATTTCTTGAGGTCGTTGACAACTTGGCTACCAAAGAATGTGCTACCGTTCTGCAGGGTAGGCTCGTAGATGATCACTGTTGCGCCCTTTGCCTTGATTCGTTTCATGACACCCTGAATGCTGCTTTGACGGAAATTGTCACTGTTACTTTTCATTGTCAGACGGTAGACACCGACAACAACTTGCTTCTCTTTATTAGGATTGAAGTTCTCGCTTCCGGTGTATGCGCCTGCGATTTCAAGGACTCTCTCAGCGATGAAGTCTTTCCTTGTCCGATTGCTCTCCACGATAGCCTGGATCAGGTTTTCCGGCACATCCTGGTAATTTGCCAGAAGCTGTTTAGTATCCTTGGGCAGGCAATAGCCACCATAACCGAAGGAAGGATTATTGTAGTAGTCGCCGACACGCGGATCCAGGCAGACGCCTTTGATGATCGGCGCAGTCTTCAGTCCCTTGACCTCGGCATAGGTATCCAATTCATTGAAGTAGCTGACCCGGAGCGCGAGGTAGGTGTTCACGAAAAGCTTTGTGGCTTCCGCTTCGGTATAGCCCATGAACAATGTTTCGATCGGATTCTTGATCGCTCCTTGCTGGAGAAGTCCTGCAAAGGTGTGGGCAGCATCTTCTGTCTGCTCATCGCACCCGACAATAATCCGGCTGGGATACAGGTTGTCATAGAGTGCCTTGGACTCCCGAAGGAACTCCGGACTGAAGAGAATATTGTCCATGCCCATTTTTTCTCGGATATGTACGGTGTATCCGACAGGGATTGTGGACTTGATGATGACTGTTGGCTTCGTTTTCCGATCAGCTGTACTTTCCTTGATGAGAGCTAGTACGCTTTCCACAGCGGAGCAGTCAAAGAAGTTCTGCTTAGGATCGTAATTAGTAGGAGCAGCGATAATGATGAAGTCCGCATCCGCATAGGCAGCCGCACCGTCTGTGGTGGCAATCAGATCAAGGTTCCGCTTACCTTTTTTGGCCTCATCCAGATACTTCTCGATGTATTCGTCCTGAATCGGGGAGATGAAGCTGTTGAGTTTCTCGACCTTCTCAGGTACGATATCAACTGCGGTTACCTTGTTGTGCTGCGCCAGAAGGACTGCGAGGGAGAGACCAACATAGCCTGTTCCGGCAATAGCAATCTTGTAGGGTCGTTCTACAATAATAGGAGTTGAAGTGGCTGTATCCACAAACATATCCGTGGGCTCGAAGTTTAAGGCCTCACCCAATGCCTGGAGCTGCTCGATGGCTGGGACATAGTCCAGTGATTCGAGCCGGGATAAGAGCCCGCGATTTATTCCTGTGGTCTTGGACAGCTGTGCCTGTGTGATCTTCAAAGCCTTACGGCGGGATACCACGGTATTGGCAAGCAGCTGCATCGATAATTTCTTCATGATTCCCTCCTTTGTCGCTTAAAACGACAATAAGTGCAAGCGGAGTAGTGCCGCAATACATAGAAAAGATAGCAAAGAAACGAGCGGAAATCAAGATAAATGTTAGAAAAACGTGTAAATAATTTTTGAAACAAGCGTTTGACTGCCAAAATCAATAAAATTTGTCGCTTAAAACGACAGAATAAATTGACCTCGTAATGTTGTTTAAAGCAACAAAAAAGGGGCGAAGACTATGCCAGCACATAAACGGAAACCAAACTATAACGGTGCTAACACTATGCAGGAACTCCTGAATGCTGTGTGTGATTACTACGGCGATCCAGTGGATGATAGAGAACCTGAAGATCAAGATCATGTTTCTCTCCACGATGTTGCCGACCACTTCAACATCACCGTCATGAAAGCGCGAAAGCTTCTGATCACGGGAGGACTCTATTCAACCTCACTGAGCCGCAAGGTTCAAGAATTTCATGCTCAAGGCTTGACTGTGGCTCAGATCACCGAGGAGACCAGCCTGAAACGTGCAAGTATAAATTCCTACTTTCCATACGCACACATCATCTACAACCTCCCAGATATCAGTATCAAGGCGGAGAGGCAGAAATAGTACCGTGTGAGGAAGAGGAACAACAATAGAACGGATGCCGAAAAAGAAGAGAAGCTCTGGCAGGAGTTAATCTACCTGCAGGGATGCCTTTTCACCACCAGCAAAGGTCTGGACTTTACGTATAAGACTCACGGCGGAGAGATGTTCGTTGATCGGAAGGAGAGAGCATCCCGAAAGCAAGCTGGAGAAGCGGATCCGGAAGGCTGATCTTCTGATCCTGGATGAGATGGGCTATGTGAGTTTCGGCCGTTACCAGTCGGAACTGCTTTTCAAGGTGATCGCTGACCGTAGTGAACGCGGCAGCATTATAGTAACAACAAACCTTCCATTCTCCGAATGGACTACCAGATCAGCGGGCGGCTCACTTTCTGGTTGACGTTTATACTGTGTAGAAGCATCCTGCCATGCAGGCAATTGCGCCGAGTGACCAATATTTATGTGCTTCCATTTTGTGTCCTCCTTATCTTCTTTCCGTATTCTAGGCAATTCTGCTATTTCCGTTTTACTTGCTAGGCGTACCGCTGGATTCTCTTTATATATTTGTGCTCCGCAGTTTGGGCAGCGGTCAGGTAGTTCCTCAGCAGAGAAGCAGTAGCGGCAGGCGTAGCAAAAGTAGTAGTTCAAGTCATATTCACCCCAATCTCTAATATATCCTCAAATGCAATAATGGTCGGCAGCTCTTTGCCGGTATCATTTATAAATCCTGTGTAAATTCGGGGCGGACGAAATCCTGGACCAAATGAGGTCATTAACAGGAGGAGGTCACGCACATGTATTCCTACGAAGAACGATTGAAGACCGTTCAGCTTTATATCTAGTATGACAAGAGCTATGCGTCGGTTTTCAGAGCGCTTGGATATCCACCATCTTCACATTCCATATAACTTTGGTATAAAGAGTATGAAGAAACCGGAGATCTGCATAAGTCTTACAGCAGTCCCAGTAAGTATAGTGATGAACAGCGGAAGGCAGCCGTTCAGT
>OMZX01000055.1 GCA_900315665.1 uncultured Eubacteriales bacterium
TCTATCTATTCTGCACTATAAGTCTCGTCTATATGATCTTTCAAATGAAGGAAGATTTTGTCGCGGGTGGACTTGTCGGGGATCTTGTTCACGACGGAGTCAATGCGGGCGGAGGCCATCATTTCGTAGACCTGGTCTTTTGTGAGGCCGCGGGACTCGAGGTAGAAAAGAAGGCTCTCGTCGATACGGCCGATGGTTGCGCCGTGGTTTCCTTCGACATCCTCTTCATCGCAGAGAATAACGGGGATGGTCTGGTTTACGGTGTCATCGGACATGAGGAGAACATCCTCCATCTCGTTGCCGACAGCGCCCTGGGCGCCGCGGCGAAGGTCGATCGTACCGCGGAACAGCTTGAAGGCCTGGTCACGGAGTACACCATGAACGTCGATCGCACATTCGGTCTTCTTGCCGATATGGTTTGCGATGTAGTTCATATCGAGGTGCTCGGCACCCTTCACGAGATAACCGATATCGGTCTTCAGTGAAGATTTTGCACCGACGAGATCGGTTCTCGAGCCCTGATAAGCCTTCTCCCCAGAAAGCATCAGTTCGATCTGTTCAAAGCGGGCACTGTCTCCTGTGACAGAGCCAATATCATTTAAGAAAAGGAAATGATCGCCGACACGCTGAATCTGCACAAGCAGTACCTTCGCATTCTTTCCGAGACGTACATTGGTCTGTACGGCAGCGAAGCCCTTCGCAGACTTCGCGGTACGGAAATCCATGATCACCGTGAGCTCGGAGTCATCCGCAGCGTCGATCTCTACCGCGCTGATTTCATTGGCACCTTCCGAAAAATCGTAGTCAATGCTGACCGGCATGGCCACGTGCTCGCCTTCTTTCGATGAAAGCTTCAGCACATCGACGCCGGAATCGCGGATGAAGGTATCCATATCGTAGCCCATGCCGCCCGGGATTTCGCTGATCTCGCTATAGGAAACCGCAGAAGCCGCGACGGAGCGCGGACGCGTCACCATCGGATTCGCTTCCTTCGTTTTTGCAGGCACCTTTACATTGACACTGTTCATTTTCAGCCATCTGAAGGTCGGAGACGGCAGTACATTTACACTTAAATTCTTCTCCATTTCTCCTCCTTAGCCGATGGCACCCTTCATCTCAAGACGGATGAGGTTATTCATCTCTACTGCATATTCAAGCGGCAGCGCCTTCGAAACGTTGTCCGCGAAACCCGATACGATCATGGCGCGGGCATCCTCCTCAGACACACCGCGAGACATGAGATAAAAGACAGCATCATCGGAGATACGGCCAATCTTTGCCTCATGGCCGACATCCGCCTGCTGGGTCCGGACATCCATCGCCGGGATGGTATCGGAGCGAGACTTCGCATCCAGCATCAGGGACTGGCAGGATACCGAGGATTTCGAATTCTTTGCCTTCGGGTTGATGACCACCGAGCTTCTGTAGGTGCTGATGCCTCCATCCTTCGAAATCGATCTTGTGCTGATATAGGATGTGGTGTCCGGCGCATTGTGCACCATCTTTGCACCAGTATCGAGGTTCTGGCCCTTGCCGGCAAAGGTGACGCCGGTAAACTCACTGTGCGCACCGCGGCCGTTTAAGATCGTCATCGGGTAAAGATAGGAAACATGGGAGCCGAAGGAGCCGGACACCCATTCCATCGTGCCGCCCTCTTCGACAATCGCACGCTTTGTGTTCAGGTTGTACATGTTCTTCGACCAGTTCTCAATCGTCGAATAGCGAAGCTTCGCGTTCTTCCCGACGAACAGCTCGACGCAGCCGGCGTGAAGATTTGCGATATTGTACTTCGGTGCGGAGCAGCCTTCAATGAAATGAAGATTTGCACCTTCATCGACGATGATGAGCGTGTGCTCGAACTGTCCGGCGCCCGGCGCGTTCAAACGGAAATACGACTGAAGCGGAATCTCGACGGAAACCCCCTTCGGCACATACACGAAGGAGCCGCCGGACCAAACTGCACCATGCAGCGCTGCAAACTTGTGGTCTGTCGGCGGTACAAGATGCATGAAATGCTGCTCGATCATATCCGCATAGGGTCCATGAAGTGCGGACTCAATATCCGTATAAACGACGCCCTGATCCGCAACCTCCTTCTGGAGATTGTGATAGACAAGCTCCGAATCGTACTGTGCGCCGACACCGGCCAGAGACTTCCGCTCCGCCTGTGGAATACCGAGCTTATCGAAGGTTTCCTTGATGTCCTTCGGCACTTCGTCCCAGTCGGCCGTCATCTTTGTCTTCGGCTTTACGTAGGTCACGATGTTGTTCATATCGAGACCATCAATCGACGGACCCCAGTCCGGAACATCCAGTTTATTATAAATTTCAAGCGACTTCAGGCGGAAATCATGCATCCACTTCGGGTCGCCCTTCTTCTCTGAAATTTCCTCTACAATCTCCGGAGTGAGACCTTCCTTAATCTTATAGAAATCGGAAGCCTTCTCCTCATATCGGAAATCATACATGGAACGGTCAATATCCTTGACCTCTGTCTTTTCCTTTGCCATGCTTTAGCTCCTTTTACTGAAATATTTCTCATACCCGGACTGCATTTTCTTATCGAATATGACACCCCGAAAGGCTTTTACTTGAGATATTCCTCGAAGCCCTTTTCATTAATTTCATCAACCATTTCAGCGCCGCCCTCTGCACGCATCGAGCCATTCACGATAACGTGGGTCTTGTCAACCTTCAGAGACTCAAGAATCCTTGTAGAGTGCGTGATGATGATCAGCGCGCCGTCCTTTGACTTCTGGTATTCCTCGACGCCCTTTGATACGGTACGTACGGCATCGACATCGAGGCCGGAGTCGGTTTCATCAAGGATTGCGAGGCTCGGCTTCAGCATAAGGAGCTGCAGAATCTCCGCCTTCTTTTTCTCACCGCCGGAAAAGCCGACATTGAGATCACGATCGGCATAGGACGGATCCATATTAAGAAGCTCCATCGCACCCTTCATCTCCTTCTTGAAATCCCAGAGACGGATGTGCTGGCCGGTCTTTCGCTCAAGTGCGGAACGAATGAAGTTTCCAAGCGTGATACCCGGCACCTCCAGCGGATTCTGGAAGGAAAGGAACATACCGGCATTTGCACGGACATCCGTCGGCTCCTTCGTGATATCCTTGCCATCAAAGAAGATCTGTCCCTTTGTCACGAAGTACTGTGGATTTCCCATGAGTGCGTTGCCGAGCGTCGACTTACCGGCGCCATTCGGTCCCATGAGAACATGGGTCTCACCGCGATTTACGGTTAAATTAATACCGTGCAGGATTTCCTTGTCCTCCACAGATACGTACAGATTCTTCACATTTAAAAGATCAGCCATAAAAGATCATCCTCCGCTGCCGGCGACCCGCCTCTCCTGAAGACGTTCGCCGTAAAATTTATAAAATAAAAGCAGGAAATATACTGCCTTAAAAACACGCGACGTTTATTATAACGCGCGGTTCTTTTTATCGCAATATATTTCCTACTGAATATATGGGATTTCTCGATTTTGTGCAAGAAATGAGTGTTGCTTATGCAACTTATTATTGATTAAGAATCGATCTTGCCACCGAAATGCCGTTTGCGGAGGCCTGCTGGAGACCACGGGTAATGCCTGCACCGTCGCCGATTGCACGAAGACCCTTGACAGAGGTTTCAAAGTCGCGGTTTACGTTCACGCGGTTCGAATAGAACTTAACCTCAACGCCATAAAGCAGCGTCTCATCAGCAGCGATGCCCGGTGTCACCTGATCCAGTGCAAAGAGCATCTCTTTAAGATCCGTCATGATTCTGTATGGCAGAACCAGAGAAAGATCACCAGGGACTGCATCCTTTAGTGTAGGCATGATATTATTCCGGAAAAGACGTTCATCGGTCGTACGTCTGCCGCGAAGGAAGTCGCCGAAGGTCTGCACCATGATCTTACCGCCGCAAAGCATGTTCGAAAGACGCGCGATGTATTTTCCGTATTCGATCGGTTCATTGAAGGGCTTTGTAAAGTTTTTCGATACGAGAAGCGCAAAATTCGTGTTCTTCGTCTTGAACTCCTGTGACTTATAGGCGTGGCCATTGACGACCGCAAGCCCGTCGTCATAATACTCGGTTGCGACCTCGCCGGATGGGTTCGTACAGAAGGTACGGACCTTATCATCGAAGGTCTTCGTATGATAGATCATCTTTGCCTCATACAGATTCTCATTCAGGAACTGCATGATCTCGTCCCGCACCTCGACCCGCACGCCAATGTCTACAGTACCGACTGAAGTCTCGATGTTGTGCTCCTTACAGATTTCAGAGAGCCACTCTGACCCGTCACGGCCGACGCCGGAAACGATTTCCGGTGCATAATAGGTCTCACCCTTCTCGGTTACGACACCGCAGGCCTGATTGTCTTCGATGATGATATCCTTTACCGCCGTATCGAAGAGCATGTCGACACCCTTTTCCTCGAGGTCATGCTCGATTCTGGTGTAAATCTTATAGCCCTCCTCTGTGCCGAGGTGCCGGATAGGACATTCTACAAGCTTAATGCCGGCGGCGATTGACTTTCGGCGGATCTCCTGAATTTCTTTTTCCTTGTTGAGGCCATACACTGTCTTATCCGCACCGAACTTCAGATAAATATTGTCGGATTCCTTGATAAGCTTTTCGGTCTCGTCATAGCCGAGAATCTGCGGAAGATTGCCGCCGACATCCGGAGACAGCGAAAGCTTGCCATCTGAAAAAGCGCCGGCACCGGCGAAGCCTGTCGTGATGGCGCATGGCTTACAGCCCGCGCAGAAATTTGTTCTACGTTTCGGGCAGACCCGCTTCTCGATTCGATGTCCCTTCTCAAGAATAAGAACCCTGATATCCGGCTTCTCCTCCTTCAGCGTATATGCGCAAAAAGCACCACCCGGCCCTGCGCCGATGATAATGACGTCATACTGGTTGTTATTACTCATTGTATTGTCCTCTTTCATTTATTGTCGCTACAAGCTGACAGGGAGAACCATCCCCGGTGTCAGCTTGGTTTATACGCCGGTGCCATCCCAGGCGGGGATGAAGCTTTCCTTTGCAACACCGCCCTCCTGGATAAAGCAGTTTTCAATGCCTCTGTCCAGCACATAATCTAACAGCCGCTGATATTCGCGGTGCGTTACACGGCGATTGATTTCCGGGTAGCTTTCAAGCTCCATCGGAGTGAACTGATGCATGAGGCTAAAATAAAAATGATCACCGTATTTTTCATATAGCGTATCTACAATCTTTTCCGCCTGATGCACCATGCCGGGCATCAGAAGATGCCGGACGATGACGCCTTTCTGCATCATGCCTCGTTGATCGAATACCGGCGCCGGCGCCTGCCGCATCATCTCCGAAAGTGCCTCCAGCGCCCTCTCCGGATAATCACGGGCACCTGAATACTTAGCCGCCTTCTCCGGGTCGATATATTTAAAATCATCGAGATAGATATCCGCAAGTCCATCGAGCATCCCGATTTGCTCCTTCGTCTCGTACCCCGAACAGTTTATCACAAATGGAATCCGTAGTCCCCGGTTTCTCGCAGCTTCCATCGAAACCGCAATCTGTGGAATGTAATGATCCGGCGTCACCAGGTTAATATTGTTTGCGCCCTGCTGCTCCAGTTCGAAAAAGATATCCGTGAGCCGCTCTACTGTAATTTTCTTTCCTTGCCTGCTGTGGCTAAGTGCATAGTTCTGGCAAAATACACATTTCAGTGTACACCCGGAGAAAAATACCGCCCCGGAGCCCTCCTTCCCGGAGATACACGGCTCCTCCCAGAAATGAAGCGCCGCACGCGCGACATACAGTTCCGCCGGTACTCCGCACACGCCAAGCGCACCTTCCCGCCGGTTCACGCCGCACCGCCGCGGACAAATCTCGCAGTGCTCGAATTTTTGTAAAGCAGCTTCGATTGAATATTCAGCCACCTTCGTCATATCCTGCCTTTCTTCAAAAAATGTGACACTGGGGACGGTTCTCTCTGTCAGCTTTTCTGTATATCGTTGACAGCTGTTCTTTTTGAAAAAGCTGACAGAGAGAACCGTCCCCAGTGTCACATCGGAAGCTTTATTGTTTCGGCTTCGCAGCGCCGGCGAGGGAGCGCCCCTGCTCGGCGAGCTTTTCTGCCTCCTGGCGGGCGCGCGTCTCATCGTCCCGAAGCCGGTCCTCTTCCGTCATAGTTGAAATCTTAAGGTCGTTTTCATTGTCATACCACTCAAGAAAATCATGATGCACATGCTGCCGTTTATAGCCAAGAATCTTATTGAGAGAAACGTTTGACATCGCACTGAAGATGTTCCGCTCAACAAAAGGATTCGTCTCCTTCAGCTTTTCAATCAGCTTCTTCGTTTCAAGCCGCTTCGAACTGGTCTGCCCGTCGGTATGGCAGGTCGTGCAGGTATCGGTAAAATGGCATGCGCACTGGATGAAATTGAGTCCGTTATAATCGCGCCAATGCTTGATCTCCGCTTCCCGGATGAGATACATCGGTCGGATGAGCTCCATACCAGGAAAATTCGTGGAATGTAGCTTCGGCATCATCGCCTCATACTGTCCCGCATAGAGCATACCCATCAGCACCGTCTCGATGACATCGTCAAAATGATGTCCGAGGGCGATCTTGTTGCAACCGAGCTCCTGTGCTTTCTTGTAAAGATAGCCCCGGCGCATCCTTGCACAGACATAGCAGGGCGATTTCGGGATATTGTAAACCGAATCAAAGATATTCGTCTCAAAGAACGTAAGCGGAATCCCAAGAAGCTTTGCATTTTCCTCGATGATGCGGCGATTAGCGGCATTGTAGCCGGGATCCATACAGAGGAACAAAAGCTCAAACGGAAATTTGTTGTGCCGTTTAAGCTCCTGGAAAAGCTTCGCCATCAGCATCGAATCCTTGCCGCCGGAGATGCAGACCGCGATCTTATCCCCCTCTGAAACGAGGTCATAATCGCATACCGCCTTCACGAACATGCCGTAAAGATTACGCTTAAATTTCTTCCGAAGCGACTTCTCGATGTCTTCACGCCGCTTGTCCGAATCCATGTCACGTGCAATCTGCCGAAGCACCCATTTGCCATAACCGCCGGCGAGACTGTAGGCCTCATACCCCTCCTCCGCAAGCGTTTCCGCCGCCTGGAGAGACAGATCCCCGTACTTACAATATACGATGACCTTCTTCCCCGTCGGGATCTGATGCGTGTGATTTGCGATATCGAGAAGGTCAACATGCATCGCATCCGGCAGCTTCCCGGTTTCAAAATCCTGCTCCTCCCGGACATCGACGAGGTAATAGTCCTGCCGGTTCCAGCTGTCGAGCTCGTCCGCGGTAATTTCCTTTGCGAGATACTTCATAAAAACTCCATTCAACGGCGAAAAAACGACCAGCGCCCTAAAAAGGGTACTGGCCGTATAAAATTCTAAGTCTACTCTGTCCGGCATAAGCTTACAGCTTAGTCTGGCCAATCGCCAGCTTCCTTCTCGAAGGTAAATCTGGCAAAGATCGCTGACATCCAGCTTTACAGCTTGATGCCCTTCTGTCTCATGAGCGCGCCCAGGGATGTCGTTACGGCTGCATCGCTCTTGAAGTTCTCGTGGAAATTCTCACGCTCCTTCTTCTCTTTCACTTCTTCATGCGCTTCTTCAAGTGCCTTCATGGAAAGAGAAATCTTGCCATCCTTTAACGCAATGACCTTGACCTTTACGTCCTGGCCTTCCTTAAGTACAGCAGCCGGGCTCTTCACACGCTTGTTTGAAATCTGGGAAACATGCAGAAGTCCTGTTACACCGTCGCCAAGATCAACGAAAGCGCCATAATCCTTCAGGCTCTCTACCTTGCCGTCCATGATAGCGCCTACTTCGATCGCTGCGGCTTTTTCAGCCTTTGCCTTCTCCTGCTCGTCGCGGAGAACATCGCGTACGGAAAGCACCAGTCTGTTCTTCTCCGGATCTACGGTAATGACACGTGCTACGACGCGCTTCCCGACATAATCCTTCATCTCTTCATCGGTAACGTGTGTCAGTGAAAGCTTCGACACCGGAATGAAGGCTCTCAGTCCCTCGAGTGTCGTGGTAACACCACTCTTGACAGCTTCTGTGATCTCAACCTCTACGTTTGTCTTCTCGTCAAGGTCTGTCTGCACCTTTTCCCACTGACCCATATCATCGCGCTTTGCACGTCCCTGGGTCTTAAAGGATGCCTCCAGCTCTTCCTTCATGTCGTCCATGGAAGGGATCTTCTCTCCCTGACTTGTTGTAACTTCTTCCTTCTTGATCTCGTCAGCCATCTCTATGCTACCTCTTTCTCTTAATTGTGCCTGTGCACACCGTCTTAGTATAGCATATCCTGCGGCCAATGCAAACGAAAATCGACATTTCTTCTTCGCGGACGGCGCAGACGGACGACAGCCCGGCGAGGTGGTCCGAAGGGGCACCCTAGCTCACGCTCGAAAGTCCTAGCGCTATCCGGGCGTTTCAGTCGGGCCGGCCCAATTCAGGAAAAATCAGAAGACATCGCAAGCGATGTCTTTGAACGCGCTCGCCGCTAAGGCATCCCGAAGCCTCCCCGCGCAAGCGCGGAACGCCCGGCTAGCTGGGACTTTCGGCTTTATGTTCGTACGGGTGCCCCTTCGGACCACCTCGCCGGGCTGTCGCCCGTCTGCGCCTGTCTTTGGCTGCGTTAGTGTGCGGATATGTCGCTGATGCCGGCGCGGTATTTGTCGAAATGAATCTTCTGGGCGGCGTAGATGCCGAAGTTGCCGGAGAAGATGTAGGCGATCGCGACGGAAAGCATGATGTAGGGTGCAGTGTCGAAGCCGAACATCTCGAAACAGATGAGCATGGAGGCGACGGGGCAGTTTGTGACGCCGGAGAAGACGCACGCCATGCCGATGGCGGCGCCGAGGGAGCCGGACATCCCGAAGAGTGGTCCGAAGGCGTTTCCGAAGGTTGCGCCAATGAAGAGGGACGGGACAATCTCACCGCCCTGGAAGCCGACAGCCAGCGTGATGGCTGTGAACATGATCTTCAGGAAGAAGCCATACGCCGGCATCCGGAATTCCGGCTCCGTCACACACTTCGCGATGATATCCGAGCCGGTGCCATTGTAGGTCTGGGAACCGACGAGAAGTGTAAGCATTACGATGAGAAGACCGCCGAAAAGGGCGCGAAGATACGGATTTTTAATGTACTGCGCGAAAAGTCGTTTTTCCGCATGCATCATGACCACGAAGAGGATGGCCGCAAGGGAAGCAAATAGCGCAAATAGCATCGTGCGGAGTCCCATGACCGGTGAGAATTTCGCCATGTTCTGCACTACCATCGTTTCCGCTTCTGCGCCGAGTGCCTCTGCGACGAAACGGGCGGTAAGCGCTGCCACCGCGCAGGGTACAAGTGCGCTGTAATACATGAAGCCGACCGTGCTGATTTCCATCGCGAGGATCGTCGCCGCCATCGGTGTACCGAAAAGCGCTGAGAAAGAGGCGCTCATGCCGCACATGATGAGGATCGGTCTGTCCTCCTTCGGAAAACGGAAAAGACGCCCGAGCGCGTTGCCCATCGAACCGCCGACCTGAAGCGCTGCGCCTTCACGGCCGGCTGAGCCGCCGAAAAGGTGCGTGATGACAGAAGCCACGATGATGAGCGGTGTCATGACGAGTGGCACCCGCTCACCGCTTCGAATCGCCGTGATCACGCGGTTTGTGCCCTTCGGCTCCTTCGCGCCGAGCAGGCGGTAATAGTAAACGATGAAGACGCCTGCCAAGGGCAATCCATAAAGTATCTGCGGATTTGCCTTACGAAAGGCTGTTGCCCAGACGATTGCCCTTGCAAAAAGCGCTGCTACTGCGCCGACCACGATGCCGGCTGCGATGCCGAACGCAATCCATTTGATGCCAAATGTAAGCACAGTGCCGCTGTCCTGCGCCTGCTTCTTAAAAATAAAATCTCCCATGAAAATCCCCCTTTTTCATGTCGTTATTATAGACGTCAAAATAAGGATTTGTCTATTTAGACGTAGAGATTTCTGTCTGATTCAAAGCATAAAATTATTACGAATCTAAAACGGTCCGTTTATTTTTGTAAGAATATCGTTTCTCTTTTGATACCAACTTAAGATTTTCGCTGTGGTACGATACAGATAGAAAGAGAGGTTTGAAATGAGAAATCGTAGTAAGTATAGAACATGGGTAAGCGCAGCACTAACCGCCGCTGCGATCATGCTTACACCGACGACTGCCCTTGCAGCGAGCTTAAGCGCGATGTCGCTCCGTATCACACAGAGCGGCAGCACGATCGATGTAGAAAAATATGCATCCGGATCTGCCTATTCCGTGCAGAGTGCCTCTGTCAGCGATGACACCCTGACGATCAAGGTGTACGCAGGCTCCGGCAACAGCTGGAGCTCGAAACTCACGAAGGCAAAGGTCAACCTCTATGGTAATCTTTCCTCAAGTGATGTAGAATCCGTCTCTCGTTCCGGCAGCGTATTGACTGTGAAGGTCACTTTACCGGATGATGCCGCGACCAGCGCAACAAGCTCAAAGAGCAGCAGTTCCTCAAGCTCCGGAAGTTCATCGAAATCCACAAGCTCCTCGAAATCTTCCGGCAGTTCCTCTTCAACGAAAAGCAAGGTGACCGTCAAGAAAAACGCGCTGGCCAGCAGTTCCTCTAGCAGCTCCTCAAAGAAGTCTTCGACGAGTGCGTCAGGCAACAGTTCCGACGAAGATGTCGAAGCAAACACCATCTCGGATGCACCGATGTACACAGGGTATGGCTGGTGGATTCATGACCAGAAGGGCTGGTGGTATTTAAACCCGGACAGAAGCTATACGGTCTCGAACTGGCAGCTGATCGGCAATAAATGGTACTATTTCAATGAATACGGCTATATGAAGACGGGTTGGGTCAATCTCGGCGGGACCTACTACTATCTCGGCGAGGATGGTGCGATGCTCACAAGCCAGTGGACCCCGGACGGCTACTATGTCGGCAGTGACGGACACTGGTACCCGGCCCTCGGCCATAAAACCACAAGTTAATGGCTATGCCACGGCAGCGCTACGCGAAAGGATGCCGGCAAAGGCGAACCCAAGAAGGGCGCCCTGCCGGCATCCTTTTCGCATATCGTTGCCTTAAATAATGAACTTCTACTACTGATTAATAAAAATGCCGGACATCGTGGCGCCGCCGGTCAGGACATCGACCTCCGTCGGGGACTGGGTGAGCGCCTGATTTGCCGCCGTCGCCGGATGCGAAGCAGCATACCCCTTCACAAGGGTATCCATATAGTTATAGGTCTGCGGTGCTGAAGTCTGTAGCTTCGCAGGAGCCGTACAATAGAGCTTGAACGCACCGGAAAAATATTCGGTGGCGCTCGCCTTCTCGTAGGAGGATACTGCACTGCCGTTTGCTTCCGCCATCCAGAGGTATTTGAATCCGGCATCATCAGACTGGTATTGATTACCGCGCTGCTCGATCACGAATTTTACATTGCCATAGGTCGTCTGGCTGGTGGTTCCCTGCTGATCCGCGACGAGAATATCATCAAAGAAGTGTCCCATCTCATGAGTGACCGCCTCGGCGCCTCCATAGTCCCTGTTTGAGAGTACAATGATCGCATTTTTACCATCACTGCCGGTTTCATAACCGCCGATCATGCCGCCTGACTGCTCATTGGGAATGAAGTAAATGACCCCGCCTCTCTGCTCAAACGCATCGCGGATCGAAGCCGGTACAGTATAGTATTGCCCTGCCGCGAGGTACAATGCGGTTTCCGTCACCGGCGTACCCTTGTCAAGAAGCGGAAAGGCCGCAAACGACGTCATCGCGCTAAGCACAGAAAAAAGCGCAGTGCATCCCGCCGCGCCTTTCAAAAATTTTTTACCTTTATTTGTCCAAATATTTTTTCTCATCACTGTCATCACACCTATCTAAGCGTCAACAAGTTCTAGCTCTATTATGCCTGTATTTTCCCGATAAGTGTCTGACGTTTTTCTGACATTTTTGTACACCGGAAGCTTCTCAGAATTTTATCCTTCCAGTGCATGACGCAGCTAAAATTTCAGACATTTTAGTGATCCAGTCCCGGCCAGCCGGAATCCGATTCAGAATGTCTTTCTTCGATAACCTTGCCGCTCCCGCTATTCTCAAAACGCACGACGACATCCACCGGCCGCACGCCCCGGTACAGTCCATAGATACTGCCATATTTATAAAAGAAATTGAAAAGGTTCTTCTCCTCCTTTGTAAGCGTCTGCGATTTTGTGGTAATCACAAATTCCGAAAGCTCCGAATTAGGCTGAATGTTCGTGATATTCTTATAGGTATCGGAGCCCGGCATCGCGCTAAAGATCATGAGCATGTTGTAGGCATTCATGCGAAGCATCGCAGTATGCTGCTCCGGCGTCAGTGTATAGGTGACAGACTTTGTGTCCTCGTTATATTTGACGTCCTTGTAGCCGTACATTTTTTTCGCTTTATCGCAGCCCTCCTGGTTCCGAAGCTTCTCATAGTCATCAGACAAGGTCAGTGTGATGGTCCCATCCTTCGCCTCGCTATAGCTATAGGTGATGTCCGGCGTTTTCGCTTTTCCGCTGCTGCCACAGGCAACAAGTTCGAACATCATGAAGACACATAGAAGCATCGCCAGAGCTTTTCTCATTTTTTCTCCCATCCGATGTGCCAATGCCTACATCATGACAAATGCACGTCTCATTTTTTTACCGGATTTTCACCATGAAAATTCTCTCACTTATCATATCGACAGTCTCAGGCTTTTCATCACTCAAGACCGGTTTCCTCCGGGAGTCCAAGCATGATGTTCATATTCTGAACCGCAGCGCCGCTCGCGCCCTTCCCAAGATTATCAAAAAGAGCTGTCACCGTCGTCTGTTCCTCGTTGCCGCAGACGATGAGCTTGAGATCATTTGTTCCGGCTAAAGCATTTGCATAAAGTGTTTTATCATTTGTACCGAAGGGAAGGACGGATACAAAATGTTGACCACTATAGTAATCCGTGAGCTGTCCGCAGATTTCCTCCGCCGACAGTTTGCCGGTGAGAAGGCGATTCTCAAAGAAAACAGTCGTCGCCATGCCCTTGTAATAGTCATCAACAACCGGCAGGAAAACAGGCGCATAGATAAGACCACTTAGCTTCTGCATCTCGGGGAGGTGCTTATGCTGGAGCGTGAGGCCATAGATACCCGGCGAAGAGAGTGTCTCCGGCCGGTTTTCCTCCTCATAGGCCGCAATCATCTTCTTGCCGCCGCCGGAATAGCCCGTGAGACTCATGCAGGAAACCGGATAATCCTTCGGCACGATGCCCATACGAACAAGCGGCGCGACAGAGGAAATAAACCCGGTTGCATGGCAGCCCGGATTCGCGATACGTTTGCCTGTGCGGATTCGCTCACGCTGCTCTTTCGAAAGCTCCGGGAAGCCGTAAATCCAGTCCGGATCTGTCCGGTGTGCAGTCGAGGCATCGATCACACGAACCTCCGGATTCTCAATCATTAAAACAGCCTCACGGGCGCCATCATCCGGGAGGCAGAGAAAGACGATGTCGGCCTCGTTTAAATATTTCTTTCGTTCATCGGGATCATGCCGCTTATCCTCCGGAATCCGAAGAAGTTCAAGGTCCTCCCGCGCGCCAATCCGGTCATAAATCTGAAGCCCGGTCGTACCACTCTGCCCATCGATGTAGATTTTTGTTTTCATTTTTCCTCTCCTTTCACGCGAAGCCAAAGAAAAGTCTACCGTTATCCATGGCTACCCAAGTGCGCCTGGTGTAGGCATTGTACAATTCAGTGCAGTCCGGAAATCAGAATCGCGATAATGAGCACCGGGATGCCGAACTGGAACCAGCGCTTGAATTTCGGTGACATGCGGATGCCGGAACCGGTGTTACACTCGGAGAGGTAGTTTTCGAAGCCCCAGCCTGCCGGCGTTACACAGAACAGACAGTAAATCAGGGAACCGATCGGCAGCAGCAGATTTGAAACGATGAAATCCTCGAAATCGAGCACATCCTTCCCGCCGAAAAACCGTACGCCGGACCAGATGTTGTAGCCGAGCACACAGGGCACGCTGGCGAAAAGAACAAACAAACAGTTGATAAGCACGGACTTTTTCCGGAGCCAGTGGAAGTTATCCGTGGCTGTCGCGATCAGATTTTCGAACACAGTGATGACGGTTGAGAAGCTTGCAAAGGTCATGAACAGAAAGAACATCGCGCCCCAGAACCGGCCGCCCGGCATGTTCATAAACACCTTCGGCAGCGTCAGGAAAATAAGCGACGGACCGGCATCCGGCTCCACACCATAACTGAAGCAGGCCGGGAAAATAATAAGGCCGGCCATGAGGGCGACGAAGGTATCGAGCGCTGCAATCCGGATGGATTCGCCGCCTAGCGTGAAATCCGAAGACATGTAGGAACCGAAGATTTCCATGCACGCGACGCCGAGGCTCAGGGTAAAGAAGGACTGGTTCATCGCCGCCATGATCACGTTTCGGAGGCCGACCTCCTCCACGCGTTCAATGCTCGGAAGCAGATAGAATTTAATGCCTTCACCGGCGCCCGTCAACGTACAACTGTGAATCGCCAGCACGACGATCAGGATAAGCAGGAGCGACATCATGACGGTCGTCACCTTCTCGAGTCCCTTTTGAAGGCCGAAGGAACAGATCAAAAAGCCGCCGATGACGGTCACACCCATACAGAGCAGCATCTCCTCCGGGCTCGCGAGCATATTTGTAAACACCGCATCAGCCTGTCCGGATGTAAGTCCCTTAAACGTGCCCAGCGCAAACTTAAAGAAATAGGACAGCATCCAGCCGGACACCGTCGTGTAATACATCATGAGAAGATAGGCGCCCGCGATCGCGAACCACCCGTGAATATGCCATTTCGATCCGACCGGTTCCAGCATCTTATATGCCTTTACCGCACTCTTATGCGAGCCGCGTCCGACCGCGAGCTCCATCGTCAGCACCGGCACACCCATGATGAGAAGAAACAGAAGATAAAACAGAACGAAGATGCCGCCGCCATTCTGCCCGACGAGATACGGAAACTTCCAAACATTACCGATACCGATCGCACACCCCGCACTCACGAGGATAAAGCCGATCCGCGACTTGAAGCTTTCTCTTGCCATAATTTTCCCCTTCCAAGGATTAATTTACTCTAGTGTAGCACAGTATTTAAATTTCAAAAAGGGCTTCGCAGTCCCCTGCGAGGCCCCCTTGAATGAGTAAGAGATGTTTGAAAAAGATCGGTTGTCAGAAAATTCTTTCAACTATCTATAGAATAGCATATATTTTCGCCAAAAATTATGAAATAATTATTAAGGTTGTGGCATGATATGTCAACTTACATCTCCAGCGATTTGCCCTGCGAGATTTCCAGATCAACACCAGTGTGGTTCGGACCTTCTTCATCGAAGTGATAGTCCTTACCGGGCAAGATTGCGTTCAGAAGGATGCCAACCAGGGATCCGGTTGCAAGACCTGAGAAGGCGATGTTCAGACCGCCGATATGGAAATTAAGTGCTCCCGCTGTTGAATAATTAATGCCGATGGACAGTACCATGATGAGCGCTGCGATGATGACGTTACGGCTCTTCGAGAAATCAACCTTTGTCTCGACGATGTTCCGGACACCGACGGCAGAAATCATGCCATAAAGAACCATCGAGATACCGCCGATCGTCGCACTGGGCATCACTTCGATGACCGATGCAAACTTCGGGCAGAAACTGAACAGGATAGCTAGACATGCTGCAAGCCGGATCACCATCGGATCATACACCTTCGTGAGTGTCAGGACACCGGTGTTTTCACCATAGGTCGTGTTCGCCGGCGCGCCGAAAAGGGAAGCCACTGTCGTCGCGAGACCATCACCGGTCAGGGTTCTGTGAAGTCCCGGATCCTTGATATAATTGATGCCGACTGTCGAGGAAATCGCGGAGATATCGCCGATATGCTCCATCATCGTCGCAAAGGAAATCGGCAGGATCGTGATGACCGACGAGATCAGGAGCTCGGTGTCAGCATTGCCATCCGTGAAAATCGAGAAAACCGTATTTTCATAGTGGAACGGAAGTCCGATCCAGGCCGCCTCCTTCACCGGTGTAAAATCAATGACTCCACTAGCGGCTGCGCAGAGGTAGGAAGCGATGACGCCAAGAAGGATCGGAATGATCTTTACCATGCCCTTGCCCCAGACGTTACAGATCACGACGACGAAGATGGCGACCAGCGCGATCGGCCAGTTTGTCTCGCAGTTCTCGATCGCGGACTTCGAAAGGTTAAGACCGATACAGATGATGATCGGACCAGTCACGATCGGCGGGAAGAACTTCATAACCCGCGCGGCACCAAAGGACTTAAACAGCGCTGCCAGCACGAGGTATACAAGGCCCGCACAGGCTACACCGAAGCAAGCATAGCGGAGAAGCTCAGGCTCCTGATTCGGCGCAATCGCCATATAACCGGCAAGAAACGCGAAGGATGAGCCAAGGAACGCCGGCACCTTAAACTTTGAAATCACATGAAAAAGAAGTGTGCCAAGACCCGCAAAAAGAAGCGTATCCGACACACTTAAACCAGTGAGAAGCGGCACGAGGACCGTCGCACCAAACATCGCAAACATATGCTGAAATCCAAGGACGAGGATCTTTCCCTTGCCCAAAGGACGCGCATCATAGATCGGGTCCACACCCATTCGTAGTTTCTTCTCTTCTGCCATAACTTTCCCCCTTCTGTAAAACCCTGCGTCTGTCCGGTGTCAATGCTTCCACCGGACACGCATCCATGTATACTACGCTCTCCGGGCGAAGCCTTCGTCCAAAAAGCGGGTGCTGTCGCAATGAGGTTTCACGCCCTTGTGCAGCACCCGTTTATAAAGTGTACTATAAAGTCTTAAAAAGTGCACTAGTTTTTTGCTTTTGTAAGAATTTGAGGGTGGTCTGCCGCACGTAGCAAGCGAAACCCGCCGCATCTGAGAGGGCGCTCGGGTTTCGCTTGTTCTGTACGGCAGCCTTTTATCGATTACAGCATATCTTTTTCGCCTCAGCCAGTATCCTGTCTGCAGTGATTTCATTCAGCATCACTGTGGTCGGGAGTTTATGGTCGGGGTGCCAGGCGGGGCCGTAACAGTCGTATACTGCATAGCGGGTGGCTTCTGGCATGGTGGTTTTCCAGGGGTGAAAAAGTACCGGAGATAGTTGTTCTCCCAGGTAGCAGTGGATGAAGGAGGCATTAGCATCATCGCGCCATGGACGGCCGAGATAGGATGAGCCGGGAGCTGCATCACCGAGAATCTGACAGTCTGAAAAGACATAGCCTACAGGTTGCCCGGCGCGCTGGGAGCCGGCAGTGAGGTAACCGTACGGACCAAGCTGGAACAGCGTACAGTGTTCAAAAAGTGCGGAGGCGGAGCCGAAGATAAAATCAACATTGCCTTCGATATAGCAGTGCTCATACCATTGGTGGGTGTTGATACGCGGTTCATTGACGCGGGGACCAAAAAAACCATTCACCTCGCGCTCCTTCTCCGGAAGCGGGCCGGTAAAGAGCGTGTCCTGATGACCTAAGAGGAAAACATTTTTCGCATGGAAATGTTCCGCGTCTGCATAGAGCGCGACAGCCTGGCCGATCTCCGGCCCGAAGCCCGCCGTGTTTTCGATCGTGAGATTTTCAATGCATACATCCGGTGCGTCCACGAGCATCGTGTAGGTACGGAAGGTACCGAGCTTTCCGATATCCTCTCGCGGCATTTTTCCATACAGACTGCCGGTGATAACGGTCGTGTGTTGCCGATCTACCTGTTCTGTCACCAAATTCTCACCGATAAGATGCAGCTTCGGCACGTGCACTTCCACCTGCTCTTCATAAACACCGACTGCGATATGAATCGTCTCACCCTGCCAGGCTTCTTTCTCTTCATCAGTCAGTGCTTCGTACTTCGCAGCCACCGCATCTACCGCCGCCTGCACTGAAGCATAATCTCCATTCTTCTTCGCAACCGTAATCATGTAAAACCTCCTTATCCATAGGTAGCGATACACAGGGCTTCGCCCGTCAGGACATCACTCGATCGTGATGACTAGATTGTGCGGCAGGCACGCGATCGGGAAATCGTAGTTATCTGCGGAGAGCTTGCCGGTGTTGACGCAGACCTGATTCTGGCAGTTCGATTCACGGACGAAAACAGAATCATCCTCGACGCGGATGATATTGATATGGTGCTTCGACTCCTCGGCTTCTTCACCCATATCAGCCAGTGTGATGTCCGGGTTGTCAAACTTCACAGCCTGCCCGTCGACCACGCCATAGGTCGCTTCCTCAGACAGAGGCACACGGAAAAGCTCCGCCCCGCCTGATGTTACCACGACCTCATGCTTCGGGATACTCGCCCGATACAGCACCACCCCGACGGCGCTGGCCAGTAGCGCCACCACGAGGACAACCACCAAAATGAGATCACGTTTATGTTTTTCTATAAAGTCTTTATCCATCATGCAAATTCCTTTTCCATTCATTTACTGCATT
>OMZX01000074.1 GCA_900315665.1 uncultured Eubacteriales bacterium
TTTTTCCTCCTTTTTGGATCCCCGAGGAATGATCTTCTTTTCCGCACTTTGTTCCTTTTCTGTTCTCCTCATCTCATCCAGCTTTCTACTCGAAAGATATGCGTTGAAGCAGAAAAATAAGCCCTGAATCCACTTAGATTCAGGGCTTTTAAGCGCTTTACAAAAGATCACTTCTTCCATCCAGACTATACTGTTGGTACCGGAGTTTCACCGGTTCGGCTGCTAACGCAGGTCGCGGACTTTACCGCCAGTGGGGAATCACACCCCGCCCTGAAGATCATGTTAAATTGTGTTCTGAACTCTTTGTCCAGTAACTTCATTATAGCTATATTTCTTTGAAACGCAAGAGGTTTGATGTAATATTTTTATCTACATTAATCTTCCGCTATAATTTGTTCCATCCGGTATAAACAACTTTGATGGTTCCTTCCGCTATGAACAACTACTTATGGCCCTTCCGCACAGTGCCTTTTCCGAATTTCTGATCGAGGGCTTCCGTCATGCGGCTTAATTTTTCCTGCTTTTCCCGTCGGGCGTGTGCTATTTCTGTTTCTCTTTTAATCTCATCGGACTGATCTAGAAAATCGGTCAAAGTCATCTGATGATATTCTCCATGATCAAGATTTGAAACGCCGACACCGATGAGGCGAATCGTCCGTCCCTCCGAAAACACCCCTCCGGAACCTGTTAAAATCTGATAGAAGAGCTTCACGGCTTCTCGTTCGATTGCTTCCTGAGACTGTACCGGATCCTTTAGTGTTACCTGTCTTGATCTTCTCTGAAAAAGATCTGTTTTTACGCTGACTGAAACCGTTTTTCCGTATATACCATCACGACGCAGGCGTCTCGAAACATGCTGAGAAAGCTCGTGCACAATCGGAAGCCCGGATGTTTCCAGATTATCCGGTCCGACATCCTCCGTCGTGGTTGTTTCATTGGAATAGCTTTTCGCATCCTCTTCGTAGGGCTGAACCTTTGTACTTCCGATTCCATTGGCACTTCGTGAGATATATTCTCCCGCTTTTTCACCAAGAATTGATTTAAGAAGCGCCGGATCCATCGAAGCAGTATCTCCTATTGTATTGACGCCAAGACGCTTAAGTCTCGCGGCTGTCGCGCCGCCGCACCCGTAAAGCTCGCCGATTGGAAGTGGCCACATTTTATCGTTAATTTCCGACGGATAGAGTGTATGTACCTTATCCGGCTTCTCGAAATCCGAAGCCATCTTTGCAAGCAGTTTGTTTGTAGAAATGCCTACATTTACTGTAAATCCGAGACGACTTTTGATTTTATTTTTGATTTCAGTTGCAAGGGAAAGTGGCGTCGGCTTTACCGGTAAAAGATTTCCACGATCCTGCATAGAAGAGTGATTCGTACCGCGCGGAAGCGCATGGATGATTTCGCCCTGATATACAGCTTCCGTATCCGGTATCAGTTCATTCAAATCTACCAGGTCTGATACATCCACGAAGGCTTCATCGATCGACACCTGTTCGATTTTATTCGTATATTCCCGAAGGATCGCGATGAATGCGCGTGAATACTTTCGATAGGTTTCAAAGTCAGGCGGTACCAGAACAAGCGAAGGACATAGCTCCAGCGCTTTCACCACTGGCATAGCTGTTTTTATGTGGTATTTCTTCGCAGGAATCGACTTCGCCGTGATGATGCCGTGTCGTGTTTTTACATCACCACCGACAGCAGAAGGTATCGTCCGTAAATCAACCGCGGAAGGATCTTCCTTCAGCCGTTTGACTGCACTCCAGCTAAGAAACGCCGAATTCACATCAATATGAAATATGCAGGTTTTCTGATCCTTCATAACCGTGCCGCTCCCATAAGCATTGATTAGCATGCACGCAGATAGGCTACCAGCGGTTTCAGGATATCAATGACTACATCTGCGTCCTCAATTGTTGTTTCCTGTCCGATCGTAAACCGGATGCTTCCTGCGGCATCCTCCGTACTATCTCCTAAAGCAAGAAGAACATGGCTGGGATCCAGCGAACCACTCGAACATGCAGAGCCGGCGCTGGCATAGACACCCTTTTCATTGAGAAGAAGCAGCAAGGTCTCTCCTTCGATGTGCTCAAAAAGAATGTTGATGTTATTCGGAAGTCTCTTATGCGAATCTCCATGCAGTAAAGTATCTGGGATTTCATTGAGAATTCGCTGAATCATGTGGTCACGTACGCTTATTTCCGTATTTATTCTCAATGTCATATCTCGCATCGCAACCTCTGTCGCTTTCG
The DNA here is from genome assembly GCA_900315665.1 of uncultured Eubacteriales bacterium. Lineage (GTDB taxonomy): Bacteria > Bacillota > Clostridia > Lachnospirales > Lachnospiraceae > Oribacterium. The sequence goes on from OMZX01000074.1 coordinate 2,253, forward strand.
CAAAACCGACGATTCCAGCTACATTTTCTGTCCCTGCCCTGTGCCCTCGCTCTTGTGCGCCCCCATGAACAAAGGATGGAAGCTGGATATCTTGTCGCACGAAAAGAAATCCGACACCCTTCGGTCCATTCAGCTTATGGGCACTGGCTGACATGAGATCAACGCCTAACTCCGAAACCTTCAGCGGAATATGTCCGAAGGCCTGCACGGCATCGGTATGAAAAAGAATCCTCTGTCCGGTCTCCGCTTCATATCCCTTTAAAAGTCTTCCGATCTCCTGAATCGGTTCGATAGTGCCAATCTCGTTGTTTGCTGTCATGATGCTGACGAGAAGTGTGTCCGGTCGAATTGCCTCCTTTACAGCCTCCGGATCTACATGTCCCTCTCTGTCAACCGGCAGATACGTAACATTAAATCCACGCTCTTCAAGATAGGCGCAGGTATTGAGAATCGCATGATGTTCAATCTGATCCGTAATGATATGGCCATGTATTTTTTCAATCTCCTCAGATGTTTTTAAAGCATCCACAGCGTTCTGCCGGAGCTTTTTTTCTCCAGCCTCCGCAGCACCAATAAGGGCCCAGTTATCTGATTCTGATCCACCGCTCGTAAAATATATCTCTGACGGCTTTGCGGAAAGAGCCGCAGCGATCGTCCTGCGGCTTTCATCGATGGCGTGCCGCGCTCGTTGCCCCGGCATATAGATAGTGGAAGCATTACCATACTCTACGGTCAGATATGGCATCATGGCATTCAGAACTTCCTTCGAAAGCGGTGTCGTCGCCGCATGATCCATATAATATTGATTCTGTATCTCCATAGAATTCCCCTCGTGTGAGTAGAGATAAATTACCCGTATCAAAACGCATGCTCCCACCGGTCGACTCTTCGTCCATGGGAGCATGCGTGATTACATGAAAATTATAAGCTTCAATCTGTCGCCGTACCGCGGAGTATGCCGATTCCATGTTCAAGCGACGGAAGCAGGTATTCGAGGTCCTCTCGACAGGCCTTCGGGCTGCCCGGCATGTTGATGATCAGCGTCTTCTTTCGAATGCCAGCAGTCTGACGACTGAGAATCGCGTTTTTCGTAAACTGCATAGAATAAGCCCGTAGTGCCTCGCCGATTCCCGGAACTTCGCGATCAGAGACCTCCTTTGTTGCCTCTGGTGTCTGGTCACGTTCGGAAAAACCGGTACCGCCTGTCGTAAAGATCACATTAACCTGTCTCTGATCCGCGAGCCTTGAAAGTTCAACCATAAGACGCGGTTTCCCATCCGGCAGTACGAACTGCTCGACGACCTGATAGCCCTTTTCCTCCAAAATCCTCTTAATCTCCGGACCTGATTTATCTTCATAGATGCCCTGCGAAGCACGGTCAGAAAGTGTAATAACCGCAGCCGTAAATGGACGTGCAGGGTCTGGTTCTACCATCTCGATTTCCATACCCGGACGGACCACACCACCCTTTAAGACTACCGTGAAGACACCCTCTCGCGGCATGATACAGTCGCCCATAACCTTATAGATCTCGCAGTGACTGTGACAGGCCTTTCCAATCTGACTGAGCTCGAGAAGACAATCACCGATCCGAAATCTCGTCCCTACAGGAAGTGTCTTCAGATCGAAGCCCTCACAGACGATATTTTCTCCGAATGCGCCGAAATCAACCTCTGCACCTTTCTTCCGGAATTCATCGATCTTTTCAAACGCAAGGAGACTTACCTGTCGATGCCAATGACCTGCATGGGCATCGCCGACGATGCCCCAGTCCTCCTTCAGCGTGATTTCAGGGACCGGTTTTTTCTGTGTTCCCTTTTTCTCGCTGATACAAACAGCTAAAACCTTGCCCATCTCTTTATCCTCCGATCTCTACCATTTCCTTTTGTTCTGTAATCTCCGAAAGCTTTTCAAAACAATGCTTCTCCGGTTTATTTTCGACTGCATCGCGGATCGCTTCGATCAACATGCTTTGCCTATTCCTGGCCTCCTCACTATCCTGTCCCGGATTTTCCGTAAAGATATGCCGGATATCATACGTATTTCCATAGCAGAGGCAGGGCTTTAGCTTTCCTGTCGAAGTGAGTCTGATCCTGTTACAATCTGCACAGAATCTGCCATGCATCGCACCGATAAACCCGACCGAACCCTTAAATCCAGGAATCTTCATATAGGTGGCAGGGCCATTGCCATGGATCCGGTCATCCTTTTTAATATCTGGATATATTTTTAGAAGCGCAGCCTGGAGATCATCATTATAAATCGGATCAAATTGCTTTCCATATCCGATGGGCATCATTTCGATAAAACGAACATCGATTGGTCTGTCTTTAGCAAGCGAAAGAATAGAAAGCCATTCCTCATCATTCATTCCCTTTTGAAGAACCGTGTTAATCTTTACCCGCAGCCCTGCATCGAAAGCTGCATCGATGCCCGCCATCACACGATGATGCAGATTCACACCGCTGATTTTCTCGAAAACCTCAGGTTTCAGCGTATCGAGGGAAACATTGACCGCATCCAATCCTGCAGCCCTTAAGGCTTCTGCCTGTTCTTCGAGCAGCACACCATTTGTTGTCATGGTAACCTGCTCTATTCCCGGTATTTCCTTCAGCATACGGATAAAATTCGTACACCCTCTTCTGACCAATGGTTCTCCGCCGGTAATCTTATATTTTGTGATGCCTAGGGCAATCCCGGCTGTCGCGATCTCCGCCAACTCTTCATAGGTGAGAATCTCAGACATCGGAACCTTCTGCACGGTCATACCGTCCGGCATACAGTAACGGCAGCGAAGATTACAGAGATCCGTAATGGACATCCTCATGTAATCGATATTTCTTTGAAAGCGATCCTTCATTAATGTGTAAAATCCTTTTTAACCCGTCAATATATACAATACTGTCCATCCCGGACGTTTCCGATTAACTGTACATGGTATTCATGTGCAAGTATCACGGCTTCCCGTGTCGGGGCTTCCTTTGTGACAAGCACCGGAATCTGTGCCCGGATGATTTTTTCCATCATATCCGTCGGCACACGCCCACTCGTAAAAATCATCGCGTGTTTTAGATCCAAGTTGTTTTCCAGCGCATAGCCGATTGCCTTATCCACTGCATTATGTCTACCAATATCTTCACACTGAAACGCAATTTTCTCATTAATATACAACATTGCGCTATGGGTTGCATGCGTTTTTTCATGCAGTGGGGAATCCTTTTTAAATTCCATAAAAAGGTTCTGAATATCCTCATTGTGCACAGGAAGCGCTATTTTAATAGGGTATAGAGGTATATCGTGTGTGAAATAATCATTCAGTATGTGATTGCCTGTACAGCAGGACGGCGTCGTCTCGATATAGGACTCTTGATGCCTCGCATCCGGATCAGGCACTGTCTCATCCAGATTCTCAGATATTCCTGTGTTTTGTACGGCATCCAGCCTCTCCACTATTCCAGTGTTCTGAATCGTATTCGTCTTTTTCTGTGCTTCATCGTTTTTCTCTGTTCTATTTAAAAGCACACGTGCACGACTCCCGTAGCGACAGACATAAATCATCCTGACATCATCTGTTCCCGTTATGATGCCCTCTGTAAGCATTCGACCAAGGACCAGTTCCGGGAGATACTCCGGGGTACAGATGAGCTTCATGGTAAGTCGTTCATTGATATAAACATCCATAAGATGTTCATACAGCGTCTCCCTCTCTACCTGATGCGATCCTTCAGCATCATGAACCATCACCGGCAGTGCATACGCCATTTCTACTTCACCCAGCTGATTTTCGATCGTCATATACACAGTTCCTCAATTATTTTTGATTTTTACAAGCCAGCACTTTTCGAGCTTTACATGCTGGCATGCAGCACACCATCATCCATACCATGGCATGCTGATAATTTCTAGATTATTTCCCGTTTTTCGCATATTGCAGAAT
>OMZX01000056.1 GCA_900315665.1 uncultured Eubacteriales bacterium
TAGCGGCAGGAGTCCCCAGTTGATGAGATTACTCCGGTAGCGCTTCGTCGAATATTCATTCGCGAGATCTGCGAAGCCACCGAGCACCTTCTGGCAGCTTGCTGCCTGTTCACGGGACGAGCCGTCACCGATCTGCTCGGATACGACGATGGAGCCGAAGGTGATATCCGTTTCCTTCGAGAAATTCGAAGCTTCCAGTGCGCGGACAGCCTTCGCCTTTTCCACATACTTCGGATCCCGATTCACCAGAGTAAAGCTTGAAATCTTCTCCGGATTCGACCGGTAGCTAGACGCCTCGCCGGACGGAATCAGCTCATCTGTCGTGACAGAGCCCTGGTAGCTGCCGACAACTTTTAAGAGCAGATGCTTTTTGAGCGGTGCCATCTCCGGCCAGTCTGCGATATTCGGACCCTTGACAAGTGGAAGCTCCGGCTTCCTCCGGTCGCGAAAATCTGAAACCTGCTTCTCGTAAATGTGCGAGTTGAAATGATGGTGAAGCTTCGTGTAGACAACGTCTGTCAGTTCAGTAGCTGCCGTGAGTCGGCCGCCGTTCCGGACGGTTGCCGCGATGGAACGGGCATCCATGAGGCATACCGCCGCCATCTGATTTTCCTTCGGCTTCGAGCCCTCACGGTTCGGATAGTTTCTCGTTACATGACGGATCGAAAGCTCATTATCCGCCGGTGTATCGGTCACACCGAAGCAAGGGCCGCAGATACACGGGCGAAGCGTCACGCCAGCATCCGCAAGATCCACCGCGACGCCCTGGTTCATAAGATCCTGCATAATCGGAAGCGAGGCGGCGTTCACGTGGAGGTTTAGGGCTTCCGCTGGGGCAGTGTAGATGCCACGACTCTCTTTTAACGACTGTTCTTCTTGTAATGCGTTTTCTGTTTCTACATGACCTTTTATATTTGCATTATGGCCTGCAGTCGATTCCAACATTGTAGTACCGTCTTGACTATCTGCTTTGAGGCTTTTCTTTTGTTGTATCGAAGAACTATTGCGGGATTCATCTGCATAATACGGTCCGGCCTGCTCATCCTTCTGAACGCCGGCAAGCGGCGCGCGGAGGATGTCCCGGATCGCCACGATGTTCTCGAAAAGTCCGCCGGCACAGCCGGATACCAGTGCCTGATCGGGATAGAAGCCTCCATCATGTATATGCTGCATGATCCGGAATGGAGCCCCGTGTGAGCCCTTGATGCGGTTTCCTTCCTCCTCCACCTCCCGGAGCATCTTCTCCATATTTTCCTTAAAGACGCGGATTGGCACTGCGTGCGATGGGTGGAAGGGGAGCGCGATCATGGGCTCTACAGTATCAAGATTAATCTCAATCATCGCATCATAATAGGCACCGTCCTCCGGTGTCATCCGGCGGTATTCATCTGCCCGCCCATGCTCCAAAAGATATTCCTCTGTCTTCTCATCCGTACACCAGATCGAGCTCAAGGCTGCCGACTCAGTCGTCATCACATCGATCCCGATCCGTTCCTCCATCGTGAGATTCTTAACCCCCGGCCCGAAAATCTCCAACATCTTATTCTTCGTAAAGCCAATCGGGAAGGTCTCAGCGACCAGCGCGAGCGCGACATCCATCGGTCCGACACCCGGTCGGAGACTGCCCTTTAGCACAACTGCAATCACAGCAGGATAGGCGATGTCGTAGGTTCTCCCGACAAGCTGCTTCACAAGCTCACCACCGCCCTCGCCGAAGCCCATCGTTCCGAGTGCACCATAGCGGGTGTGTGAATCTGACCCTAGGATCATGTTGCCACCGCCGGCCATCATCTCCCGCATATACTGATGCAGCACTGCCCGGTAGGGAGGTACAAAGATCCCGCCGTATTTCTCGGCATTGGACAAACCAAAGCGATGATCGTCCTCAAGGATCGTGCCGCCGGTGCCGCAAAGTGTGTTGTGGCAGTTTGAAAGCACATACGGCATCGGAAATTTTTCCATCCCGGATGCCCTCGCCGTCTGCAGAATGCTCACATAATTGTTATCCGGCGAAACCATCGCATCGAAACGGAGGCGGAGGTCGCGAAGGTCACCCGCCGAAAGCTTCCGGAGATTTTCACCCTTCTCCCCACGTACATCGTGGGCACTCAGAATCCGACCGGCCATCGTCTTCGCGCGGCCGGCATTGGCCTCCGATGCGAACGCCGGTAAAAGGTCCTTCGCAGCGCCAGACTGACTTCCGAAGATTTCTCCATGCTCATCAAGAAAAACACCATGTGATGTAAGCTTAACCATCATGAACCTCCAAAAAAATACACGAACATATATCAGCTAGTCTGATTATATCCGTGTATTTACATCTAGTAAAATATATTGTTTCGCATAATTTTCATAGAAAAAATCACATGTTACTGCAAAGCAATCTTGCTTTACACCCAATTCTCAACTTTTAGTCCTTCAACTCTTTCAAATTCCCGCACATTATTCGTCACTATCGTGAATCCCAGCGACTTCGCATGCGCCGCAATCAGCATATCATTGGGCCCGATTGGCGTGCCTTTCCGTTCCAGTCCCGCCCGAATCGGACCATATTCTGAAGCGGCCGCATCATCAAACGACAGGATATCGATACCAGAAATGAACATATCAAAAGCAAATCTGTTCCTATCCGGCCGACTGCTCTTGCTGATCCCATATTCTATTTCTGCCAGCGTGATTGAGGAAATACAGAAATCTGATGGCTCTAAACTTTGAAATTTCTGCAGTACAGATTCCGGCTTATGTTTAATCACATAGATCACGATATTGGTGTCCAGCATATATTTCATAGACTTTCACGCTTTTCCACCTTTAGAGTATCACCTCTATCCTCCATGAAATCCTCTGTAAACATATCGAGAGACTTTATCATGCTGCTCCATTTATTGCCCTTCGGAATGATGATGGTGATATCACCGATTCTCTGAATGCTTACTTCATCCTCCTGAAATCTGCAGGATTTAGGCAACCGGATTGCCTGACTCCCGCCATTTGTAAAAACCTTCGCCGTTTCTATCATGATGTCACCTCCTATAGAAAAGTATATATTTGAATATATACTTTTGCAAGAAAAAATACCGATCTGATGGTATAAATTGCCATCAGACCGGCCGCTCTTACGCTTTATATTGGATTTATAGGCTGTGCTGCATCACGCCTCTGCCTCGAGGATGCCTTCCTTCACGAGCTCCTGCTTCAGGTACCGGAGCTGGCCGCCGGCAAGTACGACTTCGATCTGTGCATCAGAGAGGTCTAGCTTCGCCGTGAAGCTGAACTTCTTCGTTTTATCGGTAACTGTCACGCGGCGGGTCGGAATTTCCTCCAGGAAGTGCAGAATCTCCAGCTCATCCCCGAGCTCAATCTTCTCATAATCTGCAGGATCCTCAAAGAGCATCGGTACGATACCATGATTGATGAGATTTCCCTTATGGATTCTGGCGATCGACTTCGCGATGACACACTTCACACCAAGATACATCGGGTTGATTGCCGCGTGCTCACGGCTCGAGCCCTGACCATAGTTCTCACCAGCCACAATGATGGACTTGCCCATTTCACGCGCACGCTCGGAGAACTCCGGATCGTAGCGGTTGTAGCAGTACTTCGACATGAGCGGAATGTTCGACCGCATGCTGGAAAACTCGGCGCCTGCCGGTGTGATATCATCGGTCGAGATATTGTCACCGCCCTTAAGCGATACCTTGCAGAGAAGATGCTCCGCCGGCTTCTCCGGTATCGGCAGATACTGGATGTTCGGACCCTTCACGACCTCTACCTTCTCCGCCTCTTCCTCCGGCAGCGGTGCGATCAGCATCGAATCATCCACGAAATAGTGCGCCGGCTCATGCACCGTTGCAAGAATGTCTACATCAGTGCCCAGGATATCCTCTGCTGTGGCAAACGTTCCCTTGATGGCCGTAGCTGCGGCACTCTCGGGGCTCACAAGATAGATACTGCAGTTTCTTGAACCAGCACGGCCAAGGAAGTTACGGTTCGAGGTTCTTACCGCGATGCCGTTTGTCGGCGGCACCTGACCGATCGCACAGCACGGACCACAGCTAAGCTCAAGGATACGAACGCCTGCGTCAATCAGCATATCGAGATAGCCGTCCTTCATGAGCTGCTTATAGATCTGGCGGGATGCGATGCCTGCGGTGCACTGTACATTTTCATCCACATGATGGTCCTTGAGGACAAGCGCTGCCTTTGCAAAGTCAGAATACGAGCCGTTTGTGCAGGAGCCCATGAAGACCTGTGCGACCGTCGGATGCTCCTTCAGCTCCGACATCGGGATCACGTTGTCCGGCTGGTTCGGGAGCGCGATGAGCGGCTGTAAGCTCGAAAGATCGATGTCCATTTCCGCGTCGTAATCAGCGTCCGGGTCCGGAAGCATTTCGACATACTTGTCTCCGCGATCCTCGGCTTCCATGAATTTCTTTACCGTTTCGTCTGCCGGGAAGATTGAGCTCGTCGCGCCCATCTCGGCACCCATGTTTGTGATCGTCATACGCTCCGGAACTGACAGGGTCGCTGCGCCCTCACCGACATATTCATAGACCTTCCCGAGACCGCCCTTGATGCCGACACGGCGAAGCATCTCAAGCACCACATCCTTTGCATTCACGCCCGGCTGCAGATGTCCCTTCAGGTTCACCTTCACGATCTCCGGCATCGTGAGACGCATCGGGATACCGGTCATCGCGGTCGCGACATCCATACCGCCGACACCGATGGACAGCATGCCGACTGCCCCGCTCGACGGAGTATGCGAATCGCCGCCCATCAGCACCTTCCCGGGCACGGCAAAGCGCGAGCAGTGAATCGTGTGGCAGATGCCATTGCCCGGACGGGAAACATACACACCATACTTCTCCGCTGCCGTCCGGAGATAGATATGATCATCCGGCGTCTTGTTATCGATGTAAAGAAGATTGTGGTCGAGATTCGACACGGAAATCTCCGTCCGTGCGCGTTTCAGCCCGATCTGCTCGAACGCAAGATAGGTCATGACCGCGTTTATATCATGCGTTAGCGTCTGATCGACCTTGATAAATACGTCCTGTCCCGGCTTCATCGAGCCCTTCACAAAATGTGACTTAATGATCTTCTTCGTTAAAGAATCACCCATGATAAACCTCCAAGCTTTACAGCTTCACTTCTGTCAGAAGCTCTTCACCGGCCTTTAGTCTCTTGATATTCTCCCAGGCGTTCACGGCACGGCGTGTCCAGCCCTCGGTGCTATGACCGGCCATATGCGGGGAAAGCATGACGTTGTCAAGCTTGAGAAGCGGGTTATCTTCCTTGATTGGCTCATCCCAGAACACATCGAGGCAGGCACCGGCAATCTTCTTCTCCTGCAGCGCTTCGATGAGTGCCGGCTCATCGACGAGCTCGCCACGGCTCGAGTTCACGAAGATCGCGTTCGGCTTCATCGCTGCGATCTCAGCCTTTCCGACCATACCTCTTGTGGAGTCGAACAGCGGCATATGGATGGAAATAATATCGGCTGTCTTCACGAGCTCTTCCTTCGAAACCATCTTCGCGCCGAGCTCCTTCTCGAAATACTCATTCTGACGAAGATCGAAGTAAATAATCTTCGAACCAAACGCATGGAGATAGGTTGCGGTCATCTTGCCGATACGACCCGCGCCGATGATACCGACGGTCTTATCTGCAAGCTCAAACTGTGTGAACTCCGGAATCGGCTTTCTCCACTGCCCATCGCGAACTGCCTTGTCACAATCCGGGATGCGACGCATGAGACCGAGAAGCATCGCTACCGTATGAACGGCTACTGAAGAAAGATTCGCACCGCCGTTTGCCGCGAGACGGATGCCCTTCGACTTAAGAAGCGGCTCATTGATCTTGTCATATCCTGCAGTCAGAATCTGGACAAGCTTCAGCTTCGGCGCTGCCTCGATGATCTCATCCTCTACCTTCGCCGGCATGAGACAGAGCACTTCGCAGTCCTTCACGGCTGCCTTCTTCTCATCAAGTGACGCATCAATCGGCAGACATGTGTAGTCCTCACTCTGAAGGCTGTTCTTCTCGAACACCTCACGAACCTTCTCACCACCGCCATAGATAAATACGATTCTTGCCATAAGTTGCCTCCTTCAAAATATATGTTCACGTTCCATTGCTTTCGATAATGCGATTATACGTCCACACGTATCATAGAGCAAATATATATTTTTATATATAAGTCATAGAATACTTTGTATATATTTACAACCCGTTACGGAATTCTTACGGTTGTAGTTGATCAGGCAGCCTCTTTTTAAGATGTCACGTTCTTCGCGGGTCAGCTGGTCAAGTCCTCGCACGGCCAGCATTGGCATCTTTCGGGAAGGCCTGCGAAAGGTCCGGTGAAGCGACAGCCTGGCTGCCAAACATGTTTCCATTTCCACCCAGAAAAACACCATGTGATGTAAACTTAACCATAAAAACCTCCAAAAAATACACGGATAATCAGAATCTAATCTGATTATATCCGTGTATCGTCATCCGGTAAAATATATAATTTCAAATAAATTACATAGCTTTATAAAATGGCCACATGATGACCGCCTTAATGCCATCGACTATGAATCAGTGTCTCGTGTACTTCCGAAGTACCGGAAGGAGTGCATGCAAAGCCTCCATGCAGAGGTCAACCTCTTCCTTTTCGTTATACATGCCGAAGGAGAAGCGAATCGTCGAATCGAGGAGGTCAGGACGGACGCCGATGGCCTTCAATGTTCCGGAAATACCCGGATGATTCGAGGAGCAGGCAGAGCCGGAGCTCACGTAAATGCCCTTGTCCTCCAGCGCATGAAGCAGAACCTCCGCACGGACACCCTCGAAGGATACCGAAGCAATTTGCGGTGCGGATGCCTCGCCCTTCTCGGAGTTCACGATAACGCCCGGCAGCTTCTCCACCTCATCGATAAAATAATCCTTGATGCCGTAAAGCTTTTCCATCTTCTTTTCATGATCTGTATAGATCATCTGCGCCGCGAGACCAAGCCCCGCGATACCCGGAACATTATGGGTACCGGAACGTCTGTCCTCCTGCTGCCCGCCGCCATAGACGAGCGGCTTAATGTGCACGTTCTCATCGACATACAGGAACCCGACACCCTTCGGACCATGAATCTTATGCCCAGAAACCGACAGCATATCGATATACTGCTTCTTCGGCCGAATGGTCAGCTTTCCATAGGACTGAATCGCATCCGTATGCACATACGTTTCCGGATTAATCGACTTCACGAGCTTCCCGATCTCCTCAATCGGCTCAATTGCGCCCATCTCGTTGTTCACCTGCATGATCGACACAAGAATCGTATCCTTCCGGACTGCCTTCCGAAGATCCTCGAGACTGATGTGCCCCTTACTGTCGACCGGCAGAAATGTCACTTCGAACCCGAACTCCTTCTCAAGCATCTCAAGAGGCCGGTACATCGCGGCATGCTCCACCTGCGATGTGATGATATGCTTTCCAAGCCGGTGCCGCGCAAGCGCCGTCCCGAAAATGGCTGTATTGTTCGACTCCGTACCGCCCGATGTGAATACGATCTCCCGCGGCTTCACCTTCAGCGTCTCCGCGACCTGCTCCCGCGCTGTCCTGAAATACTTCTCTGCATCGAACCCCTTCTGGTGCTTCGAGCTCGGATTCCCGTAGTCCTCCGTCATCGTCTTCATGACGATATCCGCGACCTCCGGAAATACTTTCGTCGTCGCTGAATTATCGAAATAAATCTCTCTCATATTCATCCTCATCCATTCGCTATGTATGCCAATGCCTACTTCGGTCTTCCTCTTGAAAAGATTATCTCAGACTCAAACCGCATTATTTTCACGGTTTCAAATGCAGATGCATAAAAAGCGCGATTAACCTTCCGCGCTTTGCAGCTCGAGCGTCATCATGAGAACACTCATACTGGCAATCGCCGCCGTCTCCGTCCGGAGAATCCGCTTACCAAGTGAAATCGGCACAAACTCATGCGCCTCCGCATCCACGATCTCCGCTTCATCAAAGCCACCCTCCGGCCCGATAAACACTGCTATCTTACCATGCTTCGGCACATTTTGAAGCTCCGAAAGCGTCTTTTTCATATCATGCGCATTTTCATAAGGAATCAGCTTGAGATCAAAGTCCTCCGTAAACTGAAGCGCTTCCCTCCAGCTCATCACCGGCTTCACCTCTGGCACAATTGATCGCTTCGACTGCTTCGCCGCTGCCTCCGCAATCGCCTGCCACCGCTCGACCTTCTTTTGAGCCCGCTTATCATCAAGCTTCACAACCGTATTCTTCGTCTCGACCGGCACCACTGCATGCGCCCCAAGCTCCACCGCCTTCTGCACGATAAGCTCCATCTTGTCCTGCTTCGGAAGCCCTTGAAAAAGATAGATATCAGCCGGCAGCTCATGCGGTGCCTCCACGAAATCAATCTTCAGCACCACACTAGGCTCCGCCTTCGGAGACCCATCCACATTCACGTCATCGATTGCGCATATCGTACACTGGTAGTCAGTTCCCTCACCATCCGAAATTAAAACCTTCTCACCAGGTTTAGCACGCAAAACATTCTTCAGATGATTGTAGTTCTCTCCCGTCAACAGAACCTTAAGAGAGCTGCCATACGGCAGCTCTCATAAAGTTTATCAGAACTCCTCGCCCATCGTCGATGCAAACTTTTTCAGTGCATCCTTCTGGGTTCTATTCATCGAGGTTGGAATATTAACCACCAGTGTGACATACTGGTCGCCTCTCAAAGGACTTCCCAGAGCCGGAACACCCTTGCCCCGTAAGCGAACTTTGGTGTCCGACTGCGTGCCCGGCTTGATGTTGAGCTCCACCGGCCCGTCGACCGTCTTCACGACCTTCTCGCCGCCAAGTGCTGCCAACGCAAAACTGATCTCCTCGGTCGAATAAATATTCGTGCCCTGCCGCTTAAAGAACGGATGCTGTGAAACCGCAATATCGACAAGAAGATCGCCACGCGGTCCGCCATTCAGTCCCGGATCGCCGGAACCTGATTTTCTCAAAGTCTGCCCGTCATCGATACCCGCAGGGATACTGATTTCGAAGCTCTTCATCGTGGAAAGATAGCCCTCGCCACGACACTCCGGACATTTCTCCTTCACGATCTTACCGGTACCATGACAGTCCGGGCAGGTCGTCACCTGCTGGATCGTACCAAACATACTCTGCTGCGTCATCACAACCTGACCACGGCCCTGACACTTCGGACAGGTAATCGGCTCCGTACCAGGCTTTGCACCGGTACCATGACAGGAAGGACATTCATCCTTATACCGAATCTTTACCGTCTTCTTACAGCCCTTAATGGCCTCATCAAATGTAAGCCGCACCGATGTACGGATCGACTGTCCGCGCTGCGCCTGTGTTGCACTGCTGTAGCCACCACCGAAACCACCGAAGCCGCCACGGCTGCCGCCGCCGAAACCGAACAGATCGGAGAAAATATCCGAGAAATCCATACTGCCGAAATCGAAGCCGCCGAAGCCCGTGCTTCTACCTGCTGCCGAATTCGGATCGAAGGCCGCATGCCCGTAGGTATCATAGGCCTTACGCTTCTCCGGATCAGACAGTACAGCATAGGCCTCATTGACCTCCTTGAACTTCTCCTCCGCTTCCTTGTCACCGGGATTCGCGTCCGGATGATATTTCTTCGCAAGCTTACGGAACGCCCGCTTGATCGTATCGGCATCCGCGTTTTTCTCTACGCCGAGCACCTCATAATAATCCCGTTTTTCTGCCATAAAATTCTCCTGCTATTTCTACAGTCCATTTTTCCAATGCCTACACCTGACACCAAGCTGTACACAGAAAAAGTCCTGTAACAGCTGTTCTCTGCATCATATCCAGGCATCAAAAAACTTTCTGTCTTCACACAATATGCCTCCGGTGTCTACTACACCGGAGGCTTTCTCAAAAACCGCCATCTACTGTACCATATTGTACCGTGTCCGGCAATTATTTATTAAACTTCCTTGAAATCTCCATCGACTACGCCGCTATCGCCCTGGTCGTTTGATGAAGCGCCCTGGTTTGGTGCCTGCTGGCCGGCGCCTGCATTGGCACCTGCACCTGCACCCGGCTGACCCTGGCCTGCAGCACCGGAAGCCTGTGCCTGCTCATAAACCTTAGAGAACAGAGCCTGTGAAGACTTCATAAGGGTTTCCTGTGCAGCCTTGATCTTCTCGGCGCCATCCTTCGTGATGGACTCAAGCGGATTTGCTGCAAGCACATCCTCGAGTGCCTTCAGGTCTGCGTTAACCTGTGCCTTATCGGAATCAGAAAGCTTGTCACCGACCTCATCAAGTGCCTTCTTCGTCTGGAAGACGATGGAATCTGCACCGTTTCTTACCTCGATGGCTTCCTTCTTCTCCTTATCGGCAGCCTCGTACTGTGCGGCCTCATTGACAGCCTTATCAATATCCTCCTTCGACATGTTGGAGCCGGAGGTAATCGTGATGTGCTGCTCCTTGCCGGTGCCCTGATCCTTAGCGGATACATTTACGATGCCGTTCGCATCGATATCGAAGGTAACCTCGATCTTTGGTACACCTCTCGGAGCCGGAAGAATGCCGTCCAGTCTGAACTGGCCGAGAGTCTTATTATCTCTAGCGAATTCACGCTCGCCCTGTACGATGTGAATGTCTACAGCGGTCTGATTATCCTCAGCAGTTGAAAATACCTGTGAAGTTCTGGTCGGAATGGTTGTATTTCTCTTGATGAGCGGTGTAGCGACGCCACCAAGTGTCTCAATGGAAAGTGTCAGCGGTGTAACATCGAGAAGAAGCACATCACCGGCGCTCTTATCACCTGCAAGCTTGCCGCCCTGGATGGCTGCACCGATCGCTACGGCCTCATCCGGGTTCAGAGACTTTGACGGCTCCTTACCGGTAAGAGAACGAACCTTCTCCTGTGCGACCGGCATACGTGTCGAACCACCGACGAGAAGTACCTTGCCAAGCTCTGCTGCGGTAATGCCGGCATCACGGAGTGCGTTCTGTACCGGAACAGCCGTTCTCTCGGTGAGATCCTGCGTGAGCTCCTCGAACTTCGCTCTTGTGAGTGTCATATCGAGATGCTTCGGGCCTTCAGCTGTCGCTGTGATGAACGGAAGGTTAATCTCGGTTGTCGTAGAAGCGGAAAGCTCCTTCTTTGCCTTCTCGGCTGCGTCTCTCAGTCTCTGAAGAGCCATCTTATCAGCGGAAAGGTCTACACCCTCAGCCTTCTTGAACTCGGAAACCATCCAGTCCGTGATGCGCTGATCATAGTCATCACCACCAAGATGGGTATCGCCGTTTGTCGCCAGTACCTCGATGACGCCATCACCGATATCGATGACGGAAACATCGAACGTGCCACCGCCGAGATCATAAACCATGATCTTCTGCTCTTTTTCATTATCAAGGCCATACGCAAGTGCTGCAGCTGTCGGCTCGTTGATGATACGCTTTACATCAAGACCTGCGATCTTACCGGCATCCTTGGTAGCCTGTCTCTGGGCATCATTGAAATATGCCGGAACCGTGATGACAGCCTCTGTCACCTTCTCACCAAGATAAGCCTCGGCATCTGCCTTCAGCTTCTGAAGGATCATCGCGGAGATTTCCTGCGGTGTATAGTTCTTGCCATCGATGGAAACCTTGTAATCAGTACCCATATGTCTCTTGATGGAAGAGATCGTACGGTCTGCATTTGTTACAGCCTGACGCTTCGCCGGATCACCGACGAGTCTGTCGCCGTTCTTTGTAAATGCCACAACCGACGGTGTGGTTCTCATACCCTCTGCATTTGCGATGACGGTCGGCTTACCACCTTCCATGACGGCTACGCAGCTGTTTGTCGTACCTAAGTCAATACCTATAATCTTTCCCATAACATATTCTCCTTTATATGTTGAAAAACCTTTATCCAAAAGACCTGGAGGAATTCAGCTTCTCATGTCAGGAAGCTCTGAAGCCCCATGTCCTTACTTCTTAACCTTTACCATCGAATGGCGGATGACCTGTCCCTTGTAGGTGTAGCCCTTCTGAAGGTCCTGTGTAATGATGTCTTCCTCGACATCACTCTCGGTATCCGTCATGACGGCGTTATGAAAATCAGGATCAAACTTCTTACCTTCGGCTTCGATCGGCTTCACATCCAATTCGTCGCACATCTTCTGGACCTGCTTGTAAATGCCTTCGACACCCTTCGTAAATGGCTTATCCTTTTCTTCTTCTGGAATCGTCGCTAAAGCTCTCTCGAAGTTATCGATGATCGGGAGTACCTTTTCAAGTACATTCCGTGCGCCCATGTCAAACATCTGGGACTTTTCCTTATCGGAACGCTTCCGGAAGTTATCAAACTCAGCAAAAAGCCTCAGGTACTGATCCTTTTCATCCTTGAGCTTCTTTTCGTATTCATCCTTCAGCTTCTGAAGCTTCACATCCGTGACACCCGATGTACCTGCATCATCTGCCCCGGCAGTTTCCTCTTGAGATGCTCCGGTTGCACTGCCGTCGTCCGCATCTCCCGCGGAGCCAGCAGCTCCAGCCGCTTCTGTCTCATCAGATGCACCCGCTGCCGACTGACTGCCGGCTCCGTCACCTGCTTTCCCGGCGGAAGCATTGGCCTCTGCCTGGCTGGCCGCGGCCTCTTGTGTCTTGTTTTCTGCACCGGACGCTGTGTCTTCGGTCTTTTTTGCATCCTCTGCAACTTCTCTATCTTGCGCTGCGGCTTCCGCCGTAGTCTTCATATCTTCTTCATGGGAAGAAGTCTTATTCTCTTCCTGTGCCAAGTCTTAAGCTCCTTTCCTCTAATCCTTACCATGAAACGCCTGATCCATCTCGCTCTGCAGCCTCGACAGAATCTCCAGGACCTTTTCATAGTCCATCCGCTTCGGTCCGATCACACCGATCGTGCCCTTCATACCGTTCCCCAGTTCATAGGAAGCCGTCACGACGGAGCAATCCGCGATATTCTGAAGCGGTGACTCGGAGCCGATGTAAACCTGAATCGGATTCTTCGATTCCTCGGCGTCCTTGTGCGCGTCCTGTACGAGCGTCTCAAGCTCATCCTTCTGTTCGAAGGCGGAGATCAGCTTCGAAGCATTGTCCGCTTCCATAAGCTCCGGATACTTGAAGATGTTCGTCGCGCCGGAGGTGTAAATCTGTTGATTTCCCGTCTGGATGCTGAGCATCTCATAGATGGCCTTCACGAGATTTTCCATCGTCGCCTTATGGCGGGTCCTGGCGTAGATCTGTCCGGCACGTCCCTCCGTGAGGTCTTCGCCGGAAAGCCCATCGAGCGCATCATTCAACAACATGTTCATGCTGAGAACGGTGTTGAAATCGAGCTCGTCCTCTTCGCCGATCCGAACGGTTGCAGTCCGTACAATGTTTCCTTGCAGCATCACCACGAGAAGTAATCGAGAGGCGTCCACCAGTGAAATCTGGATGAACTTAATCTTGTTCTTATTGATCGTGGGACCGGAAACGATGGCGGCGTAATTTGTGTTGCTCGCAAGGTTCTTCACCAACTGCTTCAGTGTGGTTTCCAGTTTATCCACCTTTTCGAACATCTCGGACTTTACGTCATCGATCTCGTGCTGGTGGTTCTCCATCAGCTGATCGACATAAAACCGATAGCCCTTATCGGATGGAATGCGGCCGGCCGAGGTATGCGGCTGAATGATGTAGCCCATCTCTTCCAGATCCGACATCTCGTTCCGGATGGTGGCAGAGCTCAGATTCAGACCCGAATATTTGCTGATGGTTCTGGAACCTACCGGTTCACCGGTTTCCAGATAATTCTTTATGATCGTCGTAAGGATCACTACCTTACGCTGGTCCATCTCCATGTGGTCTTCCTCCTTCTCTGTCTTGTTAGCACTCAAAATATCGGAGTGCTAACATCTATTCGTTATAATACGCGGGGTGCGGGGCGTTGTCAAGGGTTGTGTTTAAATTTCTTGGCGACTGGTGCCTCCTGTTTTCTGGCTTCGCACAAAAAAAGCGCTTCGGGCTTTCGCCCTGGCGCCTTTATGGTTTTAATATATTAAGTTGTTTTCGATGTTATGCTGTAGCTTTCGGAACGGTGAAATAAACGTCGTTGTATCTGGCACCGGCGTAGGTGACGTTTCTTGCTTCTTCGATGGTCGGGAAGTAGATGTCGATCATGTTGCCTTTGATGGCAGAGCCTTTGTCTTCTACGGTGTAGACTGTGTTGTTAATGAAGACTTTTGTGCCGATCGGGAGGACGGTGGGGTCTGCGGCAATAGTACGGTTCGCTGTGGTCTGGGTGCCGGAATAGGTTTTTCCGGTGAGG
Organism: uncultured Eubacteriales bacterium; assembly: GCA_900315665.1. Lineage (GTDB taxonomy): Bacteria > Bacillota > Clostridia > Lachnospirales > Lachnospiraceae > Oribacterium. The sequence goes on from OMZX01000056.1 coordinate 14,333, forward strand.
TAGTAGCCGACGATCTTGAAGTTGCCGACGAGGTCTCCTCTCTGATAGTTCTTCGTTTCTTCTGTGATCACGTTGCCAATCGGGGTATCACCCTCTGGTGTTACAACTTCTACGATTTGGTCTGCAGCAATTGTATTTGTAGCTGTTTGTGTATTTGCAGTCATCACATAGCCCGGTCCGAAGCCCTCCTCAGCAAAGGACGGAACGGACATAAGACAGATAAAGCACGCCAATGCGGCGACGATCCATAATCCGGCTTTTTTCAGTGCCATGGAACACTCCTTTCACATAATCTGATTAGTCTTAACTAATTTGTTGTTCAAGTTCCATCACTGTATTACAATCTCGCAGACTTGTCAAATTATGTTTTTCTTTCAGCCGTAAGAAAATTGTAGGGATTTAAGCCTCCTTTTCTCCACTTTTACCATATTTTGTGGCTGTTTTAGGGTTTTTCTTTACATTTTCCTAAATATAGCAAGGTTATAATATTGCAATCTGTTATTCCATTTTATGTCGTAAGCAGCAGTTCAACCGCCATCTGATCAGAAAGATTGCCGCTTTTGATGGCCTCATCATATTCGAAGCACCGTCCGATATAATGCTCAAGCCCCGCAATGGAATATCCGGAGGCCTGCGACTGAAGCTTCTTAAGAAGCCACGGCTGAATGCCTGTCGCCTTCACGGCATCCGCCTCATTCATGCCCTTCTGCTTTACCTCCTTTGCAAGCAGCAGCTGATTAAAATTCCGCCGCATGAGCGCGAGAATCTTCATCGGCGCCTCCTGGAGCATCAGAAGATCCTGATAATACCGCATCGCCTTTTCCGTATGTCCGAGGCTAAGCTCTGTAATCATGTCAAACACCCGATCCTCGACATTTTGCGATGAAATCGTCTCGACATCCTCATCCTCGATGACATCCCGCGTCCCCGTATAGGCAATCAGCTTGTCAAGCTCCGAGGCGATGTTATACATATCATCTCCCGTCTTCTCGAGAAAGCGCTCCATCGTCGACTGCCGAATCTTCTTCCCCGCATTCTGAAGATATCTGGCCGCCCAGCGCGAAAGATCCGCCCGCGACTGCCGGAACATATCACACGGAAAGCCAGCCTGCTGCACCACCTTATAGAGCTTACTCCGCTTATCCACAGTACTCTCGATAAACACGAGATGCGCAAAATCAGGATAATGCTTCTGATCCGAAAGATAATCGATGATCCGGTCAGGCGGTGTCCTCTTGAACCAGTCGCTCCCTTCGACAATCACGAGCCGTCCCAGCGCCGGATCCAGCGAAAACGGCGGCGTATTCAAAAGATCAATGAGCTCCTCAACATCCGGCGCCCCACTGAAGCAGGTATAAGCCATCCCATCCTCGCCCCCGAACACCTTCCGAAACGCTCGCTTGTACGAAATTTTGAGATAGTCCTCGTCGCCATAAAAAAGATACACCGGCCGAAACACCCGACTCTTCAGATCATCATTCAGCTTCAGATACGCCGGCGCCTCATTCTGCCGTGAATAGGATTTATATGCCATATCAACCTCCATGAAGTACAACTATCATAGCATACTGAGGCCAGAACCTACCAGTCCTGGAACGAATGAAAGAGATCGGGAGGGGCTCCTCGGGCAACATTTCTGACGCAAGTCTTCGCTAGCCAGTCAACATGAACAGGGTAGAAAATCCGGGTTACAACCCCGGATTTTCTAGGCCCATTGAAGGAAAAATCATCAAGATTTTTCCTGAATTGGGCCGGCCCAGTTCATGATGACTGGATAGCGATTAGACTTGGCGTCCCTTGTTGCCCGAGGAGCCCCTCCCAATCTCTTTCATTCGTTCCAGGACTGGTGGCTGTCACTTCATCCGCGTAGCCACCTCATCGAAGTCCGCCGTAACGGCGGCATTCGGCGCCGGCGTCACAAGGCTCACGATGACATTCACGACGATGGCGACGATAAACGCCGGCAGCAGCTCATAGATATTGAAGCCCCCGCCGAGCGGCCGCACACCATACTTCCATACAAATACCATGACACCGCCAGCCACCATACCGGCAATCGCCCCATACTTATTTGACCGCCGCCAGAAAAGCGCCAGCAGCACAACCGGCCCAAATGCTGCGCCGAAGCCAGCCCAGGCGAAGGATACAATCTTAAATACAGAGCTGTTCGGATCCCAGGCGATGATGATCGAGATCATTGCGATAATCAGAAGACTTGCACGCGCCACATAGACAAGACGCTTCTCGCTAAGATGCAGGTGAAATACATCGCAGAGGATGTCATTTGAAATCGAGGAGCTCGCAGCCAGAAGCTGTGAGTCAGCTGTAGACATTGTCGAAGCAAGAATACCGGAAAGGACGACGCCGGCGATTAATGCAGCCAGGAAGCCGTGCTTCGCAAGAAGATTTGCGATCTGTACGATGATGGTTTCCGAATTACTGCCCTCGAGCACAGGAATCGCACCCGCCGCACTCATGCCGAGGCCGGTCACACCAATGAATACCGCGACAGCCATAGAAATCACGACCCAAATGGAAGCAATCCGGCGGGAAAGCACGAGCTTCGCATCATCCTCGATGGCCATAAAGCGAAGGAGAATGTGCGGCATGCCGAAATAGCCGAGCCCCCAGGCGAGCGTCGAGAAGATCGTAATCATACTATTGGGTGAAGATATACCAGATACTGGATCATAGGTTGCGCCCATACTGAAATAGCCCGGAAGCTTCGCCGCATTTGCGACCACCGCACCAATGCCGCCTGCCTTCGCCGTACCAAAGAGAAGGATCACAAGAAGTGCAAACGTCATAACGATGCTCTGGATAAGGTCGGTCGTCGAGGCAGCAAGGAAGCCGCCCAGCGAGGTATACCCAATGATAACGAACGCACTGATAACCATCGCCGCGTGGTAATCCATCCCGAACAAACTGCTGAACAGCTTGCCGCAGGCCGCGAAGCCGGAGCCCGTATACGGGATGAAGAAGATGACAATGATCACAGCTGCCACGAAGGTGAGGATTCTTTTGTCATCTGCATATCGATTCGAAAAGAATTCCGGAATCGTAATGGAGTCATTGACCTCTGTGTAAATACGGATCCGCTTCGCAACGATGAGCCAGTTAAGATAAGTACCGATGGCAAGACCGATCGCGGTCCAGCCGGGATCTGCGATACCGCTGAGATACGCAAGCCCCGGAAGCCCCATGAGAAGCCAGGAGGACATATCGGAGGCCTCCGCCGACATCGCCGTCACAAGCGGTCCTAGCTTTCGACCACCCAGGAAAAAGTCACCGGCGCTCGCGTTCCGGTCAGAAACCAGAAAACCGATATAAAGCATAGAAATAAGATACGCGACCATCGCGATCAGCATACCGATCTGAGAAATCGTCATAAGAAGCCCCCTCCTTAAATCCCGTAGGAAATTTAAGATTTATGATAATCCACCGGCAACGATTTCGCAAGACAGCATACATTCTCTTTAGATATATCTGATATTTGCACATTTGTTCGCAAGTGAAACACAGGCCAACCGAGAGACTGCCCGAAACGCGCCTGCAGACCGCCGGAGGGCACCCTAGGCAACCAAGGGCGCCAAGTCTAATCGCTATCCAGCCATCACAAGCTGGGCCGGCCCAATTCAGGAAAAATCCTTGAAGGGATTTTTCCTTCAATGGGCCTAAAAAATCGGGCCTTGTGGGCACCGATTTTTTACCCTGCTTGTGCTGTCTGGCTAGCGAAGACTTGCGCCAGAAATGGTTGCTACGGGTGCCCTCCGGCGGTCTGCAGGTGCGTTTCGGGCAGTCTCCCGGTTGAGTTCTTGGCTTCGGCTTGTGCTTTGACAGCCTATGTGGTAAATTTGTATGAGTTTTTTCTAAGGGGAGTAGTTATGCCGGATTCGATAATTGATGTGAATGACACAAAGCAGATGGAGCTTTATATTCATGTGCCTTTTTGTACGAGGAAGTGCTTTTACTGCGATTTTCTGTCGTTTCC
>OMZX01000058.1 GCA_900315665.1 uncultured Eubacteriales bacterium
AAATTACTTTGCCTGTGCGTTAACGTCCTTTGCGGTGTCAGCACCTGCTGCACCTGCGGCTGTCTTCGTAGCATCTGCTGCTGCATTAGCTGCTGCCTCAGCCTCAGCCTCACGCTCAGCTGCGGAAACCTTCTGGTGTGCAGCGATATGAAGAACCGTAGAATCAGCCTGAGAAAGAACATGAACCTTCGGATTCTTAGCAAGCTCAAGATCAGCAACCGTCAGGTTCGTGCCAACTTCATAAGCAGAAACATCAACGATGATCTTATCAACGAGATCAGCCGGATAAGCCTCGTATTCAACTTCCTCAATACCTCTTGTGATGAAGCCCTTTGCCTTCTCAGCGTTTGCAAGCTCGATCACAGCAGAAGCCTTGATGCGCTCATCAGCAACAAGCTGCTGGAAGGTTACATCGATGAACTGATGCTTGAGACCATCGAAATCAATGCTCTTTACGATTACTGCGTAATCTGCATCTCCCTCAACGGAAATCTTCACCTGAGAGCCAACATGATTCTTTGTGAAAAGTCTTGCGATGTCCTTTGCCTCGAAGGTAAGGGAAAGGCTCTCCTTCAGCTCCTTGCCGGAGATGGAACCGGTTACGAGACCTTCACGACGAAGCTTCTTTGCCTTTACGGCGAAATCTCTCTTCTTAGCTGCAATTGTATCCATTTTGAACCTCTTTCTGCGGCATCAGCCGCCAATGCCTTCATCTGCCTGCTGCCCGGATGTCTTCCGAAGCCGTCTCAGCAAATGCCTGCTCTATGTATCGGCTGTCACGAAAGCTCTGTGACACACAGAACAGAAATACTTGTTTCGTGGACCCATCGAGAACCCAGTTCAACGATCATCACCACGAAACATCCACATCGTCTGCATCCCCTGGCCAACGCCCCGCGAAAGATGTTTGCATTCAGGAGTTGCAAAATCAAGGGATCCAACAATATGTGTGTTACGTGCTGCCGGATTTTGTTTCTCCCCGGACAGCTGTACCTGTGCTTTCATCCATGTGCCGCGGCAAAGCCGTAGCAGCACTTCTGTTTACACAGCGTTCCTATTCTAACACATTATTCTGAAATGTCCAGTATTCACTTCGTACCAGAAATTTCAGACACCTCCGAGGTTTCTGACACTGTGGATGTCTCAGAGGTCTTTGTGGCTTCCGACGCTGTGGATGTCTCAGAGGTCTTCGTGGCCGCTGACGCTGTGGTTGTCTCAGAGGTCTTCGTGGCCGCTGACGCTGTGGTTGTCTCAGAGGTCTTCGTGGCCGCTGACACTGTGGATGTCTCAGAGGTCTTTGTGGCCGCTGACACTGTGGATGTCTCAGAGGTTTCTTGTGCCACTGATATCACCGAACCTTCCGGTATCAAAGTTTTGGCTTTCACCATTTCTTTCTTCGGGATGCCCATCACGAGCTTCTCCGGGTGCCGCCAGTTCCAGAGGATGATGCATGCGGAAACGACGGCCATGATACCCGATAGAAGCTGCGATACCGGGATCGTCGTGCCCCAAAGGTAGAGCGAATCAGTGCGGAGCCCCTCGATCCAGAAGCGCCCTACGCCGTAGAAGAAGAAATAACCCCAGAAAATCTGCCCGGTGAACTTCTTTTTCGGGCCGGACAGCCACAGCACGATGAGCGCGCACAGGTTCCAAAAGCTCTCATAGAAAAACGTCGGATGCACCTGGATATAGTCCGCTCCGCCAATGCTTACAAGATGCGATAGCACGTTATGATTCAGCATGTTCGGGTTTACGATGTCGAGCCGAATCTGCATCGCGAGAAGCGAATCTGTGTAGCGGCCGAAGGCTTCAGCATTAAAAAAGTTGCCCCAGCGGCCGACGATCTGACCTGTGATGAGGCCGAGGATGCCGGAGTCCGCGATCTGGAAGAAATTGATTTTTCGGTGCTTGCAAAAGAGCGAACAGCAGATCACCGCAGTGATGATGCCGCCGTAGATGGCGAGGCCGCCGTTCCGTATCGCGAAGATTTCCGAGGGGTGCTGCGAGTAGTAGTCCCACTCAAACGCCACGTAATAAATGCGGGCGCCGATGATGCAGAACACGATGGCGAACAGTGCAAGGTCTTCGATATCCTCCGGGTTAAAGCCGCGGCGCTTGTAGTCGGTCCGCGCGATCAGGATGCCGAGCAGCATGCCGATGCCGATAATGATGCCGTAAAACGCTACCCGGAAGCCGAAAATACTGATGCTGCTTTTCAGATGCTCGATGCCGATCCCCAAGTGGGGGAAAAATATGTCATAGCCTGCCATTACTCTCCTCTTAAAATTTTTAAAAATTCGTCTTCGCTGACGATGGGAACGCCGAGTTCTTTTGCTTTTTTGTTCTTGCCGGACTGGGATGTCACATCGTTGTTCACAAGATAGGCGGTTTTGCCTGAAACCGAGCCGGCTGCGCGGCCGCCTGCTGCCTCGATGAGCTCCTGCAACTCCTTCCGATTCGTGAAGTGGTTGAGTGCCCCGGTGATGCACACGGACTTCCCAGCCATGGTCTGCGGGATGCCGTTGACATATTCTATGTCTGCTCTACCCTCAGACTCTTCAGCAGCATTTACATTCTTATTCGTACCAGCGGTACTCTCTTCAATATTCTTGTCAGCACCCTGAATAGTACTTAGTCCAGTGTCACTATCGGAATCCTCTCGAAAATTGCTGTCACGGTTATTTCCTGAAGCTGTCAAATCAGCCCCTGTGCTAGCGTTCGAGCCGAAGAACGCCTCCGCGGCGGTGTTCCGCGGCTTCTCGATCGTGAGGTCCGGGAGCAACTGATCGAGCGCGGCCATCTTATCCGCATCACGGAAATACGCGACCACCGACGCCGCAAGCACGTCGCCGATGCCGTCCACCTCCAGGAGCTCCTCCTGCGTCGCCTCCCGGAGCCGTGAAAGCTCCTCCCCGAAATGACGGCACAGAACCTTAGCATTGGCGAGACCGATCCCGCCAATGCCGAGACCGTACACGACGCGATAGAGTGTGGTGTGCGAAGCGCGGTCAGCGGCGGCCTTCAGGTTTTCGTAGCTCTTTTCGCCGAAGCCGTCCATCGCGATGATCTCGTCCCGGTGGCGATCAAGGTGGAAAATGTCCGAATAGGTGTGGATAAAGCCATGCCCGATGAACTTCTCGAGCGTCTGATCCGACAAACCATCCACATTCAGCGCGTCGCGGCTCACGAACAGCGAGAAATTCTTGATCTTCTTTGCCGGGCATTCCGGGTTCGGGCAATACAGGAACTTCGAGTCCTGCTCCTGCCGGACCTCGGTCGCTGCGCCGCAGGCCGGGCAGATTTTCGCGGGCTTCAGCGTCGCCGATTTCGTAAGATTTTCCGCGATCTGCGGGATGATCATGTTCGCCTTGTAGACCGTGATGTGATCACCAAGGCCAAGCTGCATGTCCTCGCAATAAGAAATGTTATGAAGGCTTGCGCGGGAAACGGTCGTGCCCTCAAGCTCAACCGGGTCGAAAATTGCGACCGGATTGATGAGGCCGGTCCGGCTCGGGGACCATTCAACGTCGCGAAGCACCGTTTCCGCCTGCTCATCGGACCATTTGAACGCGATCGCGTTCCGTGGGAACTTCGCCGTCGTGCCGAGCGACTCGCCGTATGCGATGTCGTCGAGCAGAAGAACCAGGCCGTCGGACGGGAAGTCATTGTGCTGGATTTCTTCGGAAAACCACTTTACGGTTTCCGCCAATGTCTCCTTCGTGACGCGCTTGTAGCCGACGACGTCGAAGCCGAGAGAGGACAGGAATTTAAATTGCTCTTCCCTTGAGTTGTGGAAGTCAACGGGCTGCATCGGCTGTGCCTCGCTGTGTATCCGTGCAGTCGTTGTGCTGGCATCCGATGTCGTGGCTTCCGCACTACCGGTCGCCTGGACTGCTGCCGCTGTGGTGGTTTCCGCACTGCCGGGGGCCTGGGCTGTGACTGGTGTAGCTACAGACTCCATGGCGCTCACCAGCGCGAAAGCAACCAGATTTACATGCCGTGATTTCGTGATGGCGGGGTCTAGCTGACGGACAGAACCGGAGCAGAGGTTCCGCGGATTCTTGTACTTCGCGGCGGCCTCCGAAATCGTCTCATTAATCTTATTGAATTCAGAATAGGTGATGATGGCTTCACCGCGGAGCACGAGATCGCCCTTGAAGGAAATCCGCGTCGGCACATTGTCAAACACCCGCGCGTTCTGCGTGATAACTTCACCGATCTCGCCATTGCCGCGGGTCACGGCCTTCGTAAGCTCCCCGTCATGGTAGGTTAGAACGACGGTCAGTCCATCCATCTTCCACGAAAGCAGCGCCTCCTGGTCGCCAATCCACTGCACGAGATCATCGACTGACTTCGTCTTGTCAAGTGAAAGCATTGGCTTCGGATGACGCTCCTTCGGGAGCTCGGACAAAACCTCATAGCCGACGCGCTGCGTGAGCGAGCCGGACAGCACGATGCCGGTTTCGTTTTCGAGCATCTGCAGCTCGTCGTAGAGCTTGTCGTACTCGAAGTTCGACATGATCTCCGCGCCGTCGACGTAATAGGCCTTCGCCGCGGCACTGAGCGTTTTGATGAGCTCCCGCATCCGCTGCACACGCGCGTCGCTGGCGCCGGTGATGTTTCGCTTCGACACTGTCTTTTCCTCTGCCATTACTTTACCTCTGAAAATGCGGCGATTCACCGCCTGTCTCGTATCCTAATGTTTCCTTCTTGCATATGGAATGGTTATTCTATCTACGAAAATCCAATTGAACACCTGTTCAGCTTCATACTGTATGCAGGCTATCATACTTCACTGATTCCGATTTCCTCCGGCGTGACTTCACGATACTGGCCGGGCTTGAGGCTTCCGAGCGTCAGCTTCATGATGCGGATGCGCTTGAGACGCACGACCTCGAAGCCGAGCGATGTGCACATTCGCCGAATCTGCCGGTTCAAGCCCTGCGTCAGGACGATGTGGAACTGATTGTCCTGCTTTGTGGTTACTCCGCTCACAGCTCGTCCAGCGCCGTTTTTCCTCGTTTGATGTGCATGCGTTCGATCTTTATCATCCTGTAACTGGATAGAAACTGCATGCTTCGATTCATCCATCCAAACCTTACAGGGCCTCGTGGTTTCGTCGAGGTCCGGAAGGTACACGCCCTGCCGCATGTGCTTTAGGAAATCCTCCGTCACCGGTTTGTCCACGGTCACGATGTATTCCTTCTCATGATAGAAGCGGGCACGGGTGATGCGATTCACTAGCTCGCCCTGATTGGTGAGGAGGATGAGGCCTTCGGAGTCCTTGTCGAGGCGGCCGACGGGGTAGACACGCTCCGGATAATTAATCGCTTCAACGATGTTTTCTGCCCGGTCGTTATCGGTGGTCGTGCAGACGATACCGCGCGGCTTGTAATAAGCAAGGAGCACGGCGCGGGGCTTCTGCTGCGACACGACTTGGCCATCGAGTGCGATTTCGTCCGTTTCCTCGACCTGCACACCGAGGGTTGCTACTGTGCCATTCACCGAGATCCGTCCGGCTTCAATCAGCCGGTCCGCCTCCCGCCGCGAGCACACCCCAAGCTCACTCAGTCTCTTGTTCAGTCGCATGTTGCCTCCGGCAGGTCATCGACTGGCGCCGGCTCATCTGAAGCCAAAAACGCCACCTCATGGTTCTGGTTCGGATCAAGCTCCGCCGGCAACGCCTCATCATGCTTAAAATCCGCGAAGAAGCACGCATCGCCAAACGAGAAGAACCGATACTTCTCCCGCACTGCCACGTTATACGCCCGAAGCACATGCTCCCGCGACGTGAACGCCGACACGAGCATCACAAGCGTCGACTCCGGCAGATGGAAATTTGTGATAAGCGCATCCATGCACTTAAACTTGTACCCCGGATAAATAAAAATATCCGTCCAGCCGCTCGTCTCATGCATGGTCCCGTCCGGCGCCGCCGCAGACTCCAGTGTACGGCAGCTCGTCGTCCCGGTTGCGATGACCCGATGCCCGGTTGCATGCGCCCGGTTAATCTTGTCGGCCTCTGACTGCTTCACGATGTAAAACTCCGAGTGCATCTTGTGGTCCTCGATCTTGTCCGCCTTCACCGGCCGGAACGTTCCGAGGCCCACATGCAGCGTGATGTGCGCGATCTCGACCCCCTTCGCCTTCACCTGCTCCAGCAGCTCCTTAGTCCAATGCAGACCTGCGGTAGGCGCGGCGGCTGAGCCGTCATACTTCGCATACACTGTGTTATAGCGGTCGCGATCCTTCAGCTGATGCTTGATATACGGCGGAATAGGCATTTCTCCAAGCCTGTCGAGCACCTCCTCGAAGATGCCCTCGAACTCGAAGCGAATGATCCGGTTGCCGTCGTCCTTCACTTCGATGATTTCGCCCTTCAGCGTTCCGTCACCGAAATCGATCCGTGCGCCCTCCCGAAGCTTCTTCCCCGGGTTTACGATGCACTCCCAGTCCGTCGTCGATTTCCGGACGAGTAAAAGCACCTCGACATGCGCGCCGGTCTCCTCCTTCACGCCGTGAAGCCGCGCCGGAATCACCTTCGTATCATTGATGACGAGACAGTCTCCCGCATGCAGATAATCAATAATATTATAAAAATGCCGATGATTGATCTCGCCCGTAAAGCGGTCCATCACGAGAAGCCGCGAGTCACTCCGCTTCTCGAGCGGATCCTGCGCAATCAGCTCCTCTGGCAGATCATACCAAAAATCCTTCGTTTCCATGTCTTCTCTCTTTTCTCTTATCTCAAATTCATCCTACAGATGAGCTTTCTACTGCCAAGGTTGCCTCCGGCGAAATCGTCGTTTGCTCCGAAGCTGTTTCTGTCGATGCTGTCTCTGTATCAGAAGCAGTGGTTGAATCTGCGGCAGTACTTTCAGGCGCTTCAATGGCAGCTGCCTCTGTCGTATCAGGAATCAGCGACACCTGCTGGTCGATGACGGACTGATCCTCCTTGTAGATCCGACCGCTCTGGAACGCATCATACACGACCGCCAGCCGCTCATCGCTGGAAATCGCCTCTAGCAGTTTCGAATTCGTCGACGTCACGAGCTCCTGCACCTCCTGATGCTTCGTGAGGTACTCATTCACAAGCTTCTGCTCCTCCGGCGTCAGATTCTCAACGATCTCAAACTCGTTCTGATCGTTAACCTTCAAGTAGCAGTACATGATGCCAGGCGCCAGCGTGTCTACCCGCCGGAACTTCACGTTATACGTTACAAACGCGACATGCGAATACGGCTCGACGCCATCACCGCAATACTGCTGGATGTCCTGGTACGCCTCGATGTAGCCGGCCTGCGTTTTCAGCTCGTCTTGAAGCACCTGCTTCTGCTCATCCGTCTGGTTCGCAACGCCGGTCATCGCATATATCGTGTCTACGTCACCTTCGAGCCGCGCCGTNNNNCCACTGCCATCTGCGCCTTCCAGGCCTGTCGCACCGCCCTCGATTGGATTTCCGCTTGCGTCGGTTTCCAGGACGACACCTGCGCTCGCGCCGGAAGCCTTGGCAGAATTCGTGCTGTCGTGATCAAGAATCAGAATCACGATGATCAGCACAATAATCAGCGCCGGAATTACGACGATGCCGGCGTTCTCGCGAAGGTCGTCAAGGTCTGGCAGCCTGTCCTGATGCATCGCCGAATTCCGCCTCTTGCGATGACTGATGTCTGCATTGTCTTTCTCCAGATTTTTTGTAGATGCGTTTTTGTCCATCATGACATCAATCTCGTCAAGATTTGCACGCTTTTCAGGTGCCTTCTCATGTTGCTTCTCAAATAAAGACATATATTTCCTCGAAATGATCAAAAATTAAACGCGTGCGCCGTCTGCGCCGTAATACTGACCGCCGATCCAGGCGTTCACTGCTCTTCGGCCGTTCGACAGAATGTAGTAATATTTTCCATCGATGAGCTGGAGGCCCGGGCCGACGAGCTGACCATTGTCCGGCATGAAATAGAGATAGTCCGCGCCGATCTGTGTCCAACCGCGTGCCATCTTACCATCGGCGCCGACATAATACCAGTGGCCATTTGACTCATAGATGAAGGTCTCGACCTCGAGATAGCCATAGGCGTTGAAGTGATAAAAACTGCCGTCGATCTGCTGCCAGCAGCTCACCGGATACGTACCGTTTTCATTTAAGTACCACATGCCGGCCGCATCGAACTGCCATCCGGTGTGAGCATAGGTGTTGACGGTGACGTAGCGGGCGTTGACGACTGATGAAGATGTCGAATACTTAAAGCCGGCCGGATTCATGACGCCCGGTGTGAGACCAGCCGTCGTGTTGCCGCTGATGAGGCCGGTTCCAGGACCGGTGAGTACAGTGTTATACGTGACACCATTCAGGGTATAAGCTGTCGGCGCGCCGGTGTAGGTCGTCGTGTATGGTGTCTGATAGTAAGTCCCGCCAGTTGTTGTCGCCTGATAGCCGGTCTGTGCTGTATAGCCCGGACCGAAAGAACCACGTACAGAGTTCGTGGTCGTAGGACCGGATGTCAATCCGGAGGACGATGATGTACTGGTGGTAATCACATTTGTCACGACATCATAAGCGAATGCCTGCTGTGATAAAGTAAGTGCAGCAATAATACTGATCCATACACTTCTCCGTAACGCTCTTTTCATCATATCGACTCCTTTCACCTCAAAAGCAAGTAATGATTATATCATAGCTTACCTTAGTTTTAAAACAAAGAAGACGTGATGCATATGCATCACGTCTTACAAATTTCATAAAATTTGCAGAAGCCCGCAGATCCCTTACTAAAAATTAGTCAAGGATCTTTACAACTCTGCCAGAGCCTACGGTTCTACCACCCTCACGGATAGCGAAACGAAGACCCTCTTCCATAGCTACCGGGTGAATAAGCTCAACAGTCATCTCTGTGTTATCACCAGGCATGCACATCTCTGTGCCTTCCGGAAGCTCGCAAACACCAGTAACATCAGTTGTTCTGAAATAGAACTGCGGACGATAGTTTGTGAAGAACGGTGTATGACGGCCACCTTCATCCTTCGTAAGAACGTAAACCTGTGCTGTAAACTTCTTGTGAACCTTTACAGAACCCGGCTTGCAGACAACCTGACCTCTTTCGATCTGGTCACGGTTGATACCACGAAGAAGAAGACCAACGTTATCACCAGCCTCAGCCTCGTCAAGAGTCTTACGGAACATCTCGATACCAGTTACGACGGACTTCTCCGGCTCGTCCTTGATACCAACGATATCAACATCATCATTTACATGAAGAACACCACGCTCTACACGGCCTGTAGCTACAGTACCACGGCCAGTGATGGTGAAGATATCCTCAACCGGCATAAGGAACGGCTTATCCATCTCACGCATCGGCTCAGGAATGTAGGAATCAACAGTATCCATCAGCTTCATGATGCAATCAGCCCATGTAAGGTTCGGCTCATCCGGATAAAGAGGAGAACCATCAGCGAACTGAGCCGGCTTGGAACCATCCTGAAGAGCCTGGAATGCAGAACCACGGATGATAGGAATGTCATCTCCCGGGAACTCATACTCGTTAAGAAGATCTCTGATCTCCATCTCTACGAGCTCGATGAGCTCAGGATCATCGACCATATCGCACTTGTTAAGGAATACAACGATAGCCGGAACACCTACCTGACGAGCAAGAAGGATGTGCTCTCTTGTCTGCGCCATAACACCATCAGTAGCAGCTACTACAAGGATAGAACCATCCATCTGAGCAGCGCCAGTGATCATGTTCTTTACATAGTCAGCGTGGCCCGGGCAGTCAACGTGTGCGTAGTGACGAGCCTGTGTCTCGTACTCTACGTGAGCAGAGTTAATGGTGATACCTCTTTCTCTCTCTTCCGGTGCCTTATCGATCTGATCAAACGGAACTGCTTCCTCGAGACCAAGACGATCTGCAAGAGTCTTGGTAATAGCAGCAGTCAGAGTCGTCTTACCATGGTCAACGTGACCAATGGTACCGATGTTACAATGTGGCTTCGTTCTTTCGAAATGTGCCTTTGCCATTTTTAAAAACCCTCCTGGAAAAATGTAATACAACGAAAATCATGTCAAGCACCCTGCATGCTCTCACATGCTCCGTGCAGTACATATCACCGGGTCACAGTAGCTCCCATAACCCAATAACATGCATGATTTTAACATTACTTATTGCTAGAATCAAGTTTTTTCTTATTCTAACTTACTTGCCGGTTACTTCCTTGACAACCTTATCCTGAATTGCCTTCGGGCACTTCTCATAGTGATCGAAGAACATGGAATAGTTTGCACGGCCCTGGGTCTTCGAACGAAGATCCGTCGCGTAACCGAACATCTCGGAAAGCGGTACGAAAGCGTTGATCTGCTTACCGGAAGGAATATCCTCCATGGAATCAATCTTACCACGACGAGAGTTTACATCGCCGATAACATTACCCATGTACTCCTCAGGTGTCGTAATCTCAACCTTCATGATCGGCTCAAGAAGAACCGGATCAGCCTTCTGCATCGCTTCCTTGAAGGCGATGGAACCAGCGAACTCGAACGCACGCTCGTTTGAATCGACTTCATGATAGGAACCATCATATACGTTCGCATGAACGCCAAGTACCGGATAGCCTGCGAGCACACCAGTGTTTGCAGCTTCTCTGATACCCTTTTCGATAGCCGGGATATATTCCTTCGGAATCGAACCACCGACAACGGTAGACTCGAAGGAGAAGGTCTCCTCACCATTCGGATCCATCGGCTCGAACTTAACCTTACAATCACCATACATACCAGAACCACCGGACTGGTGAATGTAACGGCCCTGTACGTCCGCCGGCTTCGTAAATGTCTCCTTGTAAGCTACTTCCGGAGCACCTACATTAGCCTCTACGTGGAACTCACGGAGAAGTCTGTCGACGATGATCTCGAGGTGAAGCTCACCCATACCGGAAATGATCGTCTGACCTGTCTCTTCGTTTGTTCTTACACGGAAGGTCGGGTCCTCTTCAGCAAGCTTTGCAAGAGCATCTGTCATCTTGCCCTGGGATGCCTTTGTCTTCGGCTCGATCGCAACGGAAATAACCGGCTCCGGGAACTCCATGGACTCGAGGATGATCGGATGTGCTTCGTCGCAGAGCGTATCACCGGTTGTGGTGTTCTTGAAGCCTACGGCTGCAGCGATATCACCGGAGAATACCTCATCGAGGTCCATCCGCTTATTCGCATGCATCTGAAGAAGTCTTCCGACTCTTTCCTTCTTATCCTTAGAAGAATTCAGACAGTAGGAGCCTGTCTTCAGTGTACCGGAGTACACTCTGAAGTAAGCAAGCTTACCGACAAACGGGTCTGTCATGATCTTAAATGCAAGTGCTGCAAAAGGAGCTGCGTCCGAAGACTCTCTCGTTGCAGGATTGCCTTCCATATCAGTACCCTCGACATCCGGAATATCCGTCGGTGCCGGCAGATAATCGATGACGGCATCAAGGAGCTTCTGAACGCCCTTGTTTCTATAAGCTGTACCACAGAGACAAGGAATCGCATCACCGGCAATGGTTGCCTTACGAAGCACCTTCTTCATCTCTTCGATGGTCGGCTCTGTACCATCCAGGTACTGCATCATGAGATCATCATCAAGCTCGCAAACCTGCTCTACAAGCTTCGTGTGAAGTTCATCCGCCTTATCCTTGTACTCATCAGGGATGTCCTCTACGGATACATCCTTGCCCATGTCGTCTCTATAAAAGTAAGCTCTCATCTCGAACAGATCGATGAGGCCGATATAGCTATCCTCCTGGCCCATCGGCATCTGTACCATGATGGTGTTCTTACCAAGACGATCATGAATCGTCTGTACGGAGTGATAGAAATCAGCACCGACAACATCCATCTTATTAATGAATGCAAGTCTCGGTACGTGATAAGTATCAGCCTGTCTCCATACATTCTCAGACTGAGGCTCAACACCGCTCTTGGCATCGAAGACACCTACTGCGCCGTCCAGCACTCTCAGGGAACGCTCAACCTCAACGGTAAAGTCTACGTGGCCCGGTGTATCGATGATGTTGATACGATACTCAGGTGCACCAGCGATCTTTACATGCTCATGCTCTGGAGTCCAGTGGCATGTGGTTGCGGCTGAAGTAATGGTGATACCACGCTCCTTCTCCTCTTCCATCCAGTCCATGGTTGATGCGCCATCGTGGGTCTCACCAACCTTATGGTTTACACCGGTATAGTAGAGAATACGCTCTGTCAGTGTTGTCTTACCGGCATCGATATGAGCCATGATACCAATATTTCTTGTATGCTCAAGTGAATACTGTCTTTCAGCCAAAGTGGTTCCCTCCTATCAGAATCTGTAATGAGCAAATGCCTTGTTAGCCTCTGCCATTCTGTGCATTTCCTCTTTACGCTTTACTGCAGCACCTGTGTTGTTTGCTGCATCCATAATCTCGTTTGCAAGTCTCTCAACCTGGGTCTTCTCGGAACGGGCTCTGGAATAAGTGGTGAGCCATCTAAGACCAAGGGTCTGACGTCTCTCCGGCTTAACCTCCATCGGTACCTGATATGTGGCACCGCCGATTCTCTTTGCCTTAACCTCGAGAACAGGCATAACGTTGTTCATAGCTTCTTCAAAAACTTCGGTAGCTTCCTTGCCGGTCTTCTCAGCGACCTGGGCGAAAGCACCATAAACGATCTTCTGGGCGATTCCCTTCTTGCCGTCAAGCATGATGGAATTGATCAGCTTGGTTACAATCTTTGAATTGTAAACCGGATCCGCCAGAACATCTCTGTGCAGATTATGTCCCTTACGTGGCACGTTACTTCCCTCCTTAAAAATTTGATTTTAGATCATCGGTACTCTTCACAACTTGCGTCTCATGCCAATGCTTCCATCGGCTGCTTTTCCGGAGATATTCATCTGCCGGTAAGCTTCATGCCCGCCACCGCGTCGCGATCGTAAGCATTAGAAAACGCCGTTCTGTGAGTTCATGCGGTCTCTTGGACATAATCTCCTGACATTAACAGGCTTTTGACCTGCTGTAAGCATCCGAAGGAATACTTATTATATGTAGGAAAAAGATCCAAAATTCCGTCATTAACCATGTCTTAATTACTTCTTAGCCTTCGGCCGCTTTGCACCGTACTTGGAACGAGCCTGCATGCGGTTTGCAACACCGGCTGTATCCAAAGTGCCTCTGATGATGTGGTATCTGGTACCAGGAAGGTCCTTAACACGACCGCCACGGATCATAACCACAGAGTGCTCCTGAAGGTTGTGACCTTCACCCGGAATGTAGGATGTAACTTCGATACCGTTTGAAAGACGTACTCTCGCGATCTTACGAAGAGCAGAGTTCGGCTTCTTCGGTGTTGCAGTCTTAACGGCTGTACATACACCACGCTTCTGCGGAGCATTTCCCTCAGTCGGAGCCTTCTTTAAGGAATTAAATCCTCTCTGAAGAGCAGGTGCAGCAGACTTCTTCTTCTCAGAAGTTCTGCCCTTTCTTACTAACTGGTTAAATGTAGGCATTTGGTTCTCCTTTCGTTAAAGATAATTTCTCATCTCCTGCTTAATTTAAGCGCAAAAAATGGGCATGCTTTAGCGCATGCCCAAATAATATATTACAAGCTAAAACAGAAGTCAACAAAATTTACATAAACTCTAATACAGATTTTTGTAAACCTACCTAGGCTGCCGCTTGTTGCGACAGCCCTCACTAAATTACAGTACGTTTTCCTTCTGGTTTTCGATGCGATGATGCTCGGCGATTCTTTCTACCGTCTCCGGATCGATATCGAAGGCTTCGTCCGGACGGAACAGTGTATCGCTGGTATCGTCGAGATCCTGCGGCTCGGTGGAGAGCTCCGTCGTGCGGTAACGCTTCATGCCGGTACCAGCCGGGATGAGCTTACCGATGATAACGTTCTCCTTGATGCCGGAAAGGTGATCGACCTTGCCATTGATGGCAGCTTCCGTAAGTACCTTCGTAGTTTCCTGGAAGGATGCCGCGGACATGAAGGACTCGGTTGCAAGGGATGCCTTCGTGATACCAAGGATGATCCGCTTGCCCTCCGCCGGCTTCTTGCCCTCAGCCTCGAGACGCTCGTTCTCGTCCTCGAAGTCAAGTCTGTCGACCGTTGTGCCCGGGATGAAATCAGAATCACCTGCCTCGATGACACGTGTCTTCTTCATCATCTGATGCACGATCATCTCGATATGACGATCCTGGATTTCTACACCCTGCAGTCTATACACCTTCTGAACTTCAGAAATCATGTAGTTCTGTACAGCCTCAACGCCCTTGATCTTCAGAAGATCATGCGGGTTGATGGAGCCCTCGGTCAGCACATCGCCGGCCTCAAGCATCTGGCCATCCATTACCTTAAGACGAGAGCCATAAGGAATCAGGTAGGTCTTTGACTGACCCTTCTCCTCATCGGTTACGACAACCTCTCTCTTCTTACCGGTATCCTTGATTTCAACCTTGCCCGGGATCTCAGTGAGAATCGCAAGTCCCTTCGGCTTACGCGCCTCGAAAAGCTCCTCGACTCTCGGAAGACCCTGTGTAATGTCTCCACCTGCCACACCACCGGTATGGAAGGTTCTCATCGTAAGCTGTGTACCAGGCTCACCGATGGACTGTGCCGCGATGATGCCGACAGCCTCGCCGACCTGTACCGGCTGACCGGTTGCCAGGTTCGAGCCATAGCACTTCGCGCAGATACCGTTCTTTGAGCGGCAGGTAAGAACGGAACGAATCTTCACGGTGTCACGGCCGAGCTTATTAAGAACAGCCATGATCTTCGGTGCCTTCTTCGGCGTTACCATGTGGTCCGCCGTGATGACAACCTTGCCGGTCTCCGGATCCACGATATCCTCGGCGATATAACGGCCGGTGATACGCTCCTGTAAAGACTCGATCTTCTCCTGTCCTTCGCCGAGCTCTCTGATCTCAAGATACGGGATCTTGTCTCTGCCCGCAGCGCAGTCATTCTCACGAATGATAAGCTCCTGCGTAACATCGACCATTCGTCTCGTGAGGTATCCGGAGTCTGCGGTACGAAGTGCGGTATCGGAAAGACCCTTACGGGCGCCATGTGCGGAGATGAAGTACTCGAGTACATCAAGACCTTCACGGAAGTTCGACTTAATCGGCAGCTCGATGGTCTTACCGGTTGTATCCGCCATGAGGCCTCGCATACCAGCAAGCTGCTTGATCTGCTTATCAGAACCACGGGCACCGGAATCGGCCATCATGAAGATGTTGTTGTACTGGTCAAGACCGGTCAGAAGGTCGTGGGTGAGCTGGTCATCCGTTGCCTTCCAGGTATCGATAACTTCCTGGTATCTCTCTTCTTCTGTCACGAGACCACGACGATAGTTCTTCGCAATCTTGTCAACCGTCTTCTGCGCCTTATCGAGCAGAGCCTGCTTCGTCTTCGGCACGGTCATATCCGAAATGGATACCGTCATGGCTGCAATCGTCGACTGCTTGTAGCCCATTGCCTTGATATCATCAAGGGATAGCGCAGTCTGGGTCGTACCATGCACATCCATAATCTTCTCAAGAATCTTCTTAAGATCCTTCTTCTTGACCATCTTGTTAATCTCCGGAAGAATCTCATTGCCCGGGATTGAACGATCAACGAAGCCGAGATCCTGCGGGATGATTTCATTGAACATCAGAAGGCCCGGGGTCGTATCCACGATACCCTCGATCAGCTTCTCGGAGCCATCCTCCTGACGGATTCTCTTACGAATACGGCAGCGGATC
Organism: uncultured Eubacteriales bacterium; assembly: GCA_900315665.1. Classification (GTDB taxonomy): domain Bacteria; phylum Bacillota; class Clostridia; order Lachnospirales; family Lachnospiraceae; genus Oribacterium. The sequence continues at coordinate 15,763 of OMZX01000058.1, forward strand.
TTCGAGTGCAGCGTCACGTACTTATTCTCATAAGCAAGGAAAGCCTCGTTAATGCTCTTGAACGTCATGCCCTCACCAGGCTCGCCATCTCTTGCCTGCGTGATGTAGTAGATACCAAGTACCATATCCTGGGACGGTACGGCTACTACACCGCCATCCGACGGCTTCAGGAGGTTGTTCGGAGAGAGCAGCATGAAGCGGCACTCCGCCTGTGCTTCCTGGGTCAGCGGAAGGTGAATGGCCATCTGGTCACCATCGAAGTCGGCGTTGAAGGCCGCACATACGAGCGGGTGAAGCTTGAGAGCCTTACCTTCGATGAGGGTCGGCTCGAAGGCCTGGATACCAAGTCTATGAAGCGTAGGCGCACGGTTCAGCATCACCGGGTGGTTCTTGATGACCTTCTCGAGGATATCCCAAACCTGCGGATCGAGACGCTCCACCATCTTCTTTGCATTCTTAATGTTGTGGGCCTTGCCGGTCTCAACAAGCTCCTTCATAACGAACGGCTTGAAGAGCTCGATGGCCATTTCCTTCGGCACACCGCACTGGTAGATCTTCATCTCAGGACCTACGACGATTACGGAACGGCCGGAATAGTCGACACGCTTGCCGAGAAGGTTCTGTCTGAAACGGCCCTGCTTGCCCTTCAGCATATCGGAGAGGGACTTAAGCGCACGGTTGCCCGGACCTGTGACAGGTCTGCCACGGCGGCCGTTATCGATGAGGGCATCGACAGCCTCCTGCAGCATACGCTTCTCGTTCCGAACGATAATCTCCGGGGCGCCAAGCTCGAGGAGACGTGCAAGACGGTTATTTCTATTGATGATTCTTCTATAAAGATCATTGAGGTCGGAGGTCGCAAAACGGCCGCCATCGAGCTGAACCATCGGACGAAGGTCTGGCGGGATGACCGGAAGCACCGTAAGGATCATCCATTCCGGACGGTTTCCGGAGTGGCGGAATGCCTCCACAACCTCGAGTCTCTTGACGATTCTCGTTCTCTTTTGTCCGGAGGCGTCATTCAACTCATTTCTTAAATCGGTATATTCCTTCTCGAGCTCGATGGCATCACGGTACTCCTTCTCGGAAAGAACCTGCTTGTACTCAAGCTGGGTCTCGCCCTTGTCAAGTACGATATAGCTTGCAAAGTACAGTACTCTCTCGAGAATTCTCGGGGAGATATCAAGGATAAGACCCATGCGGGACGGGATGCCCTTGAAATACCAGATGTGAGAAACCGGTGCCGCCAATGCAATATGGCCCATTCTCTCACGTCTTACGGAGGACTTCGTGACCTCTACACCGCAGCGGTCGCAGATCACGCCCTTGTAGCGGATCTTCTTGTACTTACCGCAGTGACACTCCCAGTCCTTGACCGGTCCGAAAATTCTTTCGCAGAACAGGCCGTCCTTCTCAGGCTTCAGGGTTCTATAGTTGATGGTCTCCGGCTTCTTTACCTCGCCATGGGACCACTCGAGAATCTTCTCCGGAGAGGCAAGTCCGATCTGAATGGAATCAAACTGAACCGGCTCATGATTTTCAACTTGTGCCATGTATGTCCTCCTCTTTATGCATTGTCATCGCTGCCATCGCCATAGTCATCTTCGTCGCCGAAGGCTGCCGGCGCGTCCTCTGACTGGTCGTCAAACAGTGTGTCCGTATCATCTGAATCGAAGTTGACGTCAGCGTTCTCATCACTTAAGTCCGCCATCACATCACTTGCGATGTCATCTGCGTCCTCGTCGGAAGCATTGTCTTCCTCAGCGCTTACGATCTCACCTTCAGAGTTGAACTCCTCCTTCTGGTAGCCGGCTGCGCCGAAGTTTTCATCGGTCTGATAGCGGTTGCCGCCGTCTGAAAGAAGTCTGTGGAGATCCTGGTTTGCATCGTACAGATCCTCGGTGATCTCAACCTCGTTCTTGTCCTTATCGAGGACGCGGACATCAAGGCAGAGCGCCTGAAGCTCCTTAAGAAGTACCTTGAAGGACTCCGGAACGCCCGGCGCCGGGATATTCTGGCCCTTGATGATCGCTTCGTAGGTCTTGACACGGCCTGCGACATCATCGGACTTCATGGTGAGGATTTCCTGCAGCGTGTAGGCTGCGCCATAGGCCTCGAGGGCCCAAACCTCCATCTCACCGAAACGCTGGCCGCCGAACTGTGCCTTACCACCGAGCGGCTGCTGGGTAACGAGTGAGTACGGGCCCGTGGATCTCGCATGGATCTTATCATCAACCAGGTGATGCAGCTTCATATAGTGCATGAAGCCGATCGAGGTCTTGCCATCGAACTTCTGGCCGGTACGTCCGTCGCGGAGCTGTACCTTGCCATCCGGGGTGATCGGTACGCCCTTCCACTCCTCACGATGCTCGAGGTGATCGCCGAGATACTGATAGATCTCAGGATCCAGCTCATCCTTGTGGAGCTCTGTGAACTCCTCCCAGGACTTATTTGCGTAGTCATTCGCAAGAATCAGGGTCTTCGTAATATCATTCTCGGTTGCGCCGTCGAAGATCGGGGTCGAAACATCGATACCGAGCACGCGGGCTGCGAGAGAAAGATGAAGCTCCAGCACCTGTCCGATATTCATACGGGACGGCACGCCGAGCGGGTTAAGGACGATATCGAGCGGACGGCCATTCGGCAGGAAAGGAAGGTCCTCTGTCGGCAGGATCCGGGAAATAACACCCTTGTTACCATGACGGCCGGCCATCTTATCGCCAGGACCGATCTTTCTCTTCTGTGCAATATAGATACGAACCGACTCGGAAACGCCCGGCGCCAGCTCATCTGAATTTTCTCTCGTGAAGACCTTTGCGTCTACAACGACGCCGTATGCGCCGTGCGGCACCTTGAGCGACGTATCGCGGACTTCTCTTGCCTTCTCACCGAAGATCGCGCGGAGCAGTCTCTCTTCAGCCGTGAGCTCTGTTTCGCCCTTCGGCGTTACCTTGCCGACGAGAATGTCACCGGCACGAACCTCTGCACCGATGCGGATGATGCCGCGCTCGTCGAGGTTCTTAAGAGCATCGTCGCCGACACCCGGAACATCTGCGGTGATCTCCTCAGGTCCGAGCTTCGTGTCTCTGGCTTCGCACTCATACTCTTCGATATGTACCGATGTATATACGTCGTTCTGTACCATCTTCTCTGACATCAGAACGGCATCCTCGTAGTTGTAGCCCTCCCAGGTCATGAAACCGATGAGCGGGTTCTTGCCGAGTGCGATCTCGCCCTGGCAGGTGGAAGGACCATCCGCAATGACATCGCCTTTCTTCACATGGTCGCCGGCGAAGACGATCGGCTTCTGATTATAGCAGTTCGACTGGTTCGAACGCATGAACTTCGTGAGCTTATACTCCTCGAGTGATGCGTCATCGTCCCGGCGAATGGTAATCTTATTCGATGCGGAAATCTCTACCACACCATCATGTCTGGCCACGCAGCAGGCACCGGAGTCTACGGCAGCCTTTGCGGAGATACCGGTATCCACGACGGCACGCTCGGTCGTCATGAGCGGTACGGCCTGACGCTGCATGTTCGAGCCCATGAGGGCACGGTTCGCATCATCGTTCTGGAGGAACGGAATCATGGATGTCGCGACGGAGAAGACCATCTTCGGGGAGACATCCATCATATCTACCGTCGCCTTCGGGAACGCCTGAGTCAGCGTTCTGTAACGGCCGGAGACATTGTCATGTACAAAATGTCCGTTCTCGTCAAGCGGCTCGTTTGCCTGTGCTACGACGTAGTTATCCTCTTCGTCGGCAGCGAGGTAAACGACCTGGTCGGTAACGGTCGGGTTCTTCGGGTCGGTCGTCTTGTCGACAACGCGGTACGGCGCCTCGATGAAGCCGTACTTATTAATACGGGCGAAGGATGCGAGCGAGTTGATGAGGCCGATGTTCGGTCCTTCAGGTGTCTCGATCGGGCACATCCGGCCGTAATGCGTATAGTGTACATCGCGGACCTCGAAGCCTGCACGGTCTCTCGAAAGACCGCCCGGGCCGAGGGCGGAAAGTCTTCTCTTATGTGTGAGCTCGGAGAGCGGGTTGTTCTGGTCCATGAACTGCGAGAGCTGTGAGGATCCGAAGAACTCCTTCACCGCTGCAGTCACCGGCTTAATGTTGATGAGTGACTGCGGTGTGATCTCGTCCATGTCCTGTGTGGACATACGCTCGCGGACCACACGCTCCATACGGGAAAGGCCGATCCGGTACTGGTTCTGGAGAAGCTCTCCGACCGCACGGATACGACGGTTTCCGAGGTGATCGATGTCGTCCTTGTTGCCGATGCCCTCTTCGAGGTGCATGTTATAGTTGATAGAGGCGAAGATATCCTCCTTCGTGATGTGCTTCGGGATCAGGTCGTGGATGCTCTTCCTGATGGCTGTCGCCAATGCTTCCTTCTCCACTCCCTCATTTTCATCAAGAAGTTGGCGGAGGGCAGGATAGTAGACGAGCTCGGTTACGCCGAGGCCCTCAAGCTCTTCCTCTGTGAAGTCCGGAAGCCACTTCGATGCGTCGACCTCGAGTGCGGAAAGAACCTTTTCATTTCTCTCCTGGCCCTCGATCCATACGAACGGAACGGCAGCATCCTGGATGGCGATGGCCTTCTCAAGAGATACCACCTCGCCCTTTTCTGCGATCACTTCACCGGTCGTCGGATCGACTACTTCCTCTGCGAGGGTGTGGCCCTTGATACGGTTCTTGAAGTGAAGCTTCTTATTAAACTTATAACGGCCGACGTGCGCAAGATCATAGCGGCGCGGGTCGAAGAACATGCCGTTTAAGAGTGAGCTTGCACTGTCGACAGACAGCGGCTCGCCCGGACGGATCTTACGATAGAGCTCGAGAAGGCCGCCCTCATAGTTCTGTGCCTCCGGCTGCTCCTTTTCGAAGGAAGCGAGCAGCTTCGGCTCCTCGCCGAAGAGGTCAATGATCTCCTGGTTTGTGCCGATGCCGAGCGCACGGATAAATACGGTCACCGGAACCTTACGGGTTCTGTCGACACGTACGAAGAAGACATCATTGGAATCTGTCTCGTACTCGATCCAGGCGCCACGGTTCGGGATGACGGTGCAGGAGTAGAGCTCCTTACCGATCTTATCGTGGTCGATGCCATAATAGATGCCGGGGGAACGTACGAGCTGGGATACGATAACTCGCTCCGCACCATTGATGACGAAGGAGCCGGTATCTGTCATGAGCGGAAGGTCGCCCATGAAGATCTCATGCTCATTGATCTCGTCCTTGTCCTTGTTGATGAGACGTACCTTGACCTTCAGAGGTGCAGAATACGTGGCATCACGCTCCTTGCACTCTTCGATCGTATATTTCTTCTCATCTTCGCAGAGTTTGTAATCCACGAACTCGAGGCTCAGATGCCCCGCAAAATCCTGGATCGGTGATATATCATCGAAGGCCTCCTTCAGGCCATCCGTGAGAAACCATTTGTAGGAGTCCTTCTGAATCTCAATGAGATTCGGCATCTCCAGCACTTCTTTGTTTCTGGAGAAGGTGGCTCTAAGGTTCTTACCGTTTCTTTCCAGTCGCATCCTGCTTTTTTCCATTGAACGTTCACCCCTGCTTGATAGCTTTATCAATTTGCAACCGCTGTCCGCTGTGTTTTGGTGTCGGGCGCTCCTGGTCGTAGACCGGATTGCTTCCTTTGGGCATCGGCGCTCTCCTTTACTGCCGGCGCTAACGCGCCTTGCAAAAGGGCGCAATGTGCCCATGACTCCAAAATAAGCAAACTTCATCCTAACACGCCAGGGTTAGGTGTGTCAAGAAAGAAATAAAAAATTTGCGGGTGGAGCAGCGGGATAGCCGAGGAAGTTCTGTGGCCACAACAAGCTTTATCGGCAGCCTCCGCACACATAAAATTTGCGGATGGCCGCGAAGCTTCTGTGGCCACCCGCAAATTTTCCTATATTTTCGACTTTCATCAGCCTCCCGGGCGGGCAGCGGCATAGGATTTTGCCCCTACCTTGCTTTTCTATGCCGGCTGAAAATCGTCTTTCCGGGTGGTGGCATAGGATTTTGCCCTTACCTTGCTTTTCTATGCCGGCTGAAAATCGTCTTTCCGGGTGGCGGCATAGAATTTGCGGATCTATGGCTCATACTATGCCATTTTAAAACCTTGTTTTTTGGTGCTGGCATAGTATTCGGCTCTCCTCA
>OMZX01000061.1 GCA_900315665.1 uncultured Eubacteriales bacterium
TGACAACTTTTGACGAATAGCCGCCCGAAGAAAGCATTATGACAAAACTACCTTGTCCTGCGATTCGATGATCTCGCCAAGGTGGTACGCCTTGACGCCATTTGCGTTGAGAATCGCGAGTGCCTTCTCCTCGTCCTCCTTTGCCACCACCACGCTCATGCCGACGCCCATGTTATAGGTGTTGAACATGTCATGCTCGGAAATCTTGCCGGTCTCCTGAATGAGCTTAAAAATCGGCAGTACGCGGACATCTGATGTCTTGATCGCTGCGCCGAGACCGTCCGGTATCGAACGAGGGATGTTCTCATAGAAGCCGCCGCCCGTGATGTGGCTGATGCCCTTGACGGTCACTTCCTTGAGAAGCGCCATGACCGGCTTCACATAGATCACCGTCGGTGTCAGCAGCGTGTCGCCGAGCGATGCGCCGCCCAGTGCCTCCACCGGCTTCGACATCGATTCCTTCGTCTGGTTATCAATATCAAAAATTTTCCGCACCAGGGAGAAACCATTGGAATGAACGCCCGAGGACGGCAGCGCAATGACTACATCGCCGGCCTTCATCGCGTTGTTGTCAATGATCTTATCTTTGTCGACGACACCGACCGAGAAGCCCGCGAGGTCGAACTCATCCTCCGGATAGAAGCCCGGCATCTCGGCAGTCTCGCCGCCGATGAGGGCTGAGTCACCCTGTACGCAGCCGTCCGCGACGCCCTTTACGATGGCTGCAATCTTCTCCGGCACATTCTTGCCGCAGGCGATATAGTCAAGGAAGAACAGCGGCTGCGCACCGCAGCAGATGACGTCATTCACACACATCGCGACGCAGTCGATGCCAACCGTATCGTACTTCTCCATGATAAAGGAAATCTTCAGCTTCGTACCGACACCGTCTGTACCGGACACCAGCACCGGATGCTTGTAGCCCTCCGGAATCTCGCAGAGGCCGCCGAAGCCGCCGAGGCCGGATGCCACATACTTCGTCATCGTCTTCGCAACATACTGCTTCATCAGCTCCACGGACTTATAGCCCGCCGTGATATCAACACCAGCCTCCTTGTAGGCTTCGCTATAGCTTTTCGTATTCATGAATTCTTATCCTTTCCTCTATAAGTGGTCGGGTTCGGCTAGGGTAGCCTTCACCCGATCCCTCCCCGATGTCACCTTAATTCTTCTCCTCTGGTTTCACACTCGCACACGCGTTGCTACCCGATGTAGGCATTGTTTCCTTCGCCTCATCACCTGCACTCCGCTCATGGCTCTCGCGCCATGACTTCGGGATCTTTTCCTCGAACCGGTTCTTGTTCGTCACGGTCGGCACCTCGGTCGGATAGTCACCGTCGAAGCAGGCCGTGCAGAAATCGCCGGTCATGCCGGTCGCAAGCTGCTTCGCATGCTCAATCGACAGATACCCGAGCGAATCCGCCCCGATAATCTTCGCGATCTCCGGAATCGAATGATGGCACGCAATCAGGTTGTCGCGCGAATCAATATCGATTCCATAATAACATGGGTTCATGAAAGGCGGCGCTGATATTCTCATATGCACTTCCTTCGCGCCGGCATCCCGCACGATCTTCACAATCCGGGCGCTCGTCGTGCCACGGACGATTGAGTCATCAACCAGCACCACGCGCTTCCCCTCGATCTCCGACCGAATCGCGTTCAGCTTGATCCGGACGAGATTCTCACGCTCCGTCTGCCCCGGCGCGATGAACGTGCGCCCGATGTATTTATTTTTGATGAGGCCGATGCCATACGGAATCCCGGACGCCCTCGCGTACCCTTCAGCTGCGTCGAGTCCCGAGTCCGGCACGCCAATGACTACATCAGCCTCCACAGGATGTTCTTCTGCTAAAAACTTTCCGGCACGAAGTCTTGCCTCATGCACTGACGCCCCATCGATCACCGAATCCGGGCGGGCGAAGTAAATGTACTCGAACACGCAAAGTGCGCGCCGTGCCTTGCCGCAATGATCCGTGATGGAGCGGAGGCCGTTATTATCTACGACGACGATCTCACCCGGCTCCACATCCCGGACCAGCTTCGCGCCGACCGCTTCGAGCGCACAGCTCTCAGATGCAAATACGACATCGCCCTCATCCGTGAGGCCATAGCAGAGCGGATGGAAGCCATTGACATCTCTTGCTGCGATCAGCTTTGATGGCGACATGATGACGAGGGAATATGCGCCGTGCAGCTTGTCCATCGCACGGTCCACAGCCTCCTCGATGGAGCCAGACTTAATGCGCTCACGCGTGATCACATATGAAATCACTTCGGTGTCCGTCGTCGACTGGAAGATGCAGCCATCCATCTCAAGATTTTCACGAAGCTCATAGGAATTCACAAGATTTCCGTTATGGCAGAGCGCCATCCGGCCCTTCCGGTGATTCACGACAATCGGCTGTGCATTGATTCGGTTCGTGATGCCACTCGTCGAATACCGCACATGGCCGACGGAAATCTGTCCTTCGCCGAGCCGTTCGATCTGTTCCTTCGTGATTGCCTCACTGACGAGACCAAGCTCACGATAAAACCGGAACACACCATCATCATTTACGACGATGCCGGCTGACTCCTGGCCTCTATGCTGCAGGGCAAACAGCCCGTAATACGTATAGCGCGCGAGCGGCTTCCGGGTCTTCGAAAACATGCCGAAAACGCCGCACTCCTCATTGATTTTTCTCATTCAATCTCCTCTTTTGTGGCCGGGTTTGGCTGGAAGCCTTCACCCGATCCCTCCATTTACAGATAAAACCAACTACTCCCTCTCTTTATCTGCATCAATTTTGCGACCACTTCAACGCTGTGACAGATAATTTGCGGGAATGCCTTGTTTTATCTGTATCTATTCTGAAACTGTCTTGATCTCAGTACAGATAATTTGGAGGAGTACCTTGTTTTATCTGTATCCTTTCCAAAACCACTTTGATTTCGATGCAGATAATTTCAGGAAGTACCCTGTTCTATCTGCAGTTCGTTGAAATCAACTGTTGAATTGGGCTTCAATGGCTTTATTTTTTTCTACAATCTTTGCGCGGTTCGCGTCGCGATCCGCCTGCAGCTTCTTCTGAAGCTCTTCATCCGTTACAGCCAGAATCTCGATAGCCAAAAGTGCTGCATTCTTCGCGGTGTTCACACCGACCGTCGCAACCGGGATTCCCGGCGGCATCATGACGGTCGACAACAGTGCATCCATGCCTTCAAGCACCTTCGACGAGCACGGGATTCCAATCACCGGCAGCGTTGTGTTCGCTGCGATCGCACCCGCGAGGTGCGCCGCCATCCCTGCTGCCGCGATGATCACACCGAAGCCATTTTCTCTCGCACTCTTTGAAAACGCCGCAGCCTCCTCCGGTGTCCGGTGTGCCGAATACACATGCACCTCTGTCGGCACCCCATACTCTTTCAGCGTATTGATTGCCTTTTCTACTACAGGAAGATCCGAATCACTTCCCATAATCACCGCAACCTTTTTCATTTTCCCCTCCTGAAAACAAACTCATGAAAATAGAAAAGGGAACAGCATAAAATGCTGTTCCCTAAAAATTAACATGATAAAACGATGGTGATATTGATAGCTACTCCACCCCTAAGCGACACCGAGAGATCAGTTGTATTCGCTGAACATCTAGTCATTCGCAGATCCTCCGTTAAAGCAGAGCAACTCGTAACGTATTGCATTATATGAGATTTAAAAAATATCGTCAAGGTTTTGTGAAATTTCCATGTAAGCTGAGCTTACCCGCGTTTATACGAATTTATCCAATTTTCTCCACGTAAGTGCCTGCAGTATCCCGGAATATTTCCAAAACAGGAAGATACTGTTCAAGGATTTTATGTACGATCTCCTCCGCCAGCGCTCCGTCATAATCATGAGCAAGATCATTCCGGTCATCCAGCATTTGCATCCAGCTATCATCATGGATCAGTTTTACTGATGCAGCAATCCGAAGTGTCTCTCTGGGAGAACCGGTTGCAAAGTCAAGAACCTTGTGATACCCGATAATGATATCCTTCATGACCTTCCATGAAATGTCAAAGGTCAGATTAAATTTCTGCACGGTACCACTGATAACAAAATCATCACTTAAATCCCGTTCCTTCGCTTTCTCCAGGGCCTGAAGGCTTTTACAGAAGCTGTTATATCGGTTAATAAATTTCTTTTCCATAAAGCTCCATATCCTCCTTCAAATACTGGTTTTTGCAACTTTCATACTGCAGAAGGTCTATCTTCTTTAATGTCTTGATCCGATCAATTTCATCCCGAAGCTCTCCGATATTCTGTCCCCCAATGATAAAAAAGTCCATATCACTCGTTGGTGTTTCCGTGCCCTTTGCATAGGATCCGAAAAGGAAAAGATGCTCTACGGAATGTTTTTTACATATTTCTTCAACCTCATGAATAATTTCTTCCTTTTTCATGTCGCTCCTCCGTATAAACTAATTCCTTCACCAATAATTTCATACTATCGCTTCCACCAAGGTTCGCACAGCAACGAATACCGTCTTAGCTCCAAATTTCCCATTCATCAATCGTTCTGATTTTCGTCGAGAAATTAACACCTATCTTTAAGATATTCTTCCCACTGTTCTCATACGGCAGTGCATATCTGTTATCTTCAATTTGCTGTAGTGCCTCTATAGCCGTTTTATCCTGCTTGAGATCAAGATCATCTGCCTTAAAATTCGACATAGACATAATTATTTTTCCTAAGATCCTCAAAGGACTGTATGCCGATTGGGAGCTTCCTCATTCAATGCCTCCTTGATGCTCAATATCTTTACACTTAATAAAACCTTTTTGTTTTGAGAATATTGTAGGCATTGGCTGTTAAAAAGTAAAACGAAATTTCCAAGAACATAAAAACAAACTGAGTCCCGCAGGATAGCATGTCAATGCTGTCCTGCGGGACTCTCTCACGATAATCTTGGTCGAGCTCGGCTGGGGTAACCTTCGCTCGATTCCTTCGGGACCCAGGTCTAGATCGGGCCGGTCGCTACGGAGCAATTCTTCAGAAAAACTCCTCCGCTCTTACTCCGCCATCTTGAGAAGGATGTCGTTTGAGCGCTTGATGAAGGCGTTCATCTCATCGGCGCTGAGCGGTGACTGCTGGATCTTCGCGAGGTCGTAGAGCTGCTCGGAGATCATGGTGCAGGTGTCCTTCTTTTCGTCGTTTCCTTCATTATCGAGAAGGTACTTTACAAGCGGGTGCTCGGTGTTGAGAAGGAGGGTTTCGTCAACCGGCATATCGCCCATCGGCATGCCCTGCACCTGGTACATCTTCATCATATCGTTCATACGACGGCTCTCCTCAGAAATACTAAGCATCGCAGCGGTATCCTTCGTCGTCATCTTCTGAAGCTTGACGTTAAGCTTATCTTTCTTTGTGGCCGTACGAATTGCAGTCTCGAGGGTCTTTGCCTGCTCGTCGAACTTCTTCTGCTCATCCTCGGAAACCGTCTCCTTGAACTCATCAGACAAATCGGCATCGATGCGTCTAAAGTGTACGCCCTCATTCTTTGCTTCGAGCTCGGAGATGAACGGCTCATCGATTCTCTCCGGAAGGATGACTGCGGTCTTGCCAGCGTTCTTGAACATCGTGATGTAGGTGCTCTGCTGTACCGGATCCGTCACATAGTAGATGACCTTGTTCTTCTTTTCCTCGGCCTTTGCAGCATCAGACGAAGCAGCATCGCTACCTGTCTTTGCAGCACCATCGGCTGCCGCACCGGGCTCAACCTTCTCACCAGTCTTCGTATCCTCGACGGTCACATCAGCATCGGTTCCGGTTACTGTGTCTTCGGTCTTTGTCTCGGAGCCCTCTGTTGTCTCGCTGCCATCACCTTCCGCCTTTGTGGCTGCGTCCGCGCCGGAAGCATTGGCCTCCGAGCCCTCCGTCTTCTTGGCCTCTTCTGCCTTCTTCGCTTCCTCTTCCTTCTTCACCTCATCCGGATCTGTCTTCTTCACATCGAGCGTCTCCGGCAGCGTCAGATACTTCCCGTTGATATCCTTGAAGAGGATGTAATCGGTCATCTTCTCGCAGAACTTCTCATCCTTGAGGCATCCATACTTAATGAACGGTGCGATATCATCCCAGTACTTCTCGTAGTCCTCGCGCTGGGTCTTACACATACCGCTAAGCTTGTCCGCTACCTTCTTCGTGATGTAATCAGAAATCTTCTTGACAAAACCGTCGTTCTGAAGCTGCGATCTCGAAACGTTCAGCGGGAGATCCGGGCAGTCAATGACACCCTTCAGGAGCATGAGGTACTCCGGGATGACCTCCTTGATGTTATCCGCGATAAAGACCTGATTGTTATAGAGCTTGATCTTGCCCTCGATCGACTCATACTCCATGTTGATCTTCGGGAAATAGAGAATGCCCTTCAGATTGTACGGATAATCCATGTTGAGATGAATCCAGAAGAGTGGCTCCTTATAATCATGGAAAACCTTATGATAGAACTCGACGTACTCTTCCTTCGTGCACTGGCTCGGCGTCTTCGTCCAGAGCGGATGAATGTCATTAAGAAGCTGCGGACGTTTCTCGATCTTCACCTTCGCCGGCGTCTTCGTCTCCTTACCGTCCTTGTCAGTCTCGGTCTTCTCCGGGATCTCCTCGAGGACGACATCATCCGGCTTTTGCTCCGTCTTCTCAATCGTCTCACTATCCTTCGGAAGCTTCGTGATATAAATCTCCACCGGCATAAACGAGCAATACTTGTCGAGAATCTCACGCATCTCCCACTCATTGTCATACTTTAAGCAATCATCATTCAGATGCAGCGTGATGACCGTGCCGACGTCCTTCTTGTCACCATCCGTCAGTTCGTAATCCGTGCCGCCGTTGCAGGTCCAGTGTACCGCCTTCGCATCCTTCTGATAGCTCAGTGTGTCAATGTCTACCTGATCGGCTACCATGAAGGCACTGTAGAAGCCGAGACCGAAATGTCCGATAATCTGATCCGAATTCGCCTTATCCTTATACTTCGTAATAAAATCTGTCGCACCAGAGAACGCGATCTGGTTGATATACTTATCAACCTCCTCCGCTGTCATACCGATACCATTATCGCAGAACTTGATCGTCCGCTCATCCGGATTCACGATGACATCAACCCGACCCTTATAATCATCCGGCTTCGTCCACTCGCCAATCAGTGAAAGCTTCTCCAGCTTCGTGATCGCATCACATGCGTTCGAAACCTGCTCACGCACGAAAATATCCTGATCCGAATACATCCACTTCTTGATAATCGGGAAAATATTTTCAGAATTAATCGATAAAGAACCCTTTTTAGCCATGCTGCACCTCTTTAATTTCATATCACAATGCCTACAGTTGACACCGGGGACGGTTCTCTCTGTCAACTTTTATGGCAAAGGGGACGATTCTTCCTGTCAGCTTTTATAGGCATCATGAATATTTTCATATTTTTACAACATGAGGTATTATAGCACAGCTTCTAGCACTCTGCAACGTCGGTTGCTAACAATTTGGCTGATTTATGTTGATTATTGGATGCCAAAAGCTGACACCGGGGACGATTCTCCCTGTCAGCTTTTCGATGTCTTTAGGACAATATTCTAAAAAGCTGACAAGGAGAACCGTCCCCGGTGTCACATTATTGTGCCTGCTGGTAGTAGGTCCAGGCTAACTTACGGGAGGTTGGGTTTGATTCAGAACCGGAGGTATACCAGAGACCGAAGGAATAGCCCTGGGCGACCTCGGGTGGTGCGTCTTCGAGACGATTAATGAGGAAGCCCTCGACGTACGGATTCTCGTTTGCAAGATGGTAAGCCTGATAAACAGCAAGTGCCTGTACGGCTTCACCGCGGTTAGAGTTAAAGCCGGCTTCGGACATAAGAAGATGACGAACTGCTCCTGTCGGCGAAAGTAGTTCCGGCTGCTGCATCGCATCTGTGAGGATATGAAGGTTTTTCATATTAACGATCGGCGTGTCAGTCGATTCGGTCGCGCGAGAATCATTCGTGAAGTCAGCATTCATAAAATCCTGCGGATACGGATGCCAGGCAATCCCGTAATCTGTATCAGAAAGATAGCTGTTTAGCTTCATGAGCGTTTCGCGGGAGGTAAACCACCCGGCCTTCACGGTCTGATTCCAGTTATGATCGAAGGGAATAAAGACCCGCGCCTCCGGATTCGCCGTCTTGATCTGGTTATAGAAAATGCGGAACGCTTCAGCATAGTTCTTTGTATAGGCTTCGAAATCATCACTGGAAAACTTGTTCCAATCCGCTTCATTGTTTACTTCATTGCCGATGATCCAGTTCGAAACAAGATTTGCAAAAGCTGCCGCCGTCTCGGAGGCAACCCTGGTCGTCATCGCGATGCCCTCCTGGGAGGAAGCATTAAAGCTATACATCCCATTCGGTGCCTCGGAGGCGCCCTCCGGTACGATCGCTTCTCCAGGACGATAGGTATTATTCAAAATCATCGTGACTGTAAGCCCCTTCTGATTCATCGCCGTCAGAAGATTCACAAACGCTGCCGGATCGGATGTACCGACATTAAAATTGAGAATCACCTGCGAAGCACCAAGCTCCACGATGTCATCCAGCATATTAATATCAGAGCAAAGCACACCCTTCTTATTCGTCGGTGTGCGATAAAATGCAAACGACGGAAATGCCATCGCACCCGCAAGCAATAATGAAAGGCAGGAAAAAATCCATGTCTTACATCTTTTAAACAAATCCATGCGCGAAGATATACACAGCTGACACCGGGGACGGTTCTCTTTGTCAGCTTTTTCTTCATTGCCGGGAATATATTCGATGATATTCAAAAAGCTGACAGAGAGAGCCGTCCCCGGTGTCAACTTATAAAAAAAGACCATGAAGGTTTATCTTCATGATCTTCAATATCAATGGAACCGCACAGACTCGAACTGTGGACCGATCGGTTATGAGCCGACTGCTCTAACCAACTGAGCTACGGTTCCGCATATCTACATATTTTAGCAAAGGAATTACTATTTTGCATCTCTAGAAATTAATCCTTTGTGTTAAAAAAGCCTTAGCAAAAAGCTAAGGCTTCAAGCCGATATTCGGACTCGAACCGAAAACCTACTGATTACAAATCAGTTGCTCTACCAATTGAGCTATATCGGCAACGTAGGAGTTTTTCTTCAGAAAAACTCCGGAGTGATCAGACCGCAAACTTGTTTGCGCTTCGCGTAGCGTAGTTTCGATTCGGCTTCCTTGCCGAATCGAAAGTCCTAGTAGATTCAGCCAATAAAGTGGCTTGACCTCCGGCTTTCAAACTCCACCTCCCCCAGTTGGACTCGAACCAACGACACCGCGGTTAACAGCCGCGTGCTCTACCGACTGAGCTATAGAGGAATATCATACATTGATTGAACACTTTGAAATTGAAATAAACCTAACCAGCCAATTGGATAAGCCCTCGACCTATTAGTGACCATCACCTGAGTGCCTCACGGCACT
>OMZX01000059.1 GCA_900315665.1 uncultured Eubacteriales bacterium
TAGGTGTTGCGTCTATATTCAGTTTTTCAGCCACCGAAAGATGGCTTGTTTGTGTTGCCCTTTAATAGGATCTAACCGCTACCTTTCTGTTTCAAACTTCTCCTTTTTGGCTATGCGGACGAAAGCAGGCTGGCACAGCGATGCCCGGAGAGCGGCAGTAGAGTCGCGAAGGGGCACCCTAGCTCACAGCTCGAAAGTCCTAGCGCTATCCGGGTGTCTCATACGGGCCGGCCCAATTCAGGAAAAGCCTTGAAGGGGCTTTTCCTTCAATGGGTCTAGAAAATCCGGGGTTGTAACCCGGATTTTCTACCTCGCATGAGTCACCCGGCTAGCTGGGACTTTCGGCTTTATTGTTCGTACGGGTGCCCCTTCGCGACTCTACTGCCGCTCTCCGGACACCCCTGTGCTAGCCTGCTTTCTGATTTACAAAACCCCAAAAATTTGTCTTACATTCAGAGGCAAATTAAATATTTACTCTTTTAATCCCTTATCTTGCACGTACATCTTGTCAAAGTACTGCTGGTACTCGCCGGAGATGATGTGTTCCCACCACTCCTTATTATTCAAGTACCAATCTATCGTCACGGGGATGCCGGTGTCGAAGGTGTATTCGGGCTGCCAGCCGAGTTCGGTTTCGATTTTCGTCGGGTCCATAGCGTAGCGTTGGTCGTGGCCGGGGCGGTCTTTGACGTATTCGATGAGGGACTCCGGCTTGTTGAGGGCATGGAGGATGGTCTTCACGACCTCGAGGTTTGTGCGCTCGTTATGGCCGCCGATGTTGTAGACTTCGCCTTCTTTGCCTTTGCGGACGATGAGGTCGATGGCTTTGCAATGGTCGGTGACGTAGAGCCAGTCACGGACATTCGCGCCGGTACCGTATACCGGGATTTTTTCATTGTTTAAAGCACGGGAAATCACGAGCGGGATCAGCTTCTCGGGGAAGTGATACGGGCCGTAGTTGTTTGAGCAGCGGGAGATCGTGGTCGGGATGCCGAAGGTTCTATGATAGGCCATCACGAAGAGGTCCGCGCTTGCCTTCGAGGCCGAGTACGGGGAAGAGGTCTTGATTTTGTTGTCCTCGGTGAAGAAGAGGTCCGGGCGGTCGAGTGGCAGGTCGCCGTAAACTTCATCGGTTGAAACCTGGTGATATCGCTTGATGCCGAATTCTCTGCAGGCATCGAGAAGTGTAACCGTGCCGCCGACATTTGTACGAAGGAAGATATCCGGGTCCTTGACGGAGCGGTCTACGTGGGACTCTGCTGCGAAGTTAATGATCACATCGGGCTTTTCATCCTTAAAGAGCTTAAAGATAAACTCTCTGTCTGCGATGTCGCCCTTTACAAACTTATAATTCGGCTTTCCCTCGAGTGGCTGCAGTGTCTCGAGATTTCCGGCATAGGTCAGCTTATCAAGGCAGATCCACATGTCGTCAGGATAGGTGTTCACCGCAAAATGCATAAAGTTTCCGCCGATGAAGCCGGCGCCGCCAGTTACGATATATTTCATTGATTCATACTCCTCTTTTTTCTATTTGAAAGCTGACAGAGAGAACCGTCCCCGGTGTCAGCATTTGCACAAGGCTTCCATCAGGCATCGAGATTTTCGGTCAGTTTATCGATGTACTTGCCGTCGAGCACGTCCTTCAGGTACTTGCCGTACTCGTTCTTCTTATACATTTCATAGGCTTCCTCGACCTTGTCGCGGCCGATCCAGCCGTTTAGGTACGCAATTTCTTCGAGGCAGGCGATCTTTCTATGCTCATGGGTCTCGATCGTGTGGACGAAGTTCGTCGCATCGACGAGGGACTCCTGCGTACCGGTATCAAGCCAGGTGAAGCCCTGACCAAGAAGTGTCACATCGAGCTCGCCCTGCTCAAGGTAGATACGGTTAAGATCTGTGATCTCAAGCTCGCCGCGGGCACTGGGCTTCAAATTCTTTGCATACTCTACAACGCGGTTATCATAGAAGTAGAGGCCGGTCACGCAATAATTTGACTTCGGGTGTGCTGGCTTCTCTTCGATGGAGATGGCCTTGCCGGTCTTATCAAACTCGACGATACCGAAGCGCTCCGGATCATCGACATAATAACCGAAGACGGTCGCACCGGACTTCTTTGCCGCAGCAGCACGAAGCTGCTTCTTGAAGCCGTGGCCAGAGAAAATATTGTCACCGAGAATCATCGCAACCGGATCGTCGCCGATGAATTCAGCACCGAGGATAAAGGCCTGCGCGAGACCATCCGGGCTCGGCTGTACCTTATAGCTAAGGTTCACGCCAAACTGGCTGCCATCCTGTAAAAGCTCTTCAAATCTTGGTGTATCCTGCGGGGTGGAAATAAGAAGAATATCCCGAATGCCGGCATTCATGAGCACCGACAGCGGGTAATAGATCATGGGTTTATCGTAAATCGGCAGAAGCTGCTTCGAGGTTACCTTCGTAAGAGGATAAAGTCTCGTGCCGGATCCGCCGGCCAAAATAATTCCCTTCATAATAAATAATGTCTCCTTTGACATGCATGTTCGCATACTTTAGGTCATAGTAGCACAAATGCCGCGCAAGTACAAACTTTTTTGATGAAACGACAGGTTGTCAGCTACTATTTCTATCTCCCCTTTGTACTCTTCAGATACAAAGCATAGAAAATTATTCAATTGTTCAAAATCTATGCCGATTAAAAACTCGAAATAATTCAAAGGCATAGATTTTTAAATTTCAAATTTTGAAAGGCATAGAATAAGACATTTTGCTCTCATTCTATGCCTTTTATTCTAAATAGTTGGAGTTATTCACTTTACAAACACAATACCATATAGAATTCCTATGCTCACTGCAATATAAATCATCGTATCACCTTCGTGATCGTGCCGCCGCCGACGACGAGGTCTCCATCATAAAGCACAACCGCCTGACCGGTGGCTACGGCGCGCTCTGGGTTATCGAAGGTCACGCGGACGGTACCGTCCGAAAGTGCTTCGGCTGTGGCCGGTGCTTCCTTTGCCTTATAGCGGGTCTTCGCGGTAACACGGACCGGACGGTCCGGCGTATCATACGGGATCCAGTTGAAATTCTCTGCGATGAGCGCATGCGAATAGAGTGCTTCGCCCGTCGTCAGGATGACTTCATTTTTCTCCATATTCTTATCGCAGACATACATAGGAGCCGGTAGTGCTAAGCCAAGTCCCTTCCGCTGACCGATGGTGTAGCGGATGATGCCCTTGTGTTCACCGAGAACATTGCCCTCGATGTCTACAAACTTGCCGGGCGCGAAGGTCTTCCCGGTATAGCGTTCGATGAAATCCCCATAGTCCCCGTTCACGACGAAGCAGATGTCCTGCGAATCATGCTTCCGTGCGTTAATGAAGCCGTACTTCTCCGCAAGCTCCCGTACCTCCTCTTTAGAGGAAAACTCCCCTAAAGGAAAGCGCGTGTGTGCAAGCTGCTCCTGGCTAAGAAAATAGAGCACATAGCTCTGGTCCTTCGCGAGATTTTTCGCCTTCTTGAGAAGCCACCGTCCGGTCTCCTGGTCCTGCTCGATCCTCGCATAATGCCCGGTCACGATGGTATCGCACTGCAGCTGCTCCGCCCGGTGGTAGAGCTTCTCATGCTTCATATAGCGGTTACAATCGATGCACGGGTTCGGCGTGCCGCCCGCCTCATAGGTCTTCACAAACCGGTCAATAACCTGCTTGTCGAAATCCTCGGTGAAATTCAGCACATAATACGGCATGCCAAGCTTCGAGCACACCTGCCGCGCGTCCTCGGTATCGGCCAGCGTGCAGCAGGTATTCGCCCGGCACACTCCGACATCTTCATTATCGTAAAGCTTCATCGTCACGCCGATGCAGCTGTAGTTTTCCTCACACATGAGAGCGGCGGCGACCGAACTATCGACGCCGCCGCTCATCGCGATCAAGGCCTTCTTACTCATAAATCCTTCTCCAATGCTTACTTCTGGTGGCTATGCGGACGGGTGCGGACATCGGCGGGGCACCCTAGCTCACGTTCGAAGGTCTAATCGCTATCCAGCCATCACGAGCTGGGCCGGCCCAATTCAGGAAAAATCGCTGAAGGGATTTTTCCTTCAATGGGCCTAAAAAATCGGGCCTTGTGGGCGCCGATTTTTTACCCTGCCTGCTCGTGCTGGTTGGCTAGCGAAGACCTTCGGCTTTATGTTCGTACGGGTGCCCCGCCGATGCCCGCACCCTGTTTCTTGGCCATACTACATCAACCTGGTCCTGCGGATATTTTATTGGTTACTACCGGGACGCCGTTTGGTGCGGTTGCTGAAGCGGGGCTGTCGTTTGTCGATGATCCGGCGCTTACGGGGTCGGCTGCGTTGCCGATGGCTTCGATGACGTCTGAACTGTCTGCTGTCGGATTTTCGGTTGCCGAATTCTGTGCAGAAGCCGCTGCTGCGGATTTTGTCGTAGTGCTAGTATTTTGCGCTGTTGTGGTGCTTTGTGCGGCTTTTGTTGCTGTTGTATTTTCAGCGTTTGTAGCAGCTGTCTTTGTGTTTGCCGTGGTTTCTGATGTTTTTGTATTGCCTGTGCCCGAGGTGGAATTGTTGGTGCCTTGAACAGTGGCAGTGCCTGTAGCGTTCACGGATGTGGCTGAAGTGTTAGCTGTGTTTGAGTCAGCCGAGGTGTCTGCGTTAGTGGCCGCCGACTTGGCGTCTGAAGCATTCGCCAGGTCTGTACCGCTTATCATACCTGATGCGCCTGCGGCTGCTGCGTCTGATATCGCACTCGACGCAGCTTCCGCTGAAGCATCCAATGCAGCATTTGAATCGTCTTCGCCAGCATTGGCTTCAGCTGTTGAAGCAGCTGTGTCGGACGATGCATCGCGGTCGCCGGAGAGGTCGAGCATTTCGTTCTGACGGTTGATATCGACGTCTTGCATGGCATCGACGCGCTGCTGTCTTGAATTGTTAATATAGTTGCCGAGGGCACTGATGCCCTTCACGATCATGAAGAGGATCGCGATGATGGAAAGCACGAAGATTAGGCGGTTTCGTCGAACCTCACGGCGGCGTGCTTCCAGCGCCTGCTGCCGTCTCCGACGCTCAAGCATCGCCTGGCGCTCGCGTTCATTCATCACGCGGTGCGGTTGCGGACGACGCGTCTGTGAACGATGCTGTCTTGCGGCACTGCTTCCGTTTCTGGACGCAGCATAGCCATTTCTCTCATTTCCGGTACTTCTTCTATTGGAATCGGTAGTGCGTTCATGTCTTGCCTGGCCGGTTCTCCCGCCGCGGACATCTGTCCGACGGGCCGCTGACTGCCTGGAGCGTACATTGGCACCAGACCTACCGCTGCGAACATCCGTCCGACGGGTCATTGACTGTCCGGAGCGTGCATTGGCACCTGATCGGCTGATGCTACTTCCTCGTCGCGCAGTTCTCCCAGGCTTTTCGCTACCAGAATTTCTCCGGCGACGTGTATCCGGTTCAAGCAACGGCGCTGTATTTTTCTGTCCGTAAAAGCTTCCCATGCTTTACTTCACTACTCCCACTTTTGATTTTGAATTCTTAAAGATGCCCAAAATCAATCCAAAAACCAAATCCAAGATAAAACCAAGGTAACTCTCTAGATCAATCTCCAGAGCAATCGAAGATTAACTGTCTAATGTGATTTTAATCATAAAGCGCTGACTTCGGTTATGTCAATCGGCATATTATTTCTGAACTTTTCGTAATTTCTATGTCACAGAATCGGTAAATCACTACCAGCTTTCGCTAATGCTTCCTTCGGCGGCTCTGCGGCAGCTTCCGATGAAGCGTCCGTTGTCTGATTTGCACCGGAGTCCTCCTCGACATGTGCGGCAGCTTCCTTCACGGCCTTCAAAGCACCGAGATTCTGGCGTATGCGGATGCCGTTCACCTCGAGATCGTCGGCGATCGGGATGAGGAGATACTCGCGGCCATCGATCACGCGGGTCTCGACGAGGTCCGTGCTCTCGGACTTTACGTTCAGCTTCATGGTGAGTGACTTCACGACCATGTGCTTCGTGTCCTGGATGTTCTCGGCAATGAGCGGGGAATCGTCCTCGCCGACTGCCTCATCGTAGACGCGATCGAAGGTCTTCATCGCTTCATCGCCGGCGCCATTCTGCTCAAGAAGACGTGCAACATCCTTTTTGGACAGCTCGACCGGGGCCGGATTATCCTTGTTCTCCGCGATCAGCTCGTTCACGGAATCAGAGATATTACGGACCGCTTCAAACGTGCAATCGCCGCTAAGCGTCGTCTCGATCACCTCGCGGAAGACATTCTTCTGCGCTTTCTCCGTCCGCATAAGCTCCGTGCCCAGAATATCGGCAGCGATTTCCTCATGCCGCTCCTCCGGATGCCGCGCATAGTACAGCGTTTCATGGAGATCTGTATTTCGCATATTAAAGGATGGGAATAGGAATGCTGTCTCCGGCGCCTGGACGCCCCAGTCATCGGTCCGATTGAGGAAGGTCTCCTGCTTCACATCGTAGCAGAGCCCGTCCCGAAGCAGCGTCACCGGGCAGATCGTCGCAAGGATGAAATGATACACATCCTCGGAATCATCCAGTGCCATACCATCCTTTGTCTTCATTGGGATGTCGTAGACACCATTTGCAAGGATGATGAGATACTTTCCTGGATAAATATAGGAGCCGATGATCTTATCGAAGAACTGCTCAACCAGAGTGTCATCCTTCAGCGAGGACTGCAGAAGCTCATACAGAAACGCCTGGTGTCCGCCCTCCATCTCCTCCGCAATCGGGAAGGAGACATTAAAAAGATTCCGGCCGAACTTACCGGCAAGAGACTTCCGGAACAGATCACAGTATTTGTTCCGCTCCTCTTCCTCGAGCTGCAGAAACATATCATGGAACGTCGAGATTCTTTCCTTTTGTTCATTTACATAGCACGCCCGCATCCGATCGATCCGACAATTCTGCTTGTTGAAACACTTCTTTACTTCATTGACTGCTTTTTTATCCATGATTATCCTCCAGCTGACACCAGGGACGGTTCTCGCTGTCAGCTTTGTATTCCTCAAAAATATATCGCCCGAAAATATTACTATTTTTCGGGCGATGTTGCAATCATCGAATATATCTCTCAGCCAGTAACATGATGAATCATCCTCTTCACATCATCACTGGCATTTTCCACGCTGATCTTGATTTCAGGATGCTGCCTCTTGTAGACACGAAAAATTTCATCTGCAAAACTCGGTCCCATTTCATTTACATCCATAAAGTCCAGAAACACCTCAGTATTATGATCAAACTTCTGAATAAGCTCTTTAGCTTGTCCTCGTGACACTGGATAATGATATAGCTCATGGATTTTTATACTATTGTACATCTCTCATACCTCCTCCCATATATCGCTACGCAAGGTTGTCCTCGATGGCACTATCACACCCTATCTATCGATTATTGTCAATGCCTTCTTCGTTTAATTTAATATTCTCAATTTGATTGTTTTGAAATACTCGTAAAAAAACTGAAAAGACCTCGGAAACAATTCCGAGATCTTTTCATACAGTTACTATTCTGTTCTCTTCCTCAAAAGCTGAATTTCCCTCTCCGTCAGTCTTCTTGCCTGCCCGGGCTTTAATTTTGAGTCCAGCGGAATCGGTCCCATTGAAATTCTTTTCAGATACAGCACCTCATGATCCAACCCGAGCGTCTCAACCATCTTCTTAATCTGGTGAAACTTTCCCTCCTGGATCGTGACCTCGATTTCAGAGAAAGTCCCGGGAATCATGCCCGGTGTTACTGCGGTTGTCAAAGTTGTCACCGGGGACGGTTCTCCCTGACAACTTTTTTGTGACGCCACATCCTTTCGAAATTGAAATACCTTCAAAAACGCGGCACGGTCAATTTCTTTCATCGGATGCCCTGTCGAGAGAATCTTGAGCTTAGCTGGAAGCGCTGTAAGTTCGGAATCGAACCGGATGCCCTGCGAAAACCGCTTCACATCGTCCTCTGTCATCTCACCGGACACGCGGGCAAAGTAGGTTTTATCGATATGATGCGCAGGGCTCAAAAGCTGGTGTGCGAGCTGGCCATCGTTCGTGATGATAAGAAGTCCCTCGGTGTCACGGTCGAGCCGCCCCACCGGAAACAGATCCTTCCGCTTTCTGATGATGTCCCGGTCGTCAGCATTGGCATAGCCCAAAAATGTTTCTGCGTCTGCATTAACATCATCCAGATATGTTTCTGCATCTGTACTGGCATCACTATTTTTTTCAGCATGGTCAACTCGATCCTTCGACGAACTTTCCGGCAACTGACCGATGTCTTCACTTTCTAGCAGTAAATCCACGACAGTCTTCTCCCGTGCATCCTCGCTCGCCGAGATGACACCCGCCGGCTTGTTCATCATGTAATACTGGAAGCTCTCGTAGCGAACCGGCTGCCCGGAAACTGCCACAAGACTATCCGCTGTCACCGATGCCCCGGGGTCCTTAACCGGAGCTCCGTTAACCGTGACTGTACCCTTCCGGATCAACCTCTTCACATCAGATCGGGATCCAACACCCATATCACATAAAAATTTATCAAGTCGCATATACTTTAAGTTTTCTACACCATTCTAATTCTTCAAAGCATAGTAATTCAGCATACACCTTGATTACTATGCCATAAAAAATTTCGATTTTCTGCTTGTGGCATAGTATTCAGCCAAACCTTAGTCATACTATGCTGATTTTTTGCCTGCATTTTTGTTCCCGGCATAGTATTCAATACATCTTCTGAAATTCTATGCCAATTTTCATTTTGAAATCATCATTTTATCTCAACAATGGCATAGTAAATTCGGAAGTTTCAAAATTCCTATGTCACTGTTAAATAATTAGAATTATAAGAGGCATAGTATGCTCGCTTTTTTCATTATTTCTATGCCGTATTTAAATTGGCCTAGAAAAGAAAGCATAGCATTTTCCAACTATTCGCAAAATCTATGCTTTTCTGCAAGGTGAAGCCCTGACTAGTGCTACTCTACCATAAATTCTTCAGCACACGAAAGAAGATGATTTCCTTTTTAGCTTCAGAAGAGCTTCTCCGAGAGCTTCCCGGCGATGTAGCGGAGGCTGCCATCCTCGAAGACATTGATGAGGCCGGCCTTCTTCATGAGGCCGTCGAAGAAATCGGAGGCGGAGAGCTTGCAGAGCTTAAGGTACGACGCCCACGCCTTCTTGTAGTCCTCATCCATCATGACCTTGTACTGGAGCGCGTTGCTGCCGGCGATACAGTAGTCGATGTAGTAGAGCGGGCTGTCGTAGATGTGATGCTGCTTCTGCCAGAAGCCGCCCATCTCATAGTACGGGTTACCGGTGTAGTCAAGATGCGGCTTGTACTGACGCTCGAGATCACGCCATACACCGTCTCTCTCCTTCGGCGACAGCGACGGCTCGGAATAGCAGATATCCTGGAACTCGTCGACCATCGTCCCGTACGGGATGAACACGACGGAATCCTCAAAATGCATCCGGACGTAGTCCTTCGCGCGGGCGCCGAAGAGAAGATTCATCCACGGCTCGGTGAAAAACTCCATCGACATCGAGTGGGTCTCCGCTGTCTCCATCGTGATGTCATTGTGCTCGAGGATCGGGTCATCGGCTGTGATGTAGCCCTGGAAAGCGTGGCCGCACTCATGGGTGATGACATCCGCATCACCGGAGGTGCCGTTAAAGTTTGCAAATATGTACGGTGCCTTGTAGTCCGGAATCATCGTCATGTAGCCGCCGGTCTTCTTATTCTTGCGGCCGAGCACATCGAAGAGCTCATTGTCGCACATGAAGTCCATGAAGCGACCGGTTTCCGGAGAGAGTTCGCGATACATCTTGCGGCCATTCTCGAGAATTTCCGCCGGTGTGCCGACGACGGACGGGTTGCCGTTTGTGAAGGAAACGCCCTCATCGATGTAGCTTAGCTTCGTGAGACCGAGCCGCTCGCATCGTGCCTCGTGGATCTTCTCCGCAAACGGTACGAAATCCTTCTTCACTTGTTCGCGGAAGGACTGAATATCCGAACGCGTATAGCTGTTCCGGTTCATACGGGCGTAGCCAAGCGGCAGGTAATTCTCATAGCCCATCAGCTGTCCCTGCTTCGTCCGGTTCTTCACAAGCTTATCATAGAAGTCATCAAGCTCCTCCTGGTGCTCGACGAAAAACGCCGAATACTTCTCCCACGCTTCCTTCCGCACAGTCCGGTCCGCGGAATGAAGATACGGATTCATAAGTGAAAGGTTCAGCTGCTCACCGTTCCAGTCAATCCGCGCCGAGGACAGAAGCTTGTTATAGTCGGTCTGCAGCTTGTTCTCCTCCTGCATGAGCGGGATCAGCTTTTCATCCACCGCCTTCATCGCAAGCTCAATGTTTTTGAACGCGACCTTCCCGATCTTCTCTTCAAGCGCCCCGCGATACGGGCTCTCATATAACTTCTTTTTATAGGAAACGACCAGGTTCTCAAAAATCGGCATATGCTCATCGAAGAACTGCTGCTCCGCGAGCCACTTCTCATCCGACATATCGATATCCGAATGAATCATCGCAATCTGCGACTCCGACATCACGTGGTTAAACACCTTGTAAAATCGTTCATGCACACGAAAGGCCTCGTCACCGGTGGAAGCATTAGACAAATCCTGCTCCAGGCCGGCAAACTCCTCCTTCAGCTTATCAAAATCAATCCGCTCATACGGCATCTCTGAAAATTTCATCGTAAAACTCCTTTCTAGTTCGAACACACGCCCCGCCAATGCTTACATCAAGCTGACACCGGGGACGGTTCTACTTGTCAGCTTTTTCCAGCCGTGACAATCCAAAGTGTGACACCGGGGACGGTTCTACTTGTCAGCTTTTTCCAGCCGTGACAATCCAAAGGACATGTATCTTGACGAAAAGCTGACAAGTAGAACCGTCCCCGGTGTCAGCTTCTGACTGAAAAAGCCCTTTGATTCTTCCGAATCAAAGGGCTTTGCAGCGGTTGACGGGAGTCGAACCCGCCTGTCTGGCTTGGGAAGCCAGCGTACTACCGATGTACTACAACCGCGTCTCTATGAGCCTTCCCTATTCTACCCAATTGCCGTGCGAAAATCAAGGGCAGTAATGGTTGACACCGGGGACGGTTCTCCCTGTCAGCTTTTTGCCAGCAAGGACAATCCCTAGAAGATGTATTTTGACGAAAAAGCTGACAGGGAGAACCGTCCCGGGTGTCAACTATTTATCCCACTTATGCTTTAGGAACCACACATACCCGCCGACGGCGCCGATGCAGATCACGAGGTTAATGAGTACATTGTTGGTATATCGATAGATGAGCGCCGCAATCATCATGATAATCAGTACGACGATTGCACTCCGGTTTTTGATAATCATATCCTTCAGCTTTTCCATAGTTAGCGATCTTCCTTTCGTTTCGAAGCAATCTTTCGCTTAACGGCCAATTTCCCCGCTTTCTTCGTCGCCGGCTTCTTCCGAACCGAATACCCGAAGCTCCCGAGCTTCTTGCCGAGCGACATATAATCGCCATGCGAGTAGGCGACCAAACCGACCTGGTCCATATGGAACGCGCCTTTTTCATCGAGGTACTTTTCATCGACCTGCACTGCGACGACTTCGGCGAGAAACATGTCATGCGAGCCAAGCGGGATCACATCCTTCACTCTGCACTCGATGGATACCGGCGCTTCCTCGATCGTCGGCGCGCTGATGACCGAGCTTTTCCCCGGCGTAAGTCCCATATCTTTCCACTTGTCTGTCTTCGCCCCGGTCCGCACGCCGCAATAGTCCAATGCTTTCACGAGCGGCTCATCCGGCAGATTGATCACAAACTCACCGGTTTCCTTCAGCATCGCATAACTCGCCCGCTCACGCCGCACAGAAATATATGCCATCGGCGGATCCGAGCAGATCGTCCCCGTCCATGCAATCGTGATGATGTTCATCTTGCCAGTATTGTCCTTGAGACTCACCATCACCGCCGGCACCGGATAGATGAAATTTCCTGGTTTCTCAAATGTAATTTTCGCCATAGCTTCCCTTTAGCAATAGAAATCAATGTGATCGGTCACAAAATGTCTCTTCCACTCTGCACATATATAAAAGAACTGCGCAGAAATAAATTCCATAAGCTCTCTCAGTTCCTTTTCCGGGATGTGACTTCCATTATTGACAAGAATACAGCCTCCATTTTTTGTCAGCCAAACCTTCGTAGCATTCGGTGATAATTTTCCTTTACAAATATGCACATGGATGGGCTCATTGTTCTCATTAGACCAGAAGAAAACTTTATATCCAGAAACTGAAAACAGACTAGGCAATTTTCACTCCTCCATTTGCTGCATATCTGAAAATCAAATGTGCATTGCTTTCAAGCAGCTTGGTAAAAAAGGAAATCTCTTCATCCGAATAGCCCTTCTTTATGATCCATTCATAAGAAGGGAGTTTACACCTTGCACTGTCAAAATCTCCTGCATCATTTGGTCTTTCAAAGTGAACCAACACCGATTTCTTTCCATTTTCATCTATAATCTGAGAATGACAAATCTCCGTACCATCTGGAAGACTCATATATGGGTACAACATAATTGACCTCCCATTATCTGTTTAAGAACATTTTTGTTCTTATTCTAACAATTATTATTTTCCATCGCAATAAAGCTTCGATCTATCACAAGAGCATAGTTTAAGGAGAAATCCTGAAATTACTATGCCAATCTAATCTTCAATTTATTGAATAATGACATAGAAATTAATGCTCCTGCCATTTTACTATGCTTTAAAGTGACTCGAATCATAGATTCACTGTCCAATAAGGCATAGTAATATAGGATATCCTCAAATTATATGCCATAGTTCAATTATTGAAACATAATACAGGCATAGTAAAACGGTACATATCCCTTTTACTATGCCTGTTCTATAAAATTTGATTTAGGTTGGCATAGAATATCCTCAAAGCTATTGTTTTCTATGCCTAGTTAGATTGGATCACCCTTTAAGCTTTTGTTTTCTATGCCTAGTTAGATTGGATCACCCTTTAAGATGTTCTTTGAAAGGATGAGGTACACGATGATAACCGGGAAAATCGAGAACGCGATCGTCATGTACACGATACCCATATCGAACTTGAGGAAGTCCGCCGACCGGAGTTCTGCGATGAGCACCGGCAGGGTCTTCATGTTTTCATCCTTCAGGATCAGTGCCGGGGTGAAGTAATTGTTCCAGCTTGCGACGAAGGTGAAAATTGCCTGCACGGCGATAGCCGGCTTCATGAGCGGGAGGACAATGTTGTTAAAGATCATGAACTCGCCGGCCCCGTCGATGCGGGCTGCCTCCACGAGAGAGATAGACAGAACCGAATCCATGTATTGCTTCATGTAAAAGAAGGTCGCCGGAGCGGCAATCGACGGAATAATGAGTGGAAGATATGTATTCATGAGCTTCATCTTCGTCATCAACTGTACGAAGCCAAGCGCCGAAACCTGCGTCGGGATCATCATGATGGCGAGGATAAATGTGAGAATCGCTTCACGTCCCTTAAACCGGTACGCGTGGATCGCATAGGCCGTCATCGTCGAAAAGTAGGTGCACAGCGCCGCCGAAAGACCGGCAACCAGCAGCGAATTCATCATGCCCCGGAGAATCGGCTGCGTACTATGGAGCATCCCGACGAAGTTTTTCGCAGCATATGTACTCGGATACGCCTGGAAGCCACGACCGAGCTCACCGTTTGACCTGGTCGCGTTGATGAACAGGATATAGAACCAGATGAGGCAAAGGAAGCTAAGAATAATGAGCACAAGATAGGCTACGAATCTTCTCGCTTTCAGTCCGCCATTCTCTTCTACAGCATCGGCTGCGATCGCTTTTGTTTTACTCATGACGCGCTCCTTTCTTAATTCGTCTGCTCTTTTCCAGTCAGCTGGAAAACGAGGATACTGAGGATACCAGTTACGATGAAGATGAGTACGGAGAGCGCACCGCCCATACCATAGTTCTTCGAGAACAGATGCTTGTTCAACCACATGATCGTCGTCATCGTGGAACGTGCCGGATCGCCGGTGCCGTTTGTGAGAATCTGCGGTACATCGAACATCTGAAGGCCACCGATCAAGGAAGTAATGAGCACATATACGAGAATCGGCCGAAGCAGCGGCAGCGTGATTTTATAGAAAATTTGATTTGGTGTCGCGCCATCGACCTCCGCTGCCTCAAACAGCGCCTGGTCAATGCCCATCATACCAGCCATGAGAAGAATCGTCGTATTGCCAAACCACATGATGAAGTTCATGAAGCCGACGAGATTTCTCGTCGCCACAACACTCGAGAAGAACTTGAAGGGCTCCGGAAGAAATCCCATCTGCATGAGCATCGAATTGATCGGTCCATTGTCCGAAAACAATGTAAAGAACAGCATCGCAAACGCAGAAGCCATGATGAGGTTCGGAAGATAAATCACAGTCTTAAAGAAGCGTTGTCCCTTAAGCCGTAGCGACGGATCCGTGAACCATGCCGCGAGAAGCAGTGACACGATGATCTGCGGGATAAAGCCGATGATCCACATGATCATTGTGTTCCCGAAATACTTCCAGAGATCCGGATTCGAAAGAATCTTCACATAATTCCCAAATCCCACAAAATTCGGCCCGATTTGCTTAAGCCCCGACTTAAAATTCTCGAAGAAGCTGTTATAAATCGTACTGATCAGCGGAATCAGCTGAAATACCACAAATACAACAAAGAAAGGAATCAGGAAAATATATCCCCACCTGTTGTACTCCATGACCTTGCTTGTCTTTTTCATTTTGTTCTCCCTCCTGTTCCGGATTCTCGAACGCCTTCCCCAAAGCATCCCCTTGAAGAGAGCCTTCGAGCACCTGAAGCCTCTTAAAGAAAAGAGCTGCCTGTCCGCTTCAAACGGACGGACAGCTCTTTGAAATCCTATAGGTTCAGCCCCTGGTGTAGGCATTGGCCCATCAGCCTGTTGTCAACTCCGGATACTTCTCTACGATCGCCTTGTTGAAGGCAGCGAGTGCATCGTCATAGCTCTTATAGTTGCCATCGAAGTAGCCCTTCATAGCACTCTGGAACTCCTCGTTGCAGCCCTGATCATAATCGGAAATGTTAGACATATCGACCTTCTCGGCACCATCTGCAAGTACCTGGTAAGGATTCTGTCCACCAAGGATAAAGGTAATGTTGCCGGCCTTGCCATCTTCTGCAGCTACCGGATCGATCGTCTCACCTGCAAGCTCTGCAAGTACGCTCTTGTTGTTGACACAGTCAGCATCCTTAACAGCGATATCCTTTAAGATAGCCGGATCTGTCGTCATCTTCAGCATGATATCCTTAACGAGTGTCGGGTTATCAGTTCCTGTTGCTGCTGCGATCCATGTGCCGCCCCAATAGAAGCTCTGCGGACCTACTACGAAGCCCCAGCCGCCCTGGCCAGCTACAGACTTAAGATCATCGCCATGCATCGAGAAGTTGATGAGCCAAGCCGGTCCAAAGTAGCAGAATACCTTTCCTTCCGGATAGAAGCCTGCGGACCAGTCATCGGACCAGAGGTCTGCAACACCGGTTTCCTTCGCATCAGCGAGTGCCTTTGAATCATCAACCCACTTCTTGATGTTGTCATCAACCTGAACGGTCGTGCCATCAACCCACGGCTTCGAAACATTGTTCGAATATACACGATAGGTATCGTTTACTGTGGATGTGATCTTATAGCCCTTGTCGGCAAGTGTCTTAGCGGTTGCGTTGAAGGTATCCCAATCCTTGACTGCTTCCTGAACCTTCTCAGGATCATCGGAGCCAAGCACTTCCTTCGCGATCGCACGGTTGTAAATGAGACCAGCGGAGCAAGCCTGCCAGGAAAGTCCCTTAAGGACGCCGGAGCCATCCGTTACGATGTCCTTTGTGTACTGGTACTGATCCTTGATATCGTCATCGGTAATGCCGAGATCCTTGACGTTCATCGTAACGTCTGCATTAACGTACTTCTTAGCATAGTCAGCTTCCATCAGGAACAGGTCAACCTTATCATCAGCTGCTGCATCGCCGTTTGCCGGAAGCTTCTCATCGAGGTTGTTCTGGTAAGCGTTGTCATCAGACGGAGTGATGTGCCAGTTTACGGTAACATCGCCGATCTTACCGGTCGTATCATCAACCTTCTCGTAGCCAGGATAATGGTCTGTCAGTCTGGACTGGAACTCTGTATTCCAGCACTCGATATTGAGCACCTTTCCTTCGTCGCCGCCTGCTGCCTCGGTAGCTGCTTCTGTCGCTGCTGCTGTGGTCTCTGCCGGAGCTGCTGTCGTCTCAGCCGCTGCCGCTGCAGTTGTCTCAGCTGCAGGTGCCGCTGTCGTCGAAGAGGAAGAAGATCCTCCGCAGGCTGCCAGTGAAGATACCATAGCGATCGATGTCGCTACACTGAGCATACGCTTCATACTGTGTCTCATTGTTCATGTCCTCCCTTATGAAAAGTTTGTTTTGTTTTCTATATTTCAGAGCGCCTTTCGCGCTTTGATGACTGATGAAAGTTGACATTAGTGTCAACATGATGTAGGCATTGGCCTCTAGGTTCGGAGGTCCTTCACCGTGTTGCCGTACAGGAGCCTGCCTTGGACCATGAGCTGCTCGGGTGTTGCGTTTTCCGGGTCCTCGATGGTTTCGATGAGCTTTCGCGCCGATTTTCTGCCGATTGCCTCGGCATCCTGGTAGTAGGTCGTAAGCTTCGGACGCATCATCTGAAAAAGCTGGATGCCGTCGTACCCGGTAATGCTTACATCCTCTGGAATCCGGAGGTTCATCGCCTCCAGCTTCCGCATCGCGCCGAGTGCTGCGAAATCGTCCGGCAGCATGATCACCGTCGGCGGCTCCGGAAGCTTCATGAGCTGCTCCGTCGCTTCCGCGGTCCTCACTGCATCGTGGAACGCCCCGAGGATTTCATATTCCTTCGGAAGCTCGACATTGTATTCCTTAAGCGCGCGGTGGAAGCCGTTCAACCTCTTCCTGGTCACCAATGTCATCTCGCCATGGATGAGGCCGATTCTCCGATGGCCCTGATCCAGTACATATTTCGTGAGCTCGTACATGCCATCGACATTGTCCGACATCACCGTACTGCGGTTTTCGTACGGATAATCGATCGTCACCGTCGGGATATCCGACTGCACCAGCTCCTTTACCTGCGCCGATTCGAAATCGACACTTGCGATCAGGACACCGTCACAGTTTCTGTACTTCGCATGCTCGAGGAAGGTACTGTGCTTCCCGGCGACGGTATTTGAAATAAAGGTCACATCGTAGCCGAGGCTCTCGAGCTCTTCCTTTGCAGAATTTAGAATGTGCGAAAAATATTCATGGGTAAGACCCGATGCTGTTTCATCCACGAACAGGACGCCAATGTTATAGGACCGGTTCGTCTTGAGCTGTCTCGCCGCGACATTCGGATGATAGTTCATCTCCGCGGCTGCAAGCCTTATCTTCTCCGCGGTCTTCGGATTGATGTCGGAGTACCCGTTCAACGCCTTACTGACGGTGGCCGGCGAAACCTTCATTCGTTTTGCTATGTCTCTGATTGTAATCATGAC
>OMZX01000062.1 GCA_900315665.1 uncultured Eubacteriales bacterium
GGCAGGCACGGTGCATGCGATTGGCGCCGGCGCGCTGATCGTCGAAATCCAGGAGAGCTCGAACCTCACCTACCGGCTGTACGACTACAACCGCGTCGGGAAGGACGGAAAGAAGCGTGAACTCCACATCGAGAAAGCGCTTGCAGTCGCGGATCTCCATGCGACGCCGAAGCCGAAGCAGCCGATGCGTGTACTGAAGTATCGCCCCGGCTGGGCTTCTGAGATGCTCGGCCGATGCAAATATTTCGAGGTCTGGCGTGTGCTCCTGAACACAGAGATCACGCGAAGCCTCGTGCCAATGCAGACGGACGGGACATCCTTCCGGGTGCTCCTGACAACCATTCTGAACTTCTTCAAGGGCGACTGCATCTTCATCCCGGCGAACAGCCTCGAAGTGCGCCTCCACGGAAAAGCCCAGCTCCTGATGGTAACCTGCTGAGAGGCTGGAAAAAGCTGACACCGGGGACGGTTCTCTCTGTCAGCTTTCCGGTGCCACGGTTTTCGGATGCCTGCAAGGCGATGGAGGCATTCGACATATTTGTGAACTCCCTCAAAAATGTACCCTAAAGAAATTTTGGGGAATATTGAACGATTCATCATGATACTTTTTCTAGGATATAATCAATATTCTGCAATTGGCCTTGTTTTGACAGCAAAGTCTATTGCAAGATATGATAAAATTTCAAAGGAAGAGGATTTTGCAGAGTATTATCTTCTTGGAACGTTAATGAGTACAGCTTGTGTAGTGCTTTGTAATCTCTTGATTTTGCAGTAAGCAAGAAAGGTGGCGTCATGTGTACGGCAGCTTCGTATGTGAGTAAGGATCATTATTTTGGGCGGAATCTGGATCTAGAGTATAGCTATCATGAGCAGGTTGTTGTGGTACCGCGGCGGTTTCGGTTTACTTATCGGAATGGGGATCCGTTTGCAAACCGAGCAGGAAGTGTAAATGCTAGTTCAACTGGATGGAAATCAGGTGAGTTGAACCACTATGCGATGATCGGCATGGCGTTTGTACAGGATGGCTATCCTTTGTTTTATGATGGCGTTAATGAGGCCGGACTGGGGATGGCCGGACTCAATTTCCCGGATAACTGTGATTTTCAACCGGTGCAGGAGGGGAAGAGGAATATTGCATCGTTTGAGATGATTCCGTATATTTTGTCATCCTGCGCGACGGTAAGCGAAGCCCGTTCGGCGCTCGCAGATGTAAGCATTACGAATCAGGCGTTTTCGGAGAAGCTGCCGCCGAACCCGTTGCACTGGATGATCGCGGATAGGGAGCGGCAGATTGTCGTTGAACAGACGAAGCGAGGACTTGAAATTTACGATGATCCGGTCGGCGTCATGACGAACAATCCGACTTTTGATGTTCAGCTGACGATGCTTTCAAACTATCGTAATCTCACAGCGGAGCAGGGCAGCAGTCGGTTCGCACCGGGACTGGAGCTTCCGGCATATTCACGCGGAATGGGCGGCATGGGCCTGCCGGGCGATTTATCCTCCGCATCACGTTTTGCAAAGGTTGCGTTTACGCGGATGAACAGTGTCTCTGCACCGGATGAGGTATCATCGGTGAACCAGTTCTTCCATATTCTTGGCAGTGTCGAGCAGCAGCGCGGACTCTGCTGCCTCGGTCCGGATAAATATGAGATCACGATCTATTCCAGCTGCTGCAACCAGGACAAGGGCATTTACTACTATCGGACCTATGACAACAGTGAGATTGTCGCAGTCGACATGCATCGTGAGGATCTCGACGGAGAGACATTGGCAGCCTATGACCTGGTGAGGGCAGACGGCTTCAGGGTGGTGAACTGAATATAGTCTGATATTTTTCGTCGCATTCACTCTCGGCACTTGCCAGTGCGCTGACTGGGAAGGATCATCTTGCTGGTCCCAGATATTTTAAGTATAAAGGCGAATGGCTGAACGATATCCGACATCGTATGGGCAGATAAGCGGATAGTAGCGATATCCGACGTTGTATTTTAGATAACAGTGAAAATTTGAATTATATTAGGGAGAGAAATTCATGAGGTATGACTACCTGGTAGTGGGCGCCGGCCTGTTCGGCGCAGTATTTGCACATGAGGCAGCGGCGAAGGGAAAGCGGGTGCTTGTCATCGACCGGCGGCCGCAGATTGCCGGCAATGTTTACACCGAGGACATCGAGGGCATCCATGTCCACAAGTACGGCGCGCACATTTTTCACACGAATGATCGCCGCGTTTGGGACTATGTGAATCGCTTCGCGACGTTCAACCGCTTCACGAACTCGCCGGTCGCAAATTACAAGGGCGAGCTTTATTCGCTCCCTTTCAACATGTACACCTTCAACAAGATGTGGGGCGTCGTGACGCCAGAAGAGGCGGCGGCAAAGATCGAGTCGCAGAAGCGTGAGTACATCGCCTCGAAGCTCCGTGAACGCGGAGAGTCTTCGGATGCCAATGCTTCCGACCGAGACACTGTCACTGCCACGGGAGAAGCTGGCGCCGAAACAGAAAAGGTGTCGAAGACAGTTGCAGATACATCCTCAGTGAGGTCACAAAGTTCTGCTGTAGTGACCGATGGAAAGAACAACGGCATGACGGAAGCTGATGCGCAGCAGTTCGTACCGCAGAATCTCGAAGAGCAGGCGATCAGTCTCGTCGGCACGGACATCTATGAGAAGCTGATCAAGGGTTACACGGAAAAGCAGTGGGGTCGTCCGTGCACGGAGCTTCCAGCCTTCATCATCAAGCGCCTGCCCGTCCGCCTCACCTTTGACAACAACTATTTCAACGCCCTCTACCAGGGCATTCCGATCGGCGGCTACACAAAGCTCGTCGCGAACATGCTAAACTGTGATTTGAATGGAGAGCCGCTGCCGGCAGCAGGCGGTGGGGCAGAAGCTGAAAAGAGACGTGATGATGCACCGAAGGAAGCATTGGCGGGCAGTATCGAGGTGCGGCTCGGCGTGGATTTCCTGAAGGATCGCGAAGCGCTCACAGCATTGGTGGACAAAATCGTCTACACCGGCGCCATCGACGAGTACTTCGACTATCGGCTCGGCGCGCTCGAATACCGTTCCGTGCGCTTCGAGACCGAGGTGCTCGACCAGCCGAACTTCCAGGGCAATGCTGCCGTAAACTACACGGACAGAGAGACGCCGTGGACCCGGATCATCGAGCACAAGTGGTTCGAGTTCGGGAAGAATGCGGACGGCAATGACCTCCCGAAGACCGTCATCAGCCGTGAATATTCGAGCGAATGGAAGCCGGGCGACGAACCATATTACCCGGTAAACGACACGAAAAATCTGAAGCTCTACCAGAAGTACCATGCGCTCGCGGCGAAGGAGCCGAACATTATTTTCGGCGGCCGCCTCGGCGAATACAAGTACTACGACATGGACAAGGTCATCGCCAGCGCCCTGGACTGCGCAGCCCAAGAACTGGACTAAAATGTGACAACGGGGACGGTTCTCTCTGTCAGCTTTTCCTTTATCGCCGGGAAATATATTCGATGATCGCGGAAAAAGCTGACAGAGAGAACCGTCCCCGTTGTCACACTCGGCGTCTCTGTATCCATCAGCCTGCATCCGGAAGCAAGAAGCAGTCCGCAGCTGATGGATTCTTGATTGCATTTATCCATCAGCTGTTTCATCCAGATTACTCGTCATCTTCCTCATCTTCTTCGTCGTCATCGCTGCCGTCCCGCTCGATCACGCCATGACCTTTAGGACCAGTTTGACTGTCTTCTGAGATATCGGCTGTCGGACCGATATTTCTGCCGGTGTCGGTCTTCGGAAGATTTGCGCCTGGACCAACCATACCGCCTGAGCTGGAGCTGCCCGATGAGGAGCTCCCGGGCTTGCCGGAGCCCGACTTGCCGGAACTGCTCGAAGAGCTTCCAGACTTGGTTGAACCGGACTTGCTGGAGCCTGACTTGCTGGAGCTGCCAGAACTGCCAGACGTACTGGAACTTCCGGAGCCACTGGAACTTCCTGAACTGCTTGAACTACCCGGGCTGCCAGAGCTCGTAGAGCTGCTGGAGCCACTACCTGTCGTCCCTGCATCCGTGTTGCTGCTGTTGGCATTGGACTTCGACTTGACCGTTTTCTTCACGATATCGGCGCTGGTCAGTGTGTCTCGCGAAGTTGTTGTATTTTTTGATGTCGTGGTTTTCGAGGCGTTGGTTTTCGAACTGGAAGCAGTGGAGACCGAACCGGAGGAAGCCGAACTCTTGCCAGTCAAAATGCTGCTTACCACGCCATAATACTGACTTGTCGCGTTAAGCCCGATCTCGGTCGGCGCCGGCGCGATCCCGCCGACGAAAGCCCTGGTTGCACGGACGCCATCCTGCACCCAGGCGCCATCCGTCCCCACATAATAGCCATCCGGCGTCATCGTGTTTGCATACATATAACCATTCGCATCGAACGCATAGCACTCGAAGATGCCGTCATGATTTCCGTCGATCCACTGCCATTTAAGACTCGGCCATGTGGCGTCATCATTCTGATACCACCAGCCCGTCTGATTCAGCCGCCACTGCCCGGCATAACCTGGCGTCACCATCCAGGCAGCCATGATGGCCGTGGCCAGAAACATCCTGATTCTACGCATAATAATCCTCCTGATGGGTCCTTTTCAGATGCTTTCATCATACCATTTTTCGCCTGCGAAATTTTTTCATTCCTCTTGCCGTTTATTTACGGTTTTCGCGGAAAGTTAAGAAAAATTTATAGAATTGCATCGGTGCAAATCACATACCGGATCATTTTCAGCGTATCACATACCGGATCATTTTCAGCATATACATACCGGATAATTTTCAGCATATCTCTTGCACACTTTTTGCCGGTGGGGTATACTGCTATAGATTGTCTGAAAGATTATTTAACGATTGAAGCCGGTTTTACAGTATGAAATGGCTTAATTTAGAAAGGGCAGATTTTGAAACTATTTAATAGAAAAGCAAAGGATTCTGAGGAACTTCAGGACCAGGAATATGATGCTTCCGACGAAGATGATTCGGAAGTAGAAGATGATACGGAGGAGTATTCTGACGAGGAAGACTCTAACAGCGGCGACGAGGAGTTTGACGAGGAAGGATCTGATAGTGACGACGAGTTTGACGAGGAAGACTCTAACAGTGACAACGAGTACTCCGACGAGGATGAAGAGGACGCCAACGGGGATGATTCTTATGAATATGCTTCCGACGAAGACTCTAGTGATGAGACCGCAGAGGACGATGAAAGGAAGGAGAACAAACTCCTTAGCCTCTTTAAGTCCGAGCAGGACACGGTTTATTACGTGCTGACCGGCATCTTCCTTGCGGTGATCGTGATTGCCATCATCGTGCTCGTGAAGAACGCGCATACGTCATCCGCGCCTGCGACACCGGAGCAGGTGGCCGAGTCCCAGATCGCTGCCTATGAGAGCGAGCAGCCGGGCGAGACGGAAATTTCCATCAACCACGCCGGCCTCGATAACTATACGGAGCCGTCCAATGCTTCCACCGGTGACGCAGCGGATGTTTCTTCGGATGCGGCAGGCAGCGAAAGTGCAGCTTCGGATGGAAGCGATCAGAATGCCGCAAACAGTGGCAGCACGTCGGATCAAGATGCAGCAAATGCCAACGGCGGAACTGCAGTGGCGGATACAGACACTTCTGAAGCCGCAGACACAAAAGAGAGTGAGAGTGCGGAGACGGAAGCATTGGCAGCTAGTGGAGACTATGTCATCCCGG
This sequence comes from uncultured Eubacteriales bacterium, assembly GCA_900315665.1. Classification (GTDB taxonomy): domain Bacteria; phylum Bacillota; class Clostridia; order Lachnospirales; family Lachnospiraceae; genus Oribacterium. Next base: position 5,740 of record OMZX01000062.1, read on the forward strand.
ATTCTGATACGAAGGAGTACACGGAGGACGACATCCGGGCGCTTGGCCTCTCGAAGGACGAGCTCCGCATCGCGCGAAACGAGATCTATGCGCGGCACGGACGTGAGTTCACCTCGAAGGACCTTAAGGAATATTTCGGCGCGAAGAGCTGGTACAACCCGACGATTCCGGCCAGCAAGTTCTCGGACAATGACCTGACCCCGACCGAGCTTCACAACAAGGAAGCCATCGCGAAGGTCGAGAAGTCGATGGAGTGATGCGCAGGCCATTTTTGATGAAGCAGTCAGATCTCGAGACAGATCTTGCGCAGGAAATTTATTTAATGACGGGTAGTGCTTTTGAGCGATGCAGTCAGATCTCGTGACAGGGCTTGAATAGGAAATCAATTCAAGCTGGTCAGGTAGAGGTAATAGGAAGGTTTCTTGCTAGACCTTTAGCCGGGCATATGGTAAGATAGACCTGTTGATTTAAAATTTCATAGAGTGACTGCACCTTGATTCTTCTGACGTGCGATGTGACTAAAATGATGTATGCTTTGGATGAATCAGCGGGAGCAGGAAGTTCTATAAATCAAAAGAAAAGTACATGGAGGTACATATATGAGTACAGTCGGTTGGATCATTTATCTTGTGGCGCTGTTTGCACTGTTCTATTTCATTGGCATCAGACCACAGCAGAAAGAAAAGAAGAAGCAGGAGGCGATGCTCGCAAGCGTTGCTGTCGGCGATACCGTGCTGACCAGCTCCGGTTTTTACGGCGTGATCATCGACATGACCGATGACACCGTGATCGTCGAGTTCGGCAACAACAAGAACTGCCGCATCCCGATGCAGAAGGCTGCAATCGTCCAGATCGAGAAGCCGAGTGAGAACGCGTAAGAATTTCACTGAGCCGAAGCTTGCGAAGCCCTGAAAATTTCACCGAGCCGAAGATTGCAAGGCCCTGAGAATTTCACCGAGCCGAAGATTGCAAGGCCCTGAAAATTTCACCGAGCCGAAGCAGGCAGAACCCCTTAAGAATTTCATAAGAAATGCTTTCGGCGTTCTTCATTCATTCTGGAAGAGGAGATGGTACTATATAGACAACAAAGAAATGTACGAATTCTTTCAATCCTTTCCTTTTTCCTTTTGAATTTGAAACATAAAGTTCAGTTAGAGCCCCGATCCTAGATCGGGGCATTTTAACGTCTATCAATATTTTTTCGAATGCGAAGTGCTTGCCTGTAACATGGCATATCCGTTTACAAAACCTGGCGGAAAAACAAGCTGATGGAAGCATTGGCGAAATATCTCGAAATATCGCGATGAGGGCTTTTGCGGAATATCGCGGTTGCTTTTTATGAGGCGCGATAGTAGAATATTTTAAGCATATTTTGCACTTTTGCTGACAGGGCTTCCGCCAGGTACGCCGATGGCGGTGCGAATGTCGGTTTGGCAGAATAAATTTTTAGAAGCGGGGATTTTTACTATGATAATGTTAAGTGTCGGAAGAACGGTCGCGACGGTGTTGATCGTGATTCTCATCATTTTGGTGATTGCTTCGATCGTGCTGTATCGGTACGGGAAGAAGCTCGAAGCGCAGCAGGCACAGCAGCAGCCGATCATTGATGCGAACACGCAGACCGTGTCGGTGCTGATCGTCGATAAGAAGATGATGAAGATTAAGGATGCGGTGGCAGCCGGTCTTCCGGAAGAGGTTTCAGCGCAGACACCGGTCTTCATGAAGCTTGCGAAGCTGCCGGTTGTGAAGGCAAAGGTTGGCCCGCGTGTCATGACGCTCATGGCGGATCCGACCGTGTTCCAGCAGCTCCCGGTAAAGAAGGAGTGCAAGGTCGCGATTTCCGGTCTCTATATCCGCGAACTGAAGTCCGTCCGCGGCGGCAGCGTCCCGGAAGCTCCAAAGAAAAAGGGTTTCTTCGCCGGCCTTAGGGATCGCTTCACGAAGAAGTGAAACTGAGGCAGTAAAACTGAAGAAGTAAAATTGAAGAAGTAAAACTGAATATTCCGTAAAAGAAGATTTGCGGGTGGCCACAGAAGCTTCGTGGCCACCCGCAAATTTTTACCCTGTCGGCATAGAATATTTAGGGTGCAGGAAATACTATGCCGTCAAAAATGAACTTTTTGAAATTGACATAGTATGGAGAGAAGAGAAGCATATACTATGCCGTCGAAAAATGCGATTTTTGAAATCGGCATAGTATTGAGGGCAAGGGAGGCCATACTATGCCAATAAAAAGTTCAATAATTTTAAAACGGCATAGTATCAAGCGGATTTGCCAGAATACTATGCCATGTCAAAGTCTTAAACCCCAAATTTTCCTTTCCGACGGCATAGTATATGATGAGGAGAGCCGAATACTATGCCAGCACCAAATTCTATGCCGCCACCCGGAAAGCCGATTTTCAGTCGGCATAGAAAAGCAAGGTAAGGGCAAAATCCTATGCCGCCGCCACTCTAACGCTACGTCCCTAATCTTCCGCCATGTTCGTAATCTCAAGTAGTCTCCAACCGCCCGCCCGCAAAACATAAATATTACGACCGAATTACAGAAGCAGCAGCAAAATTTAATAAAACTTACGACTTTTCCTCAGATATTACAGAATCTGTCGAACCCTTGATTTGATGCAGCCCTTCCTGCATAATAACTGCAAGCAACAAGTGCCGGATAAAGCTGCAGTATTGTGATGTATGGGACATAGTCAGTCAGGTTTATCGAGAAGGAGACTATGACTCAAAATGTGGGTTATGGTCGGATTGCATCTATCGAAACAAGGACGGCTATGAACCTGAAAAGTATGACTTGATTTGGGGAACTCATTGTAATAGGGAATGATAAAGAAAATCTGGTTTATGGTCGATCTGCATCATTAAAAAAAGGAGGACTATGAACCTACATCAGCTTGTGGATGAGCGCATCCGCTATCTGGAAAACGTCGCAGTAAAGAAGGAAAGATCACTTGAGCATGCACCGGAGGGATATCTCCGCGGCATCCCGCATGGCAAGGGCTGGCAATATTATTTTCGGGAATCGCAGTCAGAGAGAAATGGAACCTACATTCGCAAGGCGCAGCTCCCGCTCGCAAGGAAACTGGCCCAGCGCCTCTACGATGAACGCGTGTTGAAGGCGGCAAGAAGAGAGCTTCGTGCTCTCCGAAATCTTGCCAATGCCTACACACGCGGCCATGCGGAGGAAGTGTTTGGCACACTTCCGGCGTCTTACCAAAATATTGTTACACCGATTGAAAAATCAAAGGAAGATTATCTTAAAGAGTGGAAGGCAATCACTTTTTCTGGAAAAGCGATTGATCCGGAAGCGACAACCTTTCAGTCGGCAGCAGGCGAGAAAATGCGGTCAAAATCAGAGGTGCTTATTGCAGATCTCCTGCATCGACTGAATATCCCCTATTTTTATGAGAAGCCACTTGCTCTTAAGGGGCTTGGAATAGTGCATCCGGATTTCAACCTGCTTGATCTAGAGAACCGGCAGGAAATCTACTGGGAGCACCTTGGCATGCTAGACGATCCGACTTATCTTGGTCGTGCCCTGTCGAAAATCTCAACTTATATCCGAAACGGCATCTTTCCCGGCGATAGACTGCTCCTGACCTATGAAACCAGAGAGCAGCCGATCAACATGAATATAGTACAATGTCTACTTAAAAGCTATCTTCCGAGAGTTCAGCTGCCGGCGCATGGCAATGCAGAATCACAGCTTGAAGGCATATCATGAATTATTAAAATTTTCAGATAGCCACAGAACTTCTGCAGCCATCCGCAAATTTTATGTATGCTGAGATTTCCAGGAAAGCTTGGTGCAGCCACAAAACTCCTACGCCCACAACAAATATTTTGGACTTATCGACATGAAATAGTTGTGAAGTAGATAAGTCCCTGACCTACTAGGAGCTACAACAAAGATATACGTCACGAATCGGCCTTTCGCGTAGAAAGGCCTCTTTTTTGTATGCAGGGGTGGGACCAATGCTTACATCATGCAATTAAAGCTCATGGGGTGGGCATACAAAAAAGAGGCTGGCCTACAATCACTTTGCGCGGTAGCCTCAGTGAGTATGCCTAAAATTCGGGTATTACACTAATTGCTTTGCCCACTGTTATGGTTACACTATCTCTATTGCTATGGTCACACGATATCCACTGTTATGGTTACACTATATTCTTTGCTATAGGTACAGTATTTTGATTCATCGTCATGGATTATGAGGGTAAAGGGAAATACCATGCCATTGAAAAATCAAATTTTGAGATTGGCATAGTAATGAGCAAGGAGAAGACTACACTATGCCGTCGAAAATAGAGATTTCTTAAAACGGCATAGTATTGAGGGCAAGGGAGGCCATACTATGCCAATAAAAAGTTCAATA
>OMZX01000093.1 GCA_900315665.1 uncultured Eubacteriales bacterium
GAGGATCAACGGAGAAAATGCCGGGACTTATGCAAGTGAGGTTATGTATCTTGCGGCCAGTCTGCTGACGGGACAACAGGAATATGTGCGTATTGAGGAGCCTGATGAATACCGGGATATTCAGTTGAAGATGAAGGGCATCAAGAAAGTCAACGGGATACGGAATACAAATCCGACGGCTTATGCATACATGGTAAAATCATTCATGATGCTGCAAGGGGCAGGGCTTTACACAGACAGCATTATATAGGTGGTAGTATGGCGTTGATATGTTCCCGACAACAGGCATCTTATATATATGTTTCCGCATACGTCCTGATTTTTGGAATTATTTCCGTGCTCGACCGACATCCATGGCGGCGTCTCGGGACACGTCGAGACAGTCGCTCTGCTAATTCGGCAGAACTAAAAAGAGCCGGAAAAGCCCGTGGTTAAGCCATTTCTGCGGCATCCGTCTTTCTGAAAAGAGAGACCGGTGCCGCTTCTTTTTTGAGATAAAATGTGAAAGTCCATCTGGCGTGACTGTGGGAAGGCTATTTGAACAGGAGGCATGAAATGGGAAGCAAAAAGAATAAGGTCAAGTACAACCTGAAGAATGTACATTATGCCATCGCAACGATTGCGGAGGACGGAACAGCCACCTTTGCCGATCCGGTAGCGTGGCCTGGTGCTGTTTCGCTCTCGCTCGATGCGCAGGTCGCTACGCAGTCAGCTTTTGATCAATTTTAAAAAGTAACTGATATATCAGTGCCGTGATAAAATAACATGTAAAAATGAGTGCTATAGCACATTATAAGCACTTGTAATATGCTGGCATTTTCGCTATAATGAAAGCACAAGTAAGGAGGTTTTCATTATGCCGAAAACAGAGGAAATGACAAATTTCACTTTTAAAATGGATCGGAAGACCCGTAACAGCTATTCCAAACTCTGTGATGACTTCGGACTTTCCATGTCATCAGCAACATTGGCTTTGGTGCGGCAGGCAGTTCGTACGCAGAGTATGAGCTTTTCCATGCGTGATGAGAATGGTTTCACTCCGGCTCAGGCGGCAGAACTACAGAAGCGGATCGATGAAATTGAAAAAGGCAATGCTGTCAGGCACGATTTGATTGAGGAGTGAACATGAGAGAACTTCTGTGGTCAGTGGGTGCTTGGGATGACTATTTAGAGCTTCAGACGGACAAGGCCGCGCTGAGAAAAGTAAACAAACTGCTCAAAGATATAATGAGAAATGGCTATCAGGCTTCTTATGGAAAAGTTGAGATGCTGAAAGGCAATTTCAGAGGATATGCCAGCGTCCGGATCGACCATAAGAATCGACTGATCTTCAGGGCAGATGAGGTGACCATCTACATCGCTCAATGTGGCGGACATTATGACGATGAGTAGAAAATGTAAAAGTGAATTTATGTGATTAATTTCAGCTTATTAAGCACCTGATAAAAAGTCAGGTGCTTTTTTCATGCTATTTCTTCAGGAGGTGAGAGCACATGGCAGATCGTATTAAAGGCATAACGATAGAACTGGATGGCGATACCACCAAGCTTTCCAATGCCCTGAAGGGTGTGAATAAGGAGATCCAGCAGCTCAGAGAAAGAAAAAACGAAGAAGTGCGCAGATCAGGATCCAGGATATAAGGCGTTCGATGCGGATGGCAAGATCGTGTATGAGCCTAAGGCTGCGGAGCCTGCGGTGAAGGTGCCGTTTCTGGTGAAGGTCAGTATCAGTGATCTGAATATCCGGAGGGGTCCGGGGACAGACTATGGCAGAGTGCAGTTCTGCCCGGTTGGTGTCTACACGATAATGGAAGTGAAGGCCGGACAGGGATCTAAGGCTGGATGGGGAAGGCTGAAGAGCGGGATCGGATGGATTTCGCTGGATTATACCGCAAGAATTTAATATCCGTAAGTATAGAATGTATCAAAGCCTGTGGATAATTCTCTTTTTGAGAGTAACCACAGGCTCTTTTTTATTTGCCTCTCAACACATTTCCCCTAACTGCATTGAACAGTGAACGATAGGCTTTCTGCTCTGATGCAAGACAGGTGAGATAATAGGTGGCATGAGCCTCCGGGTCGGTAATGGGAATGGATACCCTGCCCGGAGCTTCGTAGCCGCGCTCTATAAAACGGTCAGAATTAAAAAGCGGAAGTAATGACGCCTGCACCAGTTCACTGAAGGTATCGAAGCTGTTCTGGATAAGGAAGTCGGTGGAGGAGAGCTTTTCTTCACACAGTTCCATCCAGAAGCCGATATTCTGATTCATGAGAATGCGTAATCCTTTGAGATCCTCAAAGGTTACGCTTTTTCTTTTTGCAAGAGGATGGTTTTTGTCAATGGAGAGATAAAGCTGCTCATTCATAAAACGCTGACAGAAGAGAGTCTTATCGTCAGGGTCGTGGTGAAGGATCACAAGCTGATAACTGCGGTTCTTAAGTCCGGCCATGAGCTTGTCATCATGCGTAACGATCTCGGTGGATATGGTCTTGCCGGGAAGGCGTTCCTGCAGGGTGGAGATGATATCGTTTATAGGAAGCGGAGCACATGACCCGACATATATGGTTCGTAAGGATCTGTCAAAGGAGATGACATGGTCAATCATTTCCTGGTTGGCATCTAATGCACGTTTTGCATATTCAGCGGCAATCTTTCCTGTTTCATTCAAAGCAATCTTGCTGTTCTCGCGGTGGAAAAGCGATACGCCAAGTACATCCTCAAGCTTCTTCATGGAGCGCGTGAGGGATGGCTGCGATATGTGTAATTCTTCGGATGCCTTGGAGAGCGTTCCATACTCTGCAAAGGCTACAAACTGTTCTAACAAATAATTTTCAACCATATATCTGCTCCGATCTGCCCGGGAACGGCTATAATGCGCATGGTATACGTGCCACGTATACTAGTATAGCGGAGAAGCATTGGATTTGCAAGGAGAATATAGCTAAAATGAAGCCATCAAGCAGGAAACAGGCAATAGCCAAAGCGAATAAACGCAAATAGCGAAAGGAGCCAAAATTATGGAATACTTCACACTGAACAACGGATACAAGATGCCTATGGCGGGAATCGGAACTTTTATGATCAGCCCGGCTGATGCAGAGGTGGCTGTGGAGAGTGCCCTTAGGAACGGCGCAAGACTCATCGATACGGCAAACGCATACATGAATGAGAGCGCAACCGGCAGAGGCATCAAAAAGAGCGGTGTGCCGAGAGAGGAGATCTTTTTGGTATCAAAGCTCTGGCCTACCGTCTATGAGAAGGAAACAGCCGTGGATGAGATGCTGAAGCGTCTTGATACGGATTACGTGGATGTCCTTTTCATTCATCAGCCGACAGACAACTGGCGTGAAGGATACAGGAATATCGAAAAGGCGGTAAAGGAAGGCAAGGTAAGATCCATTGGTCTTTCCAACTTCTCCGCTGAAGAGGTTCAGGAAGCGATTGATACGATGGAGATCAAACCCCAGCTGGTACAGGTGGAAGCACATCCTTACTATCCGCAGACTGAGCTGAAGAAAAAGCTGGCTGAGACAAAGATGGGGCTTATGGCCTGGTCACCGATCGGACATGGTGATAAGAATCTCATCAATGAGCCTGTGTTTACTGAACTTGCTAAGAAGTACGGAAAGTCCAACGTGCAGATCATTCTTCGCTGGCATGTACAGAGTGGCAATGTGGTATTCCCGGGTTCCAAGAATCCCGACCACATCAAGGACAATTTCGACATCTTTGATTTTGCTCTGACAGATGATGAGATGGCTGAAATCGCAAAGGTTGATAAGAACGTGCGTTACTACAATGCAACGCCTGAACTGGTTGCATCCTATAAGACGATGGAACTCAAAGAGGATATCTAAGGAATGGTGAATGAGATGGCAAAGGAATTAGTGCTTTACTTTTCGGTATATGGAACGGCGAAGATCGTAGCGGAAGAGATCGCTAAGCAGACAGGAGCGGATATCAGGGAAATCATCCCAGAGGTTCCTTATGACGGGAACAGGGATCATTATAATGCACTTCTTCGTGTGGCGCAGAAGGAGCATGATACAAATGCAAGACCTGCTATAAAAGATGTTTTGCCAATCGACGATTATGACCGCATATACATCGGTTATCCCATGTGGTGCTATACCTTCCCGATGATCATTTATACTCTGTTTGACCAGTATGATTTTTCCGGGAAGACCATCATTCCCTTTAATACCCATATGGGTTCAAGGGATGGCGGAACCTACCAGACGATACGCGAGCTGGCTCCGAAAGCAGATGTGCTCACCGGACTTCCGGTAGAGATGAGCGATGCAGAAAACGGTCCTGCCGATGCAGTGGATAAATGGCTTGGAAGTTTGAAAGTTTGAAACAAAGTAGCGCTTAAGGAAAACTAAAAAAGGGCATAGTAAACAAGCTGTATTTTTACAGCCTTTTAATATTGGATATGGATCAAGACT
>OMZX01000063.1 GCA_900315665.1 uncultured Eubacteriales bacterium
TGTCCTCCTGATCCGCCATATCCGTGACGTTTACGAGGATTTCCGGGATGAACCCCATCTCGGTCGGTCTCTGGCATGGTTCTTCACCACCCCGGCCGTCATCCTGGTGATCCTTCTCTTCGTCGCTCTGACAATCTTCAGTATTTTCGAATAATGTGACACTGGGGACGGTTCTCTCTGTCAGCTTTTTTATGTCTTTTAGACACAAAAAAGCTGACAGAGAGAACCGTCCCCAGTGTCACATTAAGCTGCGCCGAGGATTTCCTTTGCGTGCTGCGTAGAGGCATCGGTTGGAGGTTCTACGCCTTTTAGCGTATATGGTATGCCTAATTTCTCATACTTGAAGGTAGCGTATATGGTATGCCTAATTTCTCATACTTGAAGGTACCTAACGTATGATACGGCAGCACCTCAACCTTTTTTACCGTCTTCAGCGTGTCAATAAAAGCACGCGTCGCATAGAGCTCCTCATCCGAGTCGGTCAGTCCCGGTACAAGCACATGCCGGATCCACATCGAGACGCCATGATCACTCAGATACCGCGCACAATCAAGGATATTTTTATTGCTCCAGCCCGTCAGCTTCTTGTGCTTCTCGTCATCAATCTCCTTGATATCAAAAAGCACCGTATCCGTAAGCTTCGCAAGTTCTTCAAACTTCGAGAAAAAAGGCTCCTCCCGCGTAAAAGGCTGCGCCGACGTATCAAGGCAGGTATTGATTCCTCTCGCCTTCGCCTCCCGGAAAAGCTCCAGCACAAAATCAATCTGCACCAGCGGATCCCCGCCGCTCACCGTGATACCACCTTCATCGCCCCAATATTCACGATATCTCTCCGCAAAGTCAAGAAGCTCGGAAGCCGTCCGCATATCATCCGACCGGAGATCCCAGGTATCCGGATTATGACAATACCGACACCGCATATGACAGCCCTTCAGGAAAATCACAAACCGAACTCCCGGCCCGTCCACACATCCAAATGTTTCAATAGAATGTATTGCTCCTTTGATTTGTTCTGCCATAGGAAACCTCCGTTCTAGAAAAAATGGCCGCCGCCCAAAAGGCAGCGGCCATAGCCTTATGTAAGCATTGTAAAATTACAGCGACTTGTGTTCTGTTCTGGAAATAACATCGAGCTGCTGCTCACGTGTGAGGTCGATGAACTTCACCGCGTAGCCGGAAACACGGATCGTAAAGTTCGCATACTCCGGCTTCTCCGGATGCTCCATCGCATCCTTCAGCTTCTCAACGCCGAAGACATTCACATTAAGATGATGTGCGCCCTTTGCGAAATAGCCATCGAGTACGCGTACAAGCGTAGAGCTCTCTTCATCCTCATTGTGTCCAAGGGCGGACGGGTTGATTGTCTGCGTGTTCGAAATACCGTCGAGTGCATACTCATACGGCAGCTTTGCAACAGAGTTAAGCGAAGCAAGAAGACCTGACTTCTCTGCGCCGTAGCTCGGGTTTGCTCCCGGTGAAAGCGGTGCACCAGCCTTACGGCCATCCGGCATGCTTTACAGCGATATCATCAGCGCGGTCGTCATCATTACCATAGCGCGGGAAGTCGCCCTCGATCTCATAATCGGTCACGAGACCATCCTCATCACGGATCGTCTTCACCTTCGCATACTTGATGGCGGAAAGGGAGTCAACGACGTGGGAGAAGCCGGCGATACCGGTTGCAAACGTGCGACGGACATCGGTATCAATGAGCGCCATCTCGGCTGCCTCATAGTAGTACTTGTCATGCATGTACTGGATGAGGTTAAGGACATTCACATAGATGCCTGCAAGCCAGTCCATCATGGTGTCATACTTTGCGATCACTTCATCATAGTCAAGATACTCGGATGTGATTGGACGGTACGCCGGGCCAACCTGCTGCTTTGTCTTCTCATCCACACCGCCGTTGATCGCATAAAGGAGGCATTTGGCGAGGTTTGCACGAGCACCGAAGAACTGCATCTCCTTACCGGTCTGCGTTGCAGATACGCAGCAGCAGATGGAGTAATCATCGCCCCATACCGGACGCATCACGTCATCATTTTCATATTGGATGGAGGAGGTCTTTACAGAGATCTCTGCCGCATACTTCTTGAAGTTCTCCGGCAGTCTCTTCGTGTAAAGGACCGTAAGGTTCGGCTCCGGAGCCGGGCCCATGTTCTCGAGCGTGTGGAGGAAACGGAAGTCGTTCTTTGTAACCATCGAACGGCCATCCTGACCCATGCCGGCTACCTCGAGGGTTGCCCAAACCGGATCGCCGGAGAAAAGCTGGTTGTAGGACGGAATACGTGCGAACTTGACCATACGAAGCTTCATGACGAAATGATCGATGAGCTCCTGCGCCTCTGACTCAGTCAGCGTGCCGGCCTTCAGGTCTCTTGTGATGTAGATATCAAGGAAGGTCGATACACGGCCGACGGACATCGCGGCACCATTCTGTGTCTTGATGGCTGCGAGGTAGCCGAAATACAGCCACTGTACGGCCTCACGTGCGTTCTTCGCCGGTACGGAAATGTCATAGCCGTAGGATGCAGCCATCTCCTTCATCTGACGGAGTGCGCGGATCTGATCCGCAAGCTCCTCACGCTGACGTACGACATCATCGGTCATCGTACCATCACCGGTGTTTGCGAGATCGTTCTGCTTTTCTTCGATCAGGAAATCGATACCATAAAGAGCAACTCTTCTATAGTCGCCGACGATACGGCCACGGCCATAGGTATCAGGAAGACCCGTCAGAATCTTATTATGACGGCACTTCATCATCTCCGGCGTATAGGCATCGAAAACGCCCTGGTTGTGGGTCTTATGATATTCTGTGAAGATCTTATGAAGCTCCGGATCCGGTGTGTAGCCATAGGTCGTGCAGGCCTGCTCCGCCATCTTGATACCGCCGTACGGCATAAAGGCTCTCTTCAGCGGCTTATCGGTCTGGAGGCCGACGATCTTTTCCTTATCCTTCGTATCCTCGCCGATGTACGCTGCGCCATACGCTGTGATACCGGAAACCACCTTCGTCTCCATATCAAGCACACCGCCCTTGGCACGCTCCTCGCGCTGCAGGCCCTGTACCTCATCCCAGAGCTCGTCCGTCGCCTCTGTCGGGCCCTGAAGGAAGCTTGCATCACCGTCATACGGCGTATAATTCAGCTGGATGAAATCCCGAACATTGACATCCGTAACCCAGTGACCAGCCTTAAAACCGTTCCATTCCTCTCTCATATTCTCCTCCATTCTGGATCGCATCGGATTCGCCTTTTAGGCCAATGCTTACATCAGGTGAATCCTTTGCGTAACACTGCATCATGCTCTGCATCTCTTTGATGCAAGACCAATGTAACATGGCCGCCAGAATAAGTATATTGCATCTGCAACACATTTGCGTGTTTTGTATACAGGATACTTTTCATCACTGCCAGCAAGATGGACTATACCGTATCGTTATGAAATTGTCAATTTGGAAATCATAGTTTTTTACTATGTTTTATAATAAAAACAAGAATGATTATTACTTTGAATTTTTGAATTGCGGTTCTTCCATCTTAATCTGAAAGATGTCGCTTGAAGAAAGTCTAGTGATGTGGTAGGATTAGATACTACAAATGAATGCTAGATTCAACACATAAATCGTTTATCTTGATTTCAAGATCTATGATAAGCGATAGACCATATATAGAAAAATTCGGAGGATGAAAACTATGATGATATCAACAAAGGGGCGCTATGCACTGGCTACGCTCATCGACATTGCGGACCATTATGACGGTGTAACGCCCGTAAGCATTAAGGAAATATCGGATCGACTGGGGATTTCTCTTAAGTATCTCGAGCAGATCATCGCACTTATGGTGAAGGGTGGATTTCTTCGCTCGGTGCGTGGCGCACGCGGCGGCTATCTTTTTACGACCTCGACAAAAAATATTAAGGTTGGAGACATTCTCGATGCGGCAGAAGGAACGCTTGCCCCGGTCGACTGCGTGAAGAGCGGCATCGTCTGCGATAAATCTGCAAGCTGCCCGACATTCCCGCTTTATAAGGAAATTGACGATGCGATTTATAATGTCGTGAACAAATACACACTCGATGATCTCGTGCAGGAGAGCCATCCGGCCGTGACGGATAAAAGCTGATTTTTCCGCTCCCGTTCAAGATACTGTGTATTGTCCTTCGGATATGCAATCACATGACGTAAAAATCCCGGTTGGTAAACCAACCGGGATTTTGTCATGCGTGCGACAAGATTCGAACTCGCGACCTTCTGGTCCGTAGCCAGACGCTCTATCCAGCTGAGCTACGCGCGCATACGTTCTTTTCGAAACGCAAGTGCTATTCTACAAATTTCGAAGGGTAATGTCAAGGAATTTTTAGAAATGATCATGTGCCTTCCGTCTTCTCCTCACTTCACTACGGAGATATCGGAAGGTTTTCTCTTCACCTTCATCCTTCAGCATGAGAAGAAGCTCCGTGAGCTCTTTCCTCGTCACCGGATGCAGCAGCGGTGAATCCTTCGTCGGCTGAAAATATTCCCAGGGACACGAATCATCATAATCCTTCCCTTTATAAACCTTCGAAGCCGCTACCCGGTCACAGAACATCTCGGCCACATACCGATACGGCATCCGACAGCCGACCATCGTACCCTTCTTTTCAAGATCATAATCGACCCAGTACTCGAAATGATGCTTATTCCGTCCCTTATGATGCAGCCACGCAGGCGAGAGGCCCGTTTCCAGCCGTTCTACCGTGTTCGGGCTACGATACCCGCGGTAATACTTGATTCCCGTCTTAAACTCCGTCCAGCTGTATTTACTGAGGTCATGCAGAAGCCCCTGCTTGTAGAGCCCGATCCGGAAGCAGTTCTTCATGACCTCCCACTTATGTCGATTAATTGTCTTAAAATGCCCCCAGGCATTTCCGAGATATCCCATGCCTTTTCCTCCTGAACAAATATTGTAGCACAAACCTCAAGGGATTTCCGCAAAGAGAAAATACATCTAGCGATAGCGGTGCCCCCTCAGAAAGCATTTATGACGAAAGTCTCAGCTAGCCAGACAGCATGAACAGGGTAGAAAATCCGGGTTACAACCCCGGATTTTCTAGGCCCATTGAAGGAAAAGCCCCTTCAAGGCTTTTCCTGAATTGGGCCGGCCCAGTTCATGATGGCTGGATAGCGCTTAGACTTTCGTCCCCTGCTTGCTGAGGGGGCACCGCTATCGCTAGATGTATTTTCTCACGCGGGAATCCCGTGGATATGTGTCAACGTTCCTGGCGGAAAAGCTCCGGAGCCTTCCGGCGATCGCCGGCCGGTGCCATCGCAGGATAGCCATAAACCACGCCGTACATCACCATTGCCATGAGAACAGCGCCGCAGACGTCCAGGACCGAATGCTGCTTCAGGAACATCGTCGCCATACAGATGAGAAGGCAAAGCACGAAGGAGCTCCAGCGGATCAGCCGGCCATGCTTGCTTCTTTCGATCTCACGTGATTGCATGATCGCGATATGGCAACCGATCGAATTATAGCAGTGGATGCTTGGAAATACATTCGTGCAGGTATCTGTCTGATACAAATGATAGACGAGATATGAGCAAAGATTTTTATCCGGATCCACCTGCGGACGAAAATCCGTACCGTTAGGAAAGATGGAGCAGATGATCAGGCTGATTGTCATTCCCGTGAAGAGAAATGCACAAAGCCTATAATAATCATCCTTGTTATGGATCATGAGATACAGCACTGTAACTGCCACATAGCCGAACCAGATGAAGTATGGGATGACGAAATATTCATTAAACGGAATTAGGTCATCCAGCCTAGCGTGCATCACATGATAGCCGGTGTGCACCGTGATGGTCTTCTCGAGATATGAGAACCAGCGGATATAGATCAGCGCATACACGAGGATCCAGGCGTGTTTATATTTTTGAATGAGTGCCTTCAGTTTTTCCATTCCCTTTACCCAAAAGCTTTCGAATTTCCTTTTGTCGTGCCAGGCCCGAAGTCTTACCTTTTTAGTCAGTGCTTCGTCTCTGCAAGGTCTGGTGGTTTCTTTTTGAAACTTTTATGGATTTTAGCACCGCTCTAAAACGTTTTCAATCTATCGCGATAAACTTTGTCATTTTCACAACAAAGTCATAAAAAAGGCGGTCGAAACTAGGAAAATTTCGACCGCCTGATGGAAGCATTATACGATTATGCGAGGTTTACGTTATCTGCATTTGCAGAGGATTCTGTATCAAAGCCTGCATCCGGAGCGATGAGCTTCTTTACGCAGGTAACAGCTACGACTGTCGCAAGGCCGAGAAGGAATACGGCGACGATCAGCTGGAGACCATTGACAAGGAATACTGCGGTACCAGCCTGATAAGCCTTGACGTTACCGATGACGTTCATGATGACACCGGTAAAGGTTACGCAAAGCATCATGATCATCGGGAAGTAAAGCATAGCATGCTTTCTGCCGGTTGCCTTCAGGAAGACTGCGATACCGATGAGTACGAGTGCGCCGAGCATCTGGTTTGCAGATCCGAAGAGTGCCCATACGTTTGCATAGCCGCCAAGGCAGAGGAGATAGCCAAGTACCAGAGTTACAGCGGTTGCGAAGTACTGATTCGTGAGAACCTTGCGCCAAGCCGGCTCATCCGATGGATCGCCTTCCCAGTTAAAGAGCTCCTGGAAGGACATACGACCGATTCTGCCGACAGAATCAAGTGTTGAGAATGCAAGGTTTGCGATACACATCGTCATGAATACGTTTGCTACTGCGTTCGGGATACCGAAGGTCTCAAGGAAACCAGCGACGCCTGCAGAAAAGATCTGGAACGGTGTCAGGTCAGCCGGAACTGCGCCGTTTACCGCAACAGCTCCGCAGATGAGAAGTGAGCAAACGCCAAGGAGTGTTTCGAAGATCATTGCGCCGTAGCCGACGAAAAGCATATCCTTTTCATTGGAAACGGTCTTTGAAGATGTACCAGAGGAAACGAGGCTGTGGAAACCGGAAATAGCACCACAGGCGATGGTAACAAACAGTGTCGGGAAGAGATAGCTCTTCGCGCCCTTAGCATTGACGATCGTAAAACCGTTGAAGGCGTTCAGCTTCATATCCGGGTGTGCTACCAAAAGACCAACTACTGCTGCAAAGATCATGCCGACAAACATGAAGGTGGTCATATAGTCTCTCGGCTGCTTCAGTACCCACATCGGTACGATTGTTGCGATGAAGAGATAAGCCATGATGACGTAATTCCACTGTGCTCCGGTGAGATAGATCGGTGCTGCCATACCTACGGCAAACATGACGACGATCAGTGCTACAGCGATAACGGCGCGAACGCCCTCCTTCATATCCTTGAACTTTCTCTCAACGAGACCGAATACGACGGAAACAACCAGGAAAAGCATCGAGATGGAAGCTGCGGCTGCGCCGTTAAAGTTCTGAGAAACCGTACCATCTGCTGCGGTCTTGAAGCCGTTGAAGGTGGAGGAGGTCATCGATGTGAAGGCTGCGATAACCAGTACGGAGAAGAGCCAGCAGAACAGTGAGAAAAATCTGCGGCCTGTCTTGCCGATATACTTCTCAATGATGAGACCGATGGACTTGCCTTCATTCTTTACGGAAGCATACAGTGCTGCGAAATCCTGAACCGCACCAAAGAAAATACCGCCGAGGAGAAGCCATAGGAGACATGGAACCCATCCGAAGGCTGCAGCGAGAATCGGGCCCTGTACAGGACCAGCACCTGCGATGGATGAGAACTGGTGTGCGAAAACAGTGAGCTTCGAAGCCGGTGAATAATCCTTGCCGTCTTCATACTTCTTTGCCGGTGTTTCGGCGTCCGGGTTAATTCCCCATGTCTTTACGAGATAACGTCCGTAAAGCATGTAGCCGGCGAACAAACACGCGCCTGCGAATACGAGGATAACCAAGCTGTTCATAATACTCTCCTTTCGTCCCCTGTCGGGATGTGACAAATTGCAGAAAACCGGGTATAAAAATCCCGCCCCGGAAACATCTTCCGGGGCGGGTATAGACTGACGCCTTTCTGCTCATCCCCCTTGATGATTCCTCTATGGCAGCAATTACTTCAGGTTATGAAGTTCATCGCTTCCATAATTTTTCTGTTGTCCGAGACTTTAACACAGACACAGGGAATGTTCAAATATCATATAATCATAGCTGTTATAACAAAGATGGCGATATGATATGAATTTGTGTTGGAATTCGCGTAAAATTAAGGCTTTTGGTTCCTTTCCGGCAAATCGACAGTTATGTTTAAAAAGCAAAATGTCCGCCATAGGCGGACGCATGTCTTTGTCAGTTAAATCCGTAAAACTTCTGTGCTAGCTTATAGGCAGCAATCGTCAGCTTATTGCCGGCTTTGCCCGGAAGATTGACGCCCTGACCCAGGAAGCGATACCGCATCCTGATCCAGATTGGGAAGTGCTTCTCTTTCATATAAGCCCAAAGCGCCTTCTTCTTTTCCATATTCTCATCAGAGCCCGACTTAATTGCAAGCACCGACGAGATTGTCGTGATGATCTCGAGATAATCGAACATGTAGCCGCGAAGCTTCCGGGGCTGCAGCTTCATGAGATCACAGCAATCCATCATGATATAGTTGACCTTCAGCTGCTGGTCAATGCGGCCGATCATGACCGTCTCATTGACCGACTGATCCTCACGCCCGATAAAATAATGATAAAGATTCACGTCCATGTAGTACATTGTCTTCACAGACGGAAGCGGCTGATAGACAAAGATATTATCGACATAAAACGTGTGCGCGGGAAGGTGCAGTCCACAGTCTCGAAGTATTTGCGTACGGTAAATGACCGAATGCATCAGAATATACTGACCGACATGAAAATGCTTCACATCCTTCCAGCCGAACACCCGGTCGATCGGAAGCGCCGTATGGTACTGCATCACCTTTTTATGCTCCTGCCCGACCTTATCATAGATAAAATTAGCAAGGAACATATCGACAGACTGTCCCAACTTCACAAGCTCGGAAAGCTTCCCAAGTACCTTCGGCAATGCCTCCTCATCGAGCCAGTCATCTGAATCCACAACCTTAAAATAAAGTCCCTCAGCGTTTTTCAACCCCGTGTTGACGGCCTCACCATGCCCGCCATTCTCCTGGTGCACCGCCTTCACGATCCCCGGATACTTCTTCTCGTATTCCTTCGCAATCTCCAGTGTATTGTCCTTCTGAGACCCATCATCCACAACGATGATCTCCACCTCATCCCCGCCCGGCAGCAGCGATTCAATGCACTTCGACATATACGCCGCAGAGTTATAACACGGTATAGCAAAACTGATTAACTTCATATATACCTCGCATAAATAAT
>OMZX01000092.1 GCA_900315665.1 uncultured Eubacteriales bacterium
GATCAGTATAAGAATATTCCGTGGGGAGGTGCAGTCAGATGATTGAGAATCCTAACAAGAAGAGATTAAGAAGAACGATGATGTTCCTGAATGCACAGAAGCCTTCACTGATCAAGGATCCGTACATTTATGGTGTAGATTCCCTCATGCTTGACCTTGAGGATGCTGTTGCAGTGACTGCAAAGGATACAGCAAGATTTTCACTGTATCATGCACTCCAGACCATCGATTATCGTGGTGCAGAGCGTGTCGTTCGTATCAATGGCCTCGATACGGACCTCTGGGAAGAGGATATTCGTGTCTGCGTAGCCGGCGGTGCTGATGTCATCCGTATCGCGAAGACGGAGAATGCCGACATGGTACACGCAGTTGAAGAGAAGGTTGCAGCCGCAGAGGAAGAGTTCGACAGAGAACCAGGCTCCACGCTTCTGATGTCAGCCCTCGAGTCAGCAAAGGGTGTTATGCATGCTTATGAGGTCTGCACAGCTTCCGACCGTATGATCGGTATCGCGCTTTCCGGTGGTGACTATACGAAGGATCTCCAGACGAAGATCACAGGTACCGGCGTCGAGCTCATGGGTGCCCGTCAGCAGATGATCATCGCTGCACGTGCTGCCGGTGTAGGCTGCTGGGATACTGTATGGACCAACCTCGATGATATGGACGGCTTCCGTAAGGATGTTGAGACGATCAAGATGATGGGCTTCGATGGCAAGTCGATCATCAACCCGCGTCAGGTTCCGATCGTACACGAGATCTTCACACCGACCCAGAAGGAAATCATCTTTGCCGAGAAGGTTATCAAGGAAATCGATGACAAGAAGGCAAAGGGTATCGGCGTATTTACCGTAGATGGCAAGATGATCGATATCGCATTCTACGATGGTGCTCAGAGAACAATCAAGATGGCGAAGGCCGCAGGCGTGTATAAGGGGGATCTTTAATTATGTTAAATGCAGTTGGTAGAGATATACCTGAAGAGGTTTTAAAGGCAACCGGTAAGGAAGTTTTCCAGGGCACGCATCATTTTGATGGTCATGAGTACGAGACCGGTACGCATAAGATCAAGTGCGTGATCAACTCAAACGGTTCGAAAATCGTGGATTCCATTCATGATGTACTTGTTAAGTGCGGCATCAAGGATGGTATGACCCTTTCCTTCCATCACCACTTCCGTAATGGTGATATGGTTCTCAATATGGTTATGGAAGAGGTTCACAAGATGGGCATCAAGGATATCACCATCTGTGCTTCTTCTCTTGGTAAACAGAATGATCCGATCGTTTATATGCTCGATGACGGCACGATTACCAATATCGAGTCCTCCGGTGTCCGCGGTGAGATCGGTAAGGCAATTTCAAACGGCCGTCTGAAGGGCCTCGCGATCATGCGTTCTCACGGTGCTCGTTCGAGAGCCATCATGTCCGGCGAGACACATGTCGATATCGCATTTATCGGTGCACCGACCGCTGATGAGTATGGCAACTTAAATGCTAACGGCGGTAAGGCTGACTGCGGTGTCCTTTCGTATTCGGCTGTCGATGCTGAGTATGCAGACAAGGTAGTTGCTGTCACTGATACACTGGTTCCGTTCCCGAATCTTCCTTGCCAGATTTCGATGACCAAGGTTGACTATGTCGTAAAGGTTGACGAAATCGGTGATCCGACGAAGATCGCAACCGGTGCTGCGAAGCCGACCTCTGACCAGAGAAAGCTTCTCATGGCGAAGTATTGCACAGACTTTGTCGTTGCTACACCGTACTTCAAGGAGGGCTTCTCCTACCAGACCGGTGTTGGCGGTGCGTCCATCGCATCCACAAAGTATCTTGCAGAAATCATGCGTGAGAAGAACATCCACATGTCCTTCGGTGTCGGCGGTATTGCGAAGCCTATGTGTGATCTTCTCGATGAAGGCCTCATCGGATGTCTCGTTGATACGCAGGATTTCGACCAGGATGCCATCAAGTCTGCAGCGACGAATCCGCGTCACTTTTACATCACAGCCGATGAGTATGCAAACCCGTTCAATAAGGGCGCTTATGTCAACAAGCTTGACTTCGTCATCCTTGCGGCACTCGAGGTTGATACCCACTTTAACTGTAACGTAGTAGTAGGCTCCGATGGTGTCATTACCGGTGCGCAGGGCGGACATCCGGATACTGCAGCCGGCGCGAAGTGCACGATCGTGATTGCTCCGATCATGCAGGGCCGTATCCCGACGATCTGCACGGATTGTACGACGGTTACCACACCGGGCGAGGACGTTGATGTCGTTGTAACCGATTATGGTATCGCCATCAACCCGAAGAGACAGGATCTCATCGATGCTGTACAGGGCAAGGGACTTCCGCTGAAGACCATCGAAGAGCTCCGTGATATCGCATACTCCATCACCGGCGCACCTGAGAAGGTACAGTTCGGCGACAGAGTTGTCGGCATCATCGAAGCACGTGATGGCACGATCATGGATGTCGTACGTCAGATCAAGCCTTTTGAGTTTAAGGACTAATGTGGGCATTAGAATAATAGAATGTAGTTTGGGGCTGCTGCACAGGTGTGCAGCGGCCTCTTTTTGGCATAGAAAACTGGTTAGCATAGAAACTGGAGAATGGTAACGAAATATGTCTGGTACTCTGGAAGCTCAAACAAAAGGCTACCGGGTATGAGGAAAGAAGCCGAATGCTATGCTTCAATAATTCGTGATTTTTAAAACTGGCATAGAATATTGGAACTGTGTTTGATTACTATGCCGAAAATAGGAGAAATTTACCTTCTGTTTTCGTGTCCAGGCATAGTATAATTAAAATTTATCAGGATGCTATGCCTCCTTGCGCTGATGATTTAAATTTTGAAAGTTTTTTGAGCATAGCATAAAAGCAGCAGAAGCTAATACTATGCCAATTGCAAAAAGCGCAATACGCAAAAAGCATAGTTTTTTGGGAGCAAGCTATCATTCTATGCCACGATCGAGAGATTAGGCTTGTAAGAGGAAATACATGAATCAATATATAGACAATGAATTAGATTATAGCCATGAGGTAACTGTGCCGGAGATGATCGCGGCACGGGATGAGCGAGTCGAGAAACAGCAATATCTCTGCAAGAAGTATGGAAAGACGGTCATCTGCTTCATGCTGAATATTCCCGGCCCGCATAAAATTGCACCGGATTTTGCTGCAGCCTTCGACCTCGGCGTTTCACGGATTAGGGAAGCATTAGCTGATAGAGCAATTGACGGAACTTCTGACGATGTCGACCAAGCGCTGTATCATTCTTCAAAGAACGACGCAAGTAAGGATAATACGGACCATCGTGCTGATGCTGTGCCAATCGAACATACGAACGAACTTCCGGTGTTAGAGGAACACATCGAACGAAATGTAACGGGCTTTATCCTTTATATGGCGGTTGATGCTGATCCAATCGAAGTAAAGAAGAGAATGTGCGTCATCGAGGAACGGGATGCCATCGGCCGTATCTTTGACATCGATGTCCTGCGCCCGGATGGTGCGAAGGTGTCTCGTGAAGAATTTGGCATGGGGCCGCGGAAATGCCTCATGTGCGGGAAGGAAGCGCATATCTGTGCCCGTGCAAGAGCACACGAGGTTTCTGATATGGTCGAAAAAATCCATGAAATTATTAAAGACACAGAAATATGTGATTGAAGTGGAACGAATGAAAGAGTGTATACTTAAAATATCATATAAAGTGGAGGAATAATGCCAGAATCGGCACAAAATAAATTAAACCAACAGAATATTCAAGGGCTTCGTGAGTTGATCGGCTGGAATATCCGCAATGCACTGCTTGGTGAGGTATATGCAACGCCAAAGCCGGGACTTGTCGACAGGCACGATACCGGTGCACATCGGGATATGAATTTCGAGACCTTCCTTCGTAGCACGGAAGCCATAACACCGTATATGACGGATATGTTTTTGCTTGGTTTGACAGGAGATTTCCCAAAGGAAGCCTTCCTGAATTCGGAGCAGTTTACACTATTAGCTCAGAGTAATCGAAACGCGAAATATCTTGTCGAAACGCTGGATCAGATTCCGGGCTTTGATCCGACGATGGAATATACAGATGGTGAGAAGATTTTTCTCAAATCCCGCGTGATCGGCATGCAGGCGGAAAAAGCCATGTTTGAGGCTACAAACGACGTCAATACCCATAAAGGCATGATTTTCACAATGGGCATCGTGCTTGCTTCAATGGGGATGTATGTTGCGGAAAATCGGAATGAAATAGATAGAACTGAATTAAAGAAAGGCAGGGATTCCGGCAATTACGTAGATGGAAGCAATAGCTGTAGTAAGGATAATCAGGATTCTGAAATCAAGCGATCTGCTTTAAAAGAGAATGAATCATACGAAATCGTGCGGCAGATTCTGGCGACCACGAAGAACATGACCTGTCAGATTCTTAAAAAAGAATTTTCTGAGATGGAGAAGCGTCCTGCAAAAACGCATGGTGAGAAGCTCTATGCGAAGTATCATGAGCTGGGCATCCGCGGTCAGGCGATGGAAGGCTTCCCGATTATAGGAGAAACCGCTTATCCGGCGATGGAAGCATTTAATCAGATGACCAGGGAGAAAGCGGCGCGTCACGGCACCGTGCGGGAGGAATTATTTTCTGTAAGACAATTACAAGCGTCTGAACTGTCTGCATTTGATTCTGCTCAACATATTCAAGACTTAAAACAGAGTACAAAGCTTTCGAATCGACATTTTCATGCGTCGGAGCAGTTCGAAAACGCGAGAAATATCACAGTACTTCTTTCCATTATGGCCGTACTGAATGATACCAATGTTCTGACCCGCGGCACAAGAGATGACCTCTGCTGGCTTCAGGAGGCTAGTAAGGAAGCACTGCAGCTTGGCGGCGCCTTCACAGAGGAGGGTATTCGAATGATCGAAGACATGAACCGTCACTGTATCGAACGGAATCTCAGCCCCGGCGGTGCAGCGGACATTCTTGCGGTGACGATCCTTTTATTTAAGATCTTAAAGGAGCAGCCGATATAAACAATGTCATTAAGTTTTGATCATTTGGAATTTAGGCGACTCGGTAAACGAACCATAAAGCCTGTTTCGGCTTCATGTTCCTCTGATCTGACCTGCCAGGCCGGATAGGAACTACATAGTGCTGTATCTCATCAAAGATGCCGGGAGGTATGACTGTATGAAGACGGTAATGCTTCCAAAATGTATAACATTGCGTTTCAATTAGGAATACAAAATAATATAATAAAGCAATGAAAGGTGGTTGAACATATGGCAGTGAAGACAGCAGCAAAGTCAGCGAATGTTAATGCAAGAATGCAGCAGGACATCAAAAAGCAGGCAGAAGATATTCTTGCAGAGCTTGGAATACCAAGATCCGTTGCTATGGATATGTATTACAGACAGATCATCATGCATCATGGCATTCCGTTCAAGGTTACGGTTCCATGGGACGTCCCGGTAAGAGATGAAATGTCGAAGGCAGAGTTTGACCAGATGATGGCAACAGGATTAAAGCAGGCAAAAGAAGATGATTCTTTTGATGCAGATGAAGTTTTCGACGAACTGGAGAAGATGTAAACGAGTGGATACTTATAAAGTCAAGGTCACGAGGCAGGCAAGAGCACATCTTCAAAAGATAAAGGAATATATCCGGGATATCCTTCTTGTCCCCGAAGCAGAAATAATGGGGCTGTCGCACAGTTCATCTGTGCGACAGCCCCTTTTTATTGTCGATATTGTTCAGAAGATCACGGTAGAAGATGATCATCCAACGAGTGAGATAAACAAAGGAATTAGTAGTGCTTTACATCAGTGGTGTTCCGGATGTGGTCGATGACCGGCTTTGCTTCTTCTGATGTCAGCCAGTTGAACGTGGAAGCCGGCACCATCGCGCGGATGGCGTCGAGGTCGCTGGATTTGATCGCTTCGCGGACCGTGGAAGCGGAGACAGGCTGACCGGCCGTGAGTTCCTTCCGTGGAATCTCATGGAAGGTGATGCCATGAGTCGGCAGCAGTTCGCCCATGATTTTATTGTATGCACTGGTCACGACAGATGTCGGTTCTGTACCGGCAAAACGCTCCGTGACAGCAAGCGCACCGGCGATCTTTGCAAAAACTTCCGTATCAAGCCGTGCCTCGCTGTCGATGACAGCATCCGCGTCCTTCTGAAAATAAGCGGGGAAGGTTGAAGAACTTATGATATAGGAGCCACTGTCGTGATAAATGATATTTGGAAACAGCGTAGTGCCTTCTATCACGAGCTTCTTCCGAACAGAGAAGGGCACGAGAGAAGAATCCTCGGATACGATGAAGAGATGCAGGATATCGCAAGCCTTCGATGCCTGTTCCACGAGATACTGATGCCCCAGCGTGAACGGATTTGCATTCATCACGATGGCGCCGATTCTGTGCTTTGACAAATCAGATGGTCTTGCGGAGCTTCCAGCGCTTTGATCAGAAATATCAGCAATATCTTCAGGCGAAGATGTGATTCCTGCTGCCATTGTATCAACAGGAGCAGAAGATGAAAGTGCAAAGCCAGCTGCTGTACCTGAAGTCAGCATTGTACCATAAGACTGCTTTACGGTATCAGGAACGGACATGACAGCCAGCTGCTTCACGGTCTCCTTCCGAAGCGCCGCAAGATAGTCCGTAAACCCGGTCCGCTTGTTCTCCATGAAGACGATGTTCGACTCCGGCACCCGCGCGATTTCCGTAAAGCCGAGGCTGCCGAAAAACTTCGCGGAATTACACTTCGTATAGAGAAAAAGATGGTAATTTCCGCGGCTGTACTGGTACTCGACGAGATGCGAGACAATGTCATTCATGAGCGCCTCGCCCTGATGGAGATGCGACACCGCCATGCACCGGAGTGTGTTCCCGAAGCAGCTGCCCGTTGCGATGACATTGTAATCATCATCAAGCATCGCTGCGGTGTAGTCGAGATTTTTATCCCGGCGGATGCCCTCCTGCTCGAGCAGCTGATTCACGGCATCATTCATATACCGGTCGCCCGGCCGTACCTCTGAAATTGCATATTCACTCATATATTGTTCTCCCTTCGGGATGTCGATTTACCTTCATTCTGCGAGGACATGTGCTTCCAGGCTGCAAGGCTTTTGCTTTTACATTTTCGCACAGCAAT
>OMZX01000069.1 GCA_900315665.1 uncultured Eubacteriales bacterium
GAATCCGTGCAGGCGCCCATGCCAATGACAACATCCTTTACATTGACGTCGTCCTGCAGACCGCCGGCCGAACCGATACGGATGATGTTATCGACGTCATAGAAATTAAAGAGCTCATATGAGTAAATGCCTACAGATGGCATGCCCATGCCGCCACCCATGACGGAGACTTCCTTGCCGTGGTACTTGCCTGTATAACCGAACATATTCCGAACCGTGTTAAAGCACTTCGGATCCTCGAGATAGGTTTCTGCGATATACTTCGCGCGGAGCGGATCGCCCGGCATGAGGACAGTCTTTGCAATATCGCCTTTTTCTGCTGCATTGTGAGGTGTTGACATAATTTTAATTCCTTTCATTTGTTAAAGATAAATTGTATCCTTGCATCTTTCTAATGCTTCCTTCATTTGCCTGTTTCAGAAATCTACTGTAGATATACGTATATTTGCGTATGTTCTGCAAATGAAGAAACTCATTTTTCCAAATCTGCTGGTCCAAACCCGAGCGGCAGTAGTTCCTTCAATGTGAAGGTCTTCACATGGTCCCGATTCTTCGCGAGGATGATTTCGAAGGTCTCCGGATCACAGAACTCCATCATCACCTGCCGGCATACACCGCACGGCGGACAATAATCGACGACGCCGCTCTCCGGTCCGCCGACGATGGCGATTGCTTCAAACTCCTTTTCGCCTTCGCTGATCGCCTTGAAAAACGCGGTACGTTCGCCGCAGTTTGCCGGCGTGTAGGCAGCATTCTCGATATTACAGCCACCGTAAATTTTTCCATTCTTTGTGAGAAGCGCTGCCCCCACCCGGTAATGTGAGTAAGGTGTATACGAAAATTTCCGCATATCCATGGCCTTCTTCACAAGCTCGTGTCTTGTTTCTTCTGTCATATGATATAAACTCCGTTTCTTTAAGTCCGAACAATATAAGCAGGAACCTTATCTTAACAGATCTCCCTTTCGTCCGGACTCCTATAGAAGGTCATTTCATTATAGCATAAAAGGCGGTCCGGAGGAATGAAATCCTATCTTGAAAATACCGTAGAGAATCCAATGCTCCTATGTCTTGCTGAATATATTCTGAAATGATATAAACGAAGGAGAAACGATACGATTTGAATCATCGTATGACTTTGAGAAAGGTACGACAAATGAGTCTGGAAGAAAAGGATATCGATGCATTTATCATGCTCATGAAAAATGGAAATGTGACCCGGACGGCCGATGCGCTTTTCATGTCACAGAGCACGCTGACGAAGCGGATTCAGAAGCTCGAAAAGGAATATGACTGCACGCTTTTTCTCCGCTCGAAGAAGGGCATGATCCCGACACCTGTGGCAGAGGAAATTCTGCCGGATCTGATCCGAATGCGTACACTCGGCGAAAAAGTCCGCGATCAGGCATCGACCTTTGGCGGGCGTGTCGGCGGCACGCTTTCTCTCGGTGTGTCCGTCAATTTCGCCCGCTACGATCTTCCGAAAATTCTCAAAAAATATACCACGCTCTTTCCGAATGTGCATCTGTCGATCCAGACCGGCCAGAGCACCGCATTATATCAGAAGCTCCTCGATGGCAAATTGCGGCTTATCGTCGTACGCGGTCAGTTTCCATGGAAGGAGGATGATCTTTTGCTCAGCAAGGAAAAGGTCTTTTTCGTGTGCGCGGACGACCGGAAGGATACGCCGCTTTCCGACTACCCGTTCATCGCAAGAAAATCTGACGCAAGCTTCCAGCAGCGCATCAATCGCTGGATACAGGAAAATGAAATCGTCCTCGGCGATTATCGTCTCGAGATCAATGACATTTCCGCGTGTCTTGCGCTTGTTTCGGAGGGTATCGGTTGGTCGATCCTCCCCGAGATTTGCCTAGACAGTTACGACGGCTACCGGAAGCCGCTCATCTTTGCAGACGGACAGCTCTTCACCCGCGAAACCCACCTGCTCTGCCGCGATGACTATGCCCTGCTTCCGCAGGTTCACGCCTTCAACTCCCTCCTCGCATAAACTGACACAGGGGACGGTTCTCTCTGTCAGCTTTTGGGGTGATCATGCTCCAAAAAGCTGACAGAGAGAACCGTCCCCTGTGTCAGGATTTCGCAAAAAAGCACGTATCCAGGCTATCTTAGCCTAAATACGTGCTATTTTCACTGCGGCACACGGGACTTGAACCCGCACGGTCGCCCACAGGAACCTAAATCCTGCGCGTCTGCCAATTCCGCCAATGCCGCAAAATATAAAGTAAAAGAAAAAGCTCTGTACCAAGTACAGAGCTTTGAAAACTATGAGGCAAACGAGAGTCGAACTCGCGACAACTTGATTAAAAGTCAAGTGCTCTACCAACTGAGCTATTGCCTCAAACAGGGCCAGTTGGATTCGAACCAACGAATGTAGCCGTCAAAGGGCTATGCCTTACCGCTTGGCGATGGCCCTAATTCTAAAGCCTGCTGGCGAAGGGTGGGTACTGAGAGTCGAACTCAGGACCTCCAGAACCACAATCTGGCGCGATAACCAACTACGCTATACCCACCATATTACGGCTGTCGAAACAGTCTATTTTTAACTCAGTCTCCTGAAAATCCATGACTACCTAAAGCAGTCTTTTTACTCAGCTTCCTGAGAAACTGAGCCCGCGGGGATTCGAACCCCGGACCCACGGCTTAGAAGGCCGTTGCTCTATCCAGCTGAGCTACGGACTCGCATGGAAGTGCTCATTTGAGCGACTCATACAGTCTAACGAAATTTGCCCTACTTGTCAACACAAAAAAGACAGGAATTTTTCGCCTGGTGGTATAATGCTTCCACCCGTCTGCTTAGCCTATACAAAAATCTCTCCGAACAGCACAGCCGCCCGGAGAGACACTTCATGTAGGCATTGACAATTAAGCCTTGTGTGTCAGATCGTATGCTTCCTGGCAGAGCTTCGTGATGCCGTCCCAGTCATGCGCGGCAACCTTATCCTTCTTACATACCCAGGTACCGCCGACACAGATGATTTTGTCGAAGCCGAGGTATTCATTGACATTCTCGGTGTTAACGCCGCCGGTCGGCATGAACTTGAGCTGCGGGAATACGGAGGAAAGGGCCTTGATGGTCTTGAGTCCGCCGTATGCGCCAGCCGGGAAGAACTTCACCATCGGAAGGTTGTAGCGAAGGGCGTTTGTAATATCAGTCGGTGTGCAGGTGCCAGGGCAATATGCTACGCCGTGGCCGATTGCGTACTGAGCAACCTCATCCGAGAAGGACGGGGAAACGATAAACTGTGCACCGGCGTTGATGGCGCGTGCGCACTGCTCACGGTCGAGGACAGTACCGGCACCGACGATGACACCCGGAACCTCCTTCGCAATCTTAGCGATCGAATCAGCAGCAGCGGCTGTTCTGAATGTAACCTCTGCCATCGGAAGCTTCCCTGCCTCGAGTGCCTTTGCAAGAGGAACTGCATCCTCTGCATCATCCAGTACAACAACCGGACAAACCTTCACATCGGCAAGTGCCTTCATAAACTCTTCTGTCGTCATGATAATCTCCTTTTTTATAATGCTTCCGCCATGCACATTATCTCTTTCCGGTTCTTCACCGGCTTCGGTTGGCAAGGAAGCATGTTTTTCTGTCGCACGGGTTTTGGGCAACCGTGCGGGTTCAAGTCCCGTGTGCCAGATTTTGTAACCGCTTACATACGACATTATATAGGATAACTGCTTCCGCTTCAAGCCCCTTTTCGCATTGAGGAAATGTGACACCGGGGACGGTTCTCTCTGTCAGCTTTCGAAGAATGTGACGAAGTCGTCCTTCAGCACGGTCGAATAGTTGTCGAAATCCTCCTTTGGTTTTTCAAACTCTGCATAGAGAATCAGGATCATGTATAGTCTATCTCTCCATTTTTGGTCAATTTTCAAAATTCATTTTCTGTTTATTCCAAAATGTGAATTTTGCATTTATTTCGTTGAAATAATGCGTTACACTATGGCTAGAATACATGGAGTATATGACCATTCTGTCATCATACTCTTCAATTTCATATGGAGGGATCATCATGGATGCTATGCTATGGTTCATTTTACTTGCAGCTTTGATCGCACTGGTATTTGCGTTTGTGACAGCGAAGAAGGTTTCCGCAGCAGATGCCGGCACGGATCGTATGAAGGAAATCGCGACCGCGATTCATGAAGGCGCGGAGGCGTTTCTTCTTTCCGAATATAAAGTGCTCGTCGTCTTCGTCGCTGTCGTTTTTATGCTCCTTTGCTTCGCGCTCCGGAATATCCCGGAGGCGATCTGCTTCATGGTCGGCGCCCTCTTTTCCTCGCTCGCCGGCTTCTTCGGCATGCAGACGGCGACCCGCGCAAATGTCCGTACCGCCAATGCTGCCAGAACAAAGGGTATGGCTGAAGCGTTGTCGGTTGCTTACCGCGGTGGTTCTGTGATGGGCTTCTCGGTCGTCGGTCTCGGCCTTCTCGGTGCATCCGTCATCTATCTTCTCACCGGTAACCCGGATATTCTCTTCGGCTACAGTCTCGGCGCTTCCTCCGTCGCACTCTTCTCCCGTGTGGGCGGCGGCATCTATACGAAGGCCGCGGACGTCGGCGCGGATCTCGTCGGCAAGGTCGAGAACAACATCCCAGAGGACGATCCCCGAAATCCGGCCGTCATTGCCGACAATGTCGGTGACAATGTCGGCGACGTGGCAGGCATGGGCGCAGACCTTTTCGAGTCCTATGTCGGTGCGATCGTGTCTGCCATCACACTAGGTCTCGCCGCCGGCGAACCTGGCGCGATCTACCCGCTGCTTCTCGCTGGTGTAGGCATCCTCGCCTCACTGATCGGTACGTTTTTCGTGCATGGAAAGAACGGAGGCAATCCGCAGAAGGCACTGAATACCGGCTCCTATGTCGCCTATGTGATCGTCATCGTCTGTGCACTGATTCTTAGCAGCGCGCTCTTCGGCAATCTCAAGCCGGCACTCGCTGTGATTGCGGGGCTTTTGGTTGGTTTCGTCATCGGGCAGATGACAGAAATGTATACATCAGATAAATACCGGCATGTGCAGCATATCGCGAAGGAATCGGAGACCGGCGCCGGCACGAACATCATCACCGGCCTTGCGGTCGGCATGCGCTCGACGATGATCCCGATCCTCTGCATCTCGGCTGGCATCCTCATCTCCTATCAGATCATCGGGCTCTATGGCATCGCGCTCGCGGCAGTCGGCATGCTTGCGACAACCGGCAGCACCATCGCGGTTGATGCGTACGGCCCGATTGCGGACAATGCCGGCGGCATCGCAGAAATGTCGGGGCTTCCGGATGACGTACGGAATATCACAGATACACTGGATTCTGTCGGTAACACGACCGCGGCTATCGGCAAGGGCTTCGCAATCGGCTCCGCGGCGCTGACGGCACTCGCGCTGTTCGTTTCCTATGCCCAGGCCGTGTCGCTTGATAAGATCGATATCATGGATCCGAAGGTCATCGTCGGCCTCTTTATCGGCGGCATGCTGACCTTCCTGTTCTCGGCGCTCACGATGGAATCCGTATCAAAGGCAGCTTATAAGATGATCGAGGAAGTGCGGCGGCAGTTCCACGCTGACGCGGGCATCCTCGCAGGCACCAGCCGCCCGGATTATAAGTCATGTGTCGGCATTTCGACGACGGCGGCACTCCATGAGATGATCCTGCCGGGTATCCTCGCAGCGGTAAGCCCACTCGTCGTCGGCCTCGTGCTCGGCACTGCAGCACTCGGCGGTATGCTGGCGGGCGCGCTTTTGACCGGTGTCCTGATGGCGATCTTCATGTCAAATTCCGGCGGTGCCTGGGATAACGCGAAGAAATATATCGAACAGGGTAACTTCGGTGGCAAGGGTTCTGAAGCCCACAAGGCTGCCGTCGTCGGCGATACCGTCGGCGATCCCTTCAAAGACACATCGGGGCCATCGATCAACATCCTGATCAAGCTGATGACCGTCGTGTCGCTTGTCTTCGCGCCGGTCTTCCTGTCACTTGGCAGCCTGCTGTAATCCGGGGATACTGTTTAGTTTTAATGCAAAGCCTGCTGCCCCATCACGGTGCAGCAGGCTTATGCAAAGCGGCTTCGATCCACCCCTTTATGGGTGCGAAGCAAACCTCACACAACCCGTCAGAAATAGACACCGGAATCGTATCGTCAAATGTATATGCAGAAATATCATCATCCTGATAAAAAAGATATACGATGACCGTCTGCTTCCGTGGATCGATCAGCCAGTACTCTTTAACACCTGCATCTCTATACTTATTCAGCTTCAGAAAAGCATCCTTTTTTCTCGAGGATGGCGAAATCACCTCCGCGACAAACTCCGGTGCACCGAATATACGTCGTGACTCGTTAGTAAGCTCTGGATCACAACACACGATGACATCCGGTTCCACAATCGTTTTCAAATCCTTATCAAGTCTGACATCCATCGGTGCAACATATGGATGACAGGGCATACCATGCTCAAGTGCACAGGTCATCAAACGAGAAGAAAGATAGAGAACGACATCCTGATGAATACTTTCAGGGCTATCCATCTTGAAAAGGACACCATCGATCAATTCATATCTCTCATCATCCGGCAAGGCATAGTAATCCTCCACGGTATATTCTCCCTGCTTTTGACTCTCAAAAGGATTGTCCGGTTTTAAAGAATTGTTTCCATAAACGCTGTTGTTTTCCTTTACGGAAGAAGCCGGCACACTCGTAGAATAGCCTTTGGCTTCAGCTCTAGCTTCCACTTCGGCTCTGGCTCTGGCTTCGGCTTTGGCTTTCGCTTCAAAAACCGCAGTCAGCTTTTCGATCGTCACCTGTCTGGGATTTTCCGTCTGTCCGCAAAATAACTTTTTCAAGGTACTTAGCGGTACATCGGATAGCTTTGAGAGCATCTCCAGGGAGTATCCGTATTCCTGTTTTTTCTGCTTCATCTCTTCCAATGTCATCATAAGCCTCCCCTCATGTCTCCAGCATAGATCAAACGCACATCCTATCAATCCTTGACACCTATTCCTACGAAAATATGCATATAACGAAATTTCATTCAGTGCCATAATTGGTACTTTTTATGTGTTAATGATACCATA
>OMZX01000065.1 GCA_900315665.1 uncultured Eubacteriales bacterium
CCTTAACTTCCTAAGATTTTACCACTAAACGCTCAACTCTGAATAAATGTCAGAACCTGCTCGAGTGTTTTGTCTCCTTTATCGAAAGCATCAAGAAGTTTCTTATGATCCGCATCGGCTTTCTTTTTCCGAAGCTGCTCTATTTCAGCAGCTTTTGCATCATATCTGGATTTAAGTGCTGCAAGTGCAGCTTCCTCTGACTGTATCTTTTCATCAAGCGTGATTGTTCGTCTTGTTCTTGCCATTATTCTATTCCTCCCTGAAATTATCCGCAACATCTGAGAGAATCTTACTGATAGCCTTTGACTTGTCTGATACATAATCCTCATTTAGGCCAAAGGCTCCAAGAATAGCTTTCTGCGTCGCTGTTACTGCATGGTCCTGACGATATATACTGTCAAGGTGGCGGGACATCTCGATCTTCTCGAGCTCCCGGATTGCCGCTGGAACAGTCATGAAATTCGACTTTTTATCATCTTCAATCATGCGATTCTTTAGATATACATACATTTTGCATCTCATAATTAGCGCGATGAATTCAATAAATATCTTGGCTTCAGCAGCTGTTTCACTGGCTACCCTCAGGCAATTGTCTCCGAGAAAACTTTTATCCTGAAGGAAGAGCTTCTCGGAAGCATCACGGCTTTTATAAAGGTCTAAGGCTTCTTCTGCGGTCATCTCTTCCGAGGTGATGATTGCAAAATAGCCACAGTGGCTTCTTGCATTTTCGACTACATCTTGCCTTTCACGGAAGGACGTCAGCTTTTTTTCATTATCAAAGTAAAGTAAGTAATAATCCGTGTAGGCTTTTCCAAGGGGTTTGCTTGTCCCCAGATGTTTTTGAAGTGATTTCTTAAGTCCCGCAAGATGCTTGTCAAGCAAAGCTTTCTCTGTATAGGCACGATAATCATTGTAATAAAGATGGATACTCCGGTCCTTTTCATCCTGCGCGTAAAGAGGCTGCCGGAAGGAAATCCCATAATCATTATACTTTTCAATCAGGCAGGCACGCTTGTTTTCAAAGGACCCCGACCGGGCATCGATCAGACCACTTATCAGAGATGAAAGGCCTTTGGCCATGATCACAAAGTTGTATCCGCAGTCATCCATGAACTTAATGTTATCTTCACTAAAGTAGCCTCTATCCAGGATAAATCCGATCTTTTCATACCCATAGGATTTGGCCTTATTTAGCATGAATCGTAGCTGCGACACATCGTTGATGCTGCCTAGATAATCCTCGTAGAACAGAGGATCTCTGTTCTTCATATCATATGCGATAGAAAGGTTGAAAATGGGATTCCCGAGATCAACTTTCGGATGTCCGAATTCGACCATTTCAATGTCGCCAGCCTGGCAGTTTTTATTTGTGGAATCGTATGAGATGTAAATCCCATCTGCTTTATTGTGTTTCTTATTCCAGTCATTGAGGAAGCCGGTGATTTCCTCCTGCGTGATCCGTTCCAACAGATCTGATATATGAGAATCCGTGAACAGCGGATGATCATAAGCATAATCAGGATAGTATTGGGCGACGTTGCTCTCAGTAATGATCGAGTACGAAGCAAGGTCAAGGATAAGGCCAGTGTCTTTCAGGTTAAAGTACTTTAGAAGGAAATCCTGAAGTTTCATCTGTTCCGATATCCACTGAAGAACCATGAATGTGCCGGCTCTCAGACAGCAGCTGCGTTCTGCCAACACATCATTTTCTTTCACTGAATCCGGAAAATACTTCAGAAAGTTCTGGTTTGGAAACATCTTGTCGGAAGCATCCGAGGACAGCTTCCCAATCGTAACACGCTTGGGAATGGTGAACTGCCGGCTTGGGTCATAATCTCTACCGATTTCGTAGTAGACATAAACCGTGTTGCCTTTTGCTCTCTGAATTTTTGCCTCTCTTTCGAGATTCATTTACCACTAAATAATTATACCACTGCCACTAAAGAAAAGCAATAAAAAAAGCCTAAGAAATGGCCTATTTCCTAGACTTTTTAGCTATCCGAATGTAGAATTATTCGTATTGAGTGTTACTTTTTTAGGAAGTTAAGGATTCTGATTGCAAATGATGGAAAGATTTTGTTCAATAATTTTGACTTGGAAAAGACCATCTATTTTATGGAATATTTTCATAAAATCTATCATGCAGTTGAACTTATGCGGGAGCTTGATAGCCCATAATAAAGGAAAAGTTCCAGATAGAGATTTGATGCGAATCATGATTTTGATGCATACATATGTCGATGACTACATCAATGTATGGAAGGAACATATTGGTTCTGTAAAATATATCGATGAATAATATCAATACCTGAGCAGTGTCGACATAAGACCTCTTGCGAGGCGGGCACCGGTGTTGCCGCCGAGGGCACGGCCGAAGGATCCAGCGAGATCCTTTGCAGCGCGCTCGCGGGCTCTGGCTTCGCGCTCTTCACGCTCTGCCTGTTCGCGCTCCCAGGCACGTGCTGCGGCTTCTTCTTCCTTCGCACGGCGTGCTTCTTCCCTTTGACGTTGCTTTTCGGCAGCGGCTAGTTCTTTTTCACGCTGCTTTTTTTCGGCAGCTTCCTGTTTTGCCTTTTCCGCTTCTAACTTCGCCTGCTGCTTTGCAAGCTCTGCCTCCTTTGCAGCCTGTTCCGCGTCAGCTGCCTCTGAAGCACTGCGGCGTTCCAATACCTCATAGGCCGAGTCGGGGTCGTAGGCATTAGCATATTTCGTGTAGAGAAGGCTTCCCTTGATGGCCTTTTGCCGGTCGTCGTCGGAGATTGCGCCCATCTTTGACTGTGGTGGAAGAATGCTTACCTTTTCGGCTTCCTGCGGGGTGCCGTTCTCATCGAGGAAGGAGACGACCGCTTCGGCCGTCGCAAGATTTAGGATCGTATCGAAGGTATCAAAGGCAGGGTTCGGTCGGAAGGAATACGCCGCAGCCTTCACATTTTTCTGCTCGTTTGGCGAGTACGCGCGGAGGCCGTGCTCGATCTTGTTGCCAAGCTGCGAGAGTACGTCATCCGGAATGTCGCCGGGGTTCTGCGTCACGAAATAAACGCCGATGCCCTTTGAGCGGATGAGACGGACAACCTGCGTGATCTTCTGGAGAAGCTCCTTCGGAGCATCGTCGAAGAGGAGATGCGCTTCATCAAAGAAGAACACCATCTTCGGCTTCTCCATATCGCCGACCTCGGGAAGCTGCTCGAACAGCTCGGAAAGAAGCCAAAGGAGGAAGGTGGAGTAGAGCGATGGGTTGTTGATGAGGCTCTCGGAATCTAGGATATTGATGACACCGCGGCCGTCTGAGCTCCGCTGGAAAAGATCCTGGATTTTTAAGGCCGGCTCGCCGAAGAAAATATCGCCGCCATTCATCTCGAGTGTGATGATCGCGCGCGTGATCGCGGCGACGGAGCTTCCGGAGATATTGCCGTAGTCCTGCTTGTAATCGGCTTTATGATCATCGAGCCAGTTGAGCATCGCCTTCAGATCCTTCGTATCGATGAGGAGGAGCTGGTTGTCGTCTGCAATCTTGAACGCGATCGAGAGAATCTGCGACTGGATATCGTTTAGTCCGAGGATACGGCTGAGGAGCACCGGACCCATATCGGAAATTGTTGTCCGGAGCTGGATCCCGTTTTGCCCATAGATATCGAAATATTCAGTCGGGTAGGCCTGATAATGAAAGCCGGTATCGGCAAGCTGAAACTTCACGATGCGCTTCTGCATGGATTCGGAGTCGACACCGGGCTCAAGCATGCCGGCCAAATCGCCTTTCACATCAGCAAGGAATACCGGAACGCCGAGATCGGAGAAGGACTCTGCCAGCACCTTCAGCGTCACCGTCTTGCCGGTACCAGTCGCGCCGGCGATGAACCCGTGCCGGTTCGCCATCGAAGGTAAAATTCCGATCTCGCGGCCATCCGCCGTCCGCCCTGCATAAATTTTCCCGTCCTTCAGCATAATCGCTTCCTCCCCGCCGTTCTTTTTCTTAATCGTGCAGAGTCTATGTCATGCACGTCGCTTTTTCCATTATAGCAATGCCTTCTTCTTCCTGCAAATCCAAAAGCTGATCATAAATCATCCATTATTGACAAAATTCAAAGTAAACGGTAGAATTTAGGCAATAACGGATGATCAAAGGATTAAAAACGGAAAGAAAACGGAAGAAAAACGAATGACCATTGAAGAAATGAAGAGGAGAAAGCGCGAGCTAGGCTACTCGGTGGAGGCACTTTCGAAACTGACCGGGGTGCCGGTCGGAACGCTGCAGAAGATTTTTAGCGGCTATACGAAGAACCCGCGTAGAGAGACGATCGAGAAGCTTACGGCAGTATTGGAGAGCAAACCGTATACGGTGAAGAATACGATGCTGCATGTTGCGGAGCCTGAGGCTGCTTATGAGGCATATACAGCGATTGAGCGGGAGAAGGAAGCCATCGAGGCGTTGAAGGAAAGGGAGAGGATTAAGCAGGAAGAAGAGCGGATTCTCCACAGTAAGAAGCAGGGAGAGTTTACATTGGAGGATTATTATGCTCTGC
The DNA here is from genome assembly GCA_900315665.1 of uncultured Eubacteriales bacterium. Taxonomy (GTDB): domain Bacteria; phylum Bacillota; class Clostridia; order Lachnospirales; family Lachnospiraceae; genus Oribacterium. The sequence continues at coordinate 4,521 of OMZX01000065.1, forward strand.
CGGATGGTGTTCGTTATGAACTGATCGACGGTGTACTGTTCAAGATGGAAGCACCGACAGCGGATCACCAGGATGCTGCGGGTCTTCTATATTTGAAGCTCATGATGTGTGTTATGCAGCATCATATGCCCTGTCATCCGTATATTTCACCGATTGATGTGCAGCTTGACTGTGATGACCGGACGATGGTGGAGCCTGATGTCATTGTGGTTTGTGATCAGGAAAAGAATCGTGAGAAACATATTGTAGGTGCACCTGAATTTGCTGCGGAGGTGTTATCACCATCTACGCGAAAAAAAGATATTTTCATAAAGCTTCGTAAATATCAGGAGGCTGGCGTGAAAGAGTGCTGGCTGATCGACCCGGAAAGGCAGCAGGTGACAGTGTGGCTTTTCTATAAGGATGATGCCTCAAAGGGCTATAGCTTCGATGATCATATTCCGGTTTCCATCTCTGATGGGAAATGTGAGGTTTGCTTCCATGAACTGATGAAGCAGATGAATTTCAACAAAGGCTGAATCTGCTAATTATAGAGCACGTGCAAAAGAGTTGAGGTGGGATCAGAACATAGTCTAATCCCACCTCGGTTTTATGGAAATGGATGGTTCAATTAAGCGTTTGCGAGACCAGTGTTCGGCAGAATCACATTCGCCCTGACAAGAACATGCTTGATCACTGGTCCGAGGATTGCTGTGAGAATGATCTTAAGGATTGCGGTCGGGATGAACGGAGCGACGCAGGCACCGAAGGCGACTGCAAAGGTGCTCTTGGCAACAACCACAAACCAGACCGTGCCGACGGCATAGTTCAGTACGGCACCAAGAAGAAGGAAGAGCACCAGGATGACATAGTACTGTACATTTGTCTTACCATCGGTCATCTTTCGTCCGAGACTGTCACCCCAGCCGGCAGTTAGCGCCAAAAGCGGGAAGGAAACAAGGAAACCGCCCGTCATGCCGACGAGAACACCGATGCCTCCGGACCAGCCGGCAAAAACAGGTACACCAACTGCACCGAGTAAAAGATAAATGATCGTTGCCATCGTACCGCCGAAGGCTCCGAGCACTACACCCGCGAGGGGGATAATTAACGTCTGTAGTGTCATCGGTACACCACCCGGAAGCGGAATACTGAACTGCCCGAGCACACAGATCAAAGCGGTAAACAGTGCAATCGTACAAATTTCTCTAGTTGTTATTTTTCTCATACTCAAATTCTCCTCAATGAAGCAATTTTATGTCAACCATTCTGTACTGTCTGGTTGACACGTGAATTATAAGCTTGCCTATTACGGATTGTCAACCTATAATATAGCCGTAACTGCTCTTCGTGATGAAGCAGCCTGCTTCATGAAAGCTGTATGAGGGGGAGCTCCCTGATACGGTGCGAGAGAGGAATGCGATGGGAGCCCGTGTTCCGGGTTGAGAGGATACCAGTGAGTATTGACCGCCAGAGGGTGGAGTGCACCTGTCCGGCGGTAGTGTGATAAACAGTCTGTCCGGTCGGGCAGGCTGTTTTCTTTTCCCTCAACATTTAGGAGGGCAAACATGCAAAATCACACAACCAGTAACTTTACTATTAACAACCACACGAAGGTCATGAAGCTCACGTTCATGGCGATGATGGTCGCGCTCGGCGTCATTATCTCACCGATTCTTCGGGTCGAGGGCATGTGCCCGATGGCACACCTCATTAATGTGACCTGTGCAGTCTTTATCGGGCCGTATTACGGATTTTTGACCGCGCTCATCATCTCGATTCTCCGGATGTCCTTCCTTGGCATCCCACCGCTTGCCATCACCGGTCAGGTTTTCGGCGTTTTCCTTGCAGGCATGCTTTACCGGCTCAGCCACGGGAAGCTCATCTGGGCGTTCCTCGGCGAAGTCATCGGCACTGGCATCATTGGCGCGATTATTTCCTATCCGGTCATGACCTACATCTGGGGCCGCACAGGTCTCACCTGGTTCTTCTATGTGCCGAGCTTCATCGCGGGCACGCTTATCGGCGGCTCTCTCGGCTTCATCCTCCTCTCGAAGATGCAGAAGGCCGGCCTCGTTGCGAAATTCCAGGCAGCCCTTGGCTCCACAGTTTATAACGGCATCGATTCTTATGCCAATGACGCCATCGGAATTGCGGTCTTCGGATTCATCGGCTACCTTCTCGTACTGGTGATCATCCATAACTTTATCCCGAACCCGACACCGGCGATGAACGCGATGAAATATGTGGTGCTGTTCGGCTGCTTCCTCGGCGGCGCGGTATACTATCTTAAACATAAGACTACAGGGAGAAAGAGCATCACAGCTTGAAACATAAACCATATGAAGACTTGATTGGTCAATTGGTATGAAATTTCATCATGAAAGGAACCGGATGTTCATGACAAAAGACGAACAGAAAGAAATGATGCTGATCAATATGTTGGCAGCAAGAAATATGGTCTTGGAGAAGCAACCGCTCATTCATCTCATTACCAGTCCAATCGCCATCAACGACTGTGCCAATGCGATTCTCGCTGTCGGCGGGCGCCCAATCTGTGCTGAGCATCCGGAGGAGGTCCAGGGCATCACAGAGATTTCCCGGGCACTCGGCGTAAGTCTTGCAAATATCACAGATGCAAGACTTCGTTCCATCAAAATTTCAGGGGAAACAGCACGTCATGTAGGCATTCCATCGGTAATCGATGTGGTCGGTGTCTCCTGCAGCAGGCTCCGCATGGATGCAGCAGCTTCCTTTATAAAGCAAGCCCGTCCGACAGTCATTAAAGGTAATGCCAGTGAGATTACAGCGCTGGCAGAGGAGCTTTTAGGAAAGGCAATGCCGGAACGTGAGGCAGCGGAAACGGGTAAGGATCATGCAGACGCCCGGGCAGCAGGAGTTGATGTCGCCGACATAGATCGTGTCCGAGCTGGCGATGAAGTCACAATCAACCGAATGCTAAAGATCTCTTCTCAACTTTCGAAGCTGACGGGATCTACCGTTCTTGTGAGCGGCGAAGTCGATATCGTAAGTGATGGGAAGGTTGGAGCACTGCTTGAAAACGGCGTGCCGGAGCTTGGCCGTGTGACAGGAACCGGCTGTTTACTGAATGCACTTGTGGATACGTATCTAAGTGAGACCTGCGACGGCTTTACTGCAGCCATGCTTGCAGCGGCAACCCTCGGTATCGCTGGTGAGCTAGCATATGCGCAGTGTGCAGGTAGATTAGCCGATGAAAAGACAGCTGTAAAGTATGCCTGCGACACAGTGGGTAACAAGCAATCTTCAAGGATCGGTCTCGGTAGTTTCCATATCTGCCTCATCGATGCACTGTCGTACATGACAGATGACGATATCAAAGGATGTATAAAACTGCAATTGCGAACCGGCTGAGAGGGTGTTCTATTCTGTACAAACCGGCATAGCCCACCGCCCCGCTATGCCGGTTTGTTATATCTCTTTGATTTGTGACGCAAAAGCGTTAAAGTGGTAAACATTAAGGCTATTTTGGGGGATTGTATGAAAGAGAGAGAAAACTTAGGATCACGGCTTGGCTTCATCCTGCTGTCGGCGGGCTGTGCGATCGGACTTGGAAACGTATGGCGGTTTCCTTATATTACAGGGCAATATGGCGGAGGGTTTTTCGTACTGATCTACCTCTGCTTCCTGTGCCTGATGGGCATCCCCATCATCACGATGGAATATGCGGTCGGCCGTGCGAGTCATCGCTCGATTTACCCGGCGTTTAAGACGCTTGAGAAGCCCGGCACGAAATGGCACATCTGGGGCTGGTTCGCAATGGCGGGCAACTATGTGCTCCTCATGTATTATTCCGTGATCTCCGGCTGGATTCTTTATTACCTATGGCTGCTCCTCAGCGGCACGTTTGACGGTGCGACGACCGAAAAGGTGCAGAGCGTCTTTGACGGTATGATGGGGAGCCCGGCGATCCTTGTTGGCTTCATGCTGCTCGTCGTCCTCATGACGATGCTGATCTGCTCGGCCGGCCTCCAGCAGAGCGTCGAGAAGATCACGAAGGTCATGATGATTGCCCTCATCCTCATCATGATCGCCCTTGCGATTTTCAGTCTAATGCTTCCGGGCGGCGCACCGGGCCTCTCCTTTTATCTTAAGCCGAATCTACAGAATATGGAAAATGCCGGCTTCGGGCAGGTTGTGTATGCCGCACTCAATCAGAGCTTCTTTACGCTTTCCATCGGTATGGGTGGTATGGAAATCTTCGGAAGCTATATCGATAAGAAGCGGTCACTGCTTGGTGAAGCGACGCTCGTGGCAGCACTCGACACCTTCGTCGCACTGACGGCTGGTCTTATCATTTTTCCGGCGTGCTTTGCCTATGGCATCGATGTGGATGCCGGTCCGAGTCTTATTTTCGTGACACTGCCGCGGGTATTCTCCGGCATGCAGGGCGGACGGATCGTCGGAAGTCTGTTCTTCCTGTTCTTGTATTTTGCCGCACTGTCCACGATGATCGGCGTGTTTGAAAATATCGTGAGCTTCGCCGTGGATCTCCGCGGTACATCGAGAAAGAAGAGCGCTCTGGTCAATGGCCTCATCCTCATGATCAGCTCCATCCCGTGTGCGCTCGGCTTCAATGTCTGGAGCAGCTTCCAGCCGCTTCGCGCCGGCAACACGATCATGGATCTCGAGGATTTCTACGTTTCAAACATCGCACTTCCGGTCGGCTCCTTCATTTTTATCCTGTTCTGCACCTTGACGCAGGGCTGGGGCTATCGGAATTACCTGAAGGAGGTCAATACCGGCGATGGAGCTAAGATTGCAGGTGAGAATAAGCTCATCCATATTTATTTTCGTGTAATTCTGCCTATTCTGACCGGCTTCCTGGTATTTTATGGTATCGCTACATATTTCTAAATTTCGAATAGATACAGGCCGGGCTGGAATGAATTTCCAACCCGGCTTTTCTATGCGATAGCCAAAAAATCTGATACAATGCAGTAAATGAATGGAAAAGGAATTTGCATGATGGATAAAGACTTTATAGAAAAACATAAACGTGATCTCATTTTGGTGGTTGTCCTCGTGGTGGC
>OMZX01000109.1 GCA_900315665.1 uncultured Eubacteriales bacterium
CCGACTGCTTCCACAACCCCGGAAAATTCGTGACCCGGCACAAGCGGCATCACATGCGCTCCGTCACGAAAAACACGTGGCACATCTGACCCGCAGATGCCCGCCGCCATCACGCGGATGAGTGCCTCACCTTTGCCGGGCGTCGGCATTGTCCTCTCCTCCAGCCGAATATCACCGATATCATGTAGAACCCAAGCCTTCATTTCTATTCCTCGCCATATGCTTCGTTTAAACTGAATACGCTACCCTTTGTAAATTCTTTCGAATATAAAATCGACATTTTCGCTCCTTAACTCGATTTTTTTATGAGTTAAGGAGCGAAAATATGCATAATTCATTGAATTTGTTCGCGAAATCTCTCCAGATCGGCAATCGTTGTAATCTTGAAATTATGTTCATCACCCGGGATCATCGCGATGTCCATCCCTGCCATCACAGCCGGCTCTGTCGAACCACGCACCTTTGAAATATCTACTAGTGACAGTGCTTCATTCGAGTCAAAATATTTCTTAAAGTCATATGCCTCCGGTGCCTGACCGCAGAAAATCCGGTCGCGCTCTAAAAGCTTCGACACCTGCTGCCCGTCCTCACTGTAATATACGGTGTCCTTCATCGGGAGCACCGGCATCACACCATCGTGCGATTTGAGAGCTTCCAGGCAGTCATCGATCATCTTTACGGAAAGATTCGGGCGCGCAGCGTCGTGGACGAGAACATGTGCAGGTGAAAGCTTTACGATATCCCGCAGTGCATTTCGGATGGATTCCTGCCGGCTGCGCTCTCCCGGAAGCGAAAAGCCTAGAAGCTTCTCCATCGGAAGCTTTAGTTTGTCTGCCTCATCCCGAATCTGATTCCGCCAGGCTTCTTCACAGACGATCCAGACACCATCGATTCCCGCATGCTTTAACAGAGTCTCGAGACTGTAGCTTAGAATCATCCGTCCATTCACCTCGATAAACTGCTTTGGCACCGATGATGCAAGTCTGGTTCCTTTTCCACCTGCCAAAAGCACTGCTATTGTCGTTTGATTCATCATTTTGCCTCATCTAAAGCTTAATCCCTTACCGTTCCGAGCAATGGATTTAAAAAGTCTCATATCTACTTCTACGCATCGTCTGATTCTCCCGCCAGCTTCTGCAACAGCTCGTCGAGGTGGTCATCCTTTGACTGGATCGCGATCGGCTTCCCGATTTTCTGCGCAAGCCACACAAGTGAGCTCCAGTCACCGTAATACTGGTCGCACAACACGAGCGCGCGGTCGAGCTCCGGCGTGTCATCATAGATCCCGAAGCCATCCGCCCGATACCACGCAACAAGATCCATATACTGATCATAGAACTGAGGGCGCATGGACTTGATCGTCGAAGGCAGCAGCGGGTGCGGGCGCCAGAGAAGTGTTACACTGTTCTGATAACGTTTGAAGGTCTCCAGCACCTCCCGGATCTTCCCGATCATCCACTCACTGTTTCCAAGAAATGCCCCAAGCGAAGTGTTATAGAGGACAATCTTCTTTTCGTGAAAGCCTGCTGCATCGTCTGATTTTCCATTCCCATCGGTTCCTAGTGTTTCATGTCCATTTGAACCAATTGGCTTCCGGATCAGCTCCTTCCACTCCTCCGGTATCTCAAGCTCCTCCCGCTTCATTAAAAGAAGCTTCTCGACCTTCGGGCTGCCGGCACCGGAAATCTTTTTTTCCCAGTAAGGTCTTGTCTTCTCCCCGTCCGGGCTCTTCCAAACAAGTGCCTGAATATACGCCTGCCGCATCGCCTCCGACTGCACGATGACATGGTCAGCATTGTACACGCCAGAAACCGTCGCGAAATGCGCCATCGAACGCACGGAGTCTGCATTGGACGGATCTGGATCACTCAGAATAAAATATGGGATGTATACGAGATCATCCGTGAACTGCTTAAGGTTCGCAGAATAGAAAAACGGGTGCACCGTCGTCACGTAATTTCCGTCGTCGTAGGGGTTATGAATGTAGATCTGGTCTGGATGATGCGCGGCAAAATCAAACGTCCGATAATCCGTCACCGGCACATCCTTAGGGTACAAATCCCCTTCACAATACTCCGTCCCGAGCGAACCGTCCGGGTTCCGGTCAAAGTACGGGATCGGAATCACATAGGCATCGGTCAGCGGATCCGCCGCTGCGCGACGCCACACCGTCTCGAGCGAGTCCCACATGGACGCTTTATACGGGAGAAAGACAACCTCGCGCCGCATCGGAATGTCATTGTTAAGACTGTTCTCCACCGGAATCAGCGCCTGCCGAAGCTTCTTTACCGCCTTCACGCCGGAGATAGAATCATCCAGCGAAGCATAGATCTGGTACACCACTTCGCAGTACTTCTCGAGGAGACCAACCGTCTTCGTCCCCTCGCCCTCCGACTGCTCAATGCTTCCGCCAACCGACTCCGCGGCAGACTGGAGATCGCCGAGCATGCCCTTTGCCTGCTCTACGTTTCCTTTATCGAGAAGCCTTCCGACCTCCTCCTGCCCCTGCTCCATGGTCTTTAATAAATCAAGACATTTATCCTTCTGATTCTTCCGCATTGAGACTTCCTTTCACTTCTCGCATCGTAAGTTATTTATCGCTGTCACACAACAGTCGTTAAAGATAATATCTCGCTTTAAGTACAAGTTACGCCTTCTCAATCACGCAGCGCGTCATAGGTTTCCGTCTGATTCCAGTAATCATCGTACTGTCTAGAAAGCATCGCCATGACAATTGAATTGGGGCTGTAGACATGACCTGCTGAAAAAAATATCCGTTGTACCATTCCCTGCATTCCTCATAATCCATATTGTATTGCCTGCAGAGTGGCCTAACTTCACTTTCAGTAAAGCCGACATAGTCTGACAGAGCTCTTGGATTTTCCATTGAAAACTCCATGAACATATTGAGTGCTGAATGCGTGCCATACTTTTTGATAGGCAAAATCCCTGTCATATATGCAAGACCGATATATTCCTTGTCCTTCATCCAATCACGAAGGAAGTCAAGGTACTGTTTCTGGGCTTCATGCTTCTCTTTATATTCCCGAAAAACGCAGTCCCACTCATCGATAATGATGACAAATTTCCTGCCATATTTCGCATAAATATCTTCTATGGACTGGGTCATATCTGTGTCATCCAAATAATCAACGTCCGGATACTCCCTGATAAGCTCTTTCAACAAAAATCTACTCAAACGATTCAGAAGCTCCGTCATCGTATGCGTCCTGCTTAAGAACTCCTGTATATTAACCTTAATGACGTCATACTGATTTCTATACTTCTCATAAGATGC
>OMZX01000060.1 GCA_900315665.1 uncultured Eubacteriales bacterium
AAGAATGTTTCGGTACCGGGTCTTATCAGTGATATCAATTTCGACCTTCATAAGGGTGAAATCCTCGGCTTCGGCGGTCTGTCAGAATCTGGTATGCATGAGATCGGCAAGGCGGTTTTCGGTGCATCCTTTGACCGGGAGGGCAGTGTGACACTCGCGGATGGCACAAAGATCAATGATATTCCGACTGCCATCAAGCACAGCATCGCCTACACCTCGAAGGATAGAGACAATGAATCGGTGGTTCTTAACCAGTCGATCCTCGATAATATTTGTCTTCCGTCTCTTGATGATCTTTCCAATAAATTCGGCCTTCTTTCCGATAAGAAGCTGCACGAATTCGCGGACAAGAACGCACAGCAGATGTCTGTCAAGATGGTCAATGTCGACCAGTTCGTCTCGGATCTATCCGGTGGTAATAAGCAGAAGGTCGTTCTCGCCAGATGGATCGGCAAGGATTCGGATATCGTCGTACTGGATTCCCCGACAAGAGGTATCGATATCAAGGTAAAGCAGGATATTTATCAGCTGATGGACCGCATGCGTAAGAGTGGTAAATCGATCATCATGATTTCTGAGGAGCTCATGGAGCTGATCGGTATGTGTGACAGAATCATTATCATGAAGGATGGTAAGATTTCTGGTGAAATTGAAAGAAGAGAAGGTCTTAAGGAAAACGACCTCATCTCCATGATGGTATAAGGAGGAAGACATGGCTGAAAACGCAAATACAGAGTCAAGGGAAGAGGCTCTCAAAAAACTTTCCAGGATGCAGAACCTTAGAGCCATCCTTCCGGTGATCGGACTCGTCATCATTTTTATTGTATTTAATCTTCTGACCAACTGGAGAATGATCGGCAACATGAAGCTGGTACTTTCCCAGGTTTATGTGACGATGATCGCAGCCACAGGCGTCTTCTTTATCATGACGATGGGCGGCCTCGATTTCTCCCAAGGCTCGATTCTCGGTATTTCTTCGATCGTTGTCTGTCTGCTTTCGAAGACGGCAGGCATCCCGGTCGCAATCCTCGGCGGTATCCTCTCGGGTGCAGCCATCGGCGCGATGAACGGCTACTTCTATGTATTCAGAAAAATCAAATCCTTCATCGTTACGATTTGTACGATGTTCCTCTTCAGAGGCTTCATCAAGTACTTTACGAGTAACGCACCTGTGTCCGGCGCAGTTGCACTGATGGATTTTGATACGACACCGGTAAAGCTCGGCTGCACAGCGGTCGTTCTGATCATCGCTTATATCGCGTTTCGCTGGACGAAGTTCGGTACGTATTTAAAGGCTATCGGTGCCGGTGAAAAGGCAGCGAAGTTCTCCGGTATCCGTACCGATAAGATGAAATTCTTAGTCTATGTACTTGCAGGTGCACTGACCGGCTTTGCAGCGTTCATCAATGTCGTAAAGGTCGGCTCGGTTACCTCCTCCGGCGGAAACCAGCTCGAAACCCAGATCCTCATCGCCCTCGTGCTCGGCGGCATGCCGATCTCCGGCGGCGCGAAGGTCCGCTTCATGAATGTCATCGTCGGTTCACTTCTTTACATTGTACTAAATTCCGGTCTTACGATGATGGGCCTTACCACACAGACCATGCAGCTCATTCAGGGCGTTGTCTTCCTGGTATTTGTAGCAGTCTTCGCTGACCGTCAGTCACTGCAGGTCATCAAGTAATTTATGACAATGCCTACGCCGCCGGCTTCTCCTTCATGCGCAGTCGGCGGAAGGAGGCATTGAAACGAAAATCCGAGGGAACGAGAGATGCCGAAGGAACAGGGCAAAAACCCTACACTCAAATATTACAAGCTCTATAACTGGGCGAAGACCCTGATCGTCAGTGGTGTCCTGAAAAAGGGCCAGAAGCTGCCATCCGAAAATGTGCTGACGAGGAAATTCGATTATTCCCGGCAGACCGTGCGGCAGGCGCTGGAGCTTCTCGAACAGGAGGGACTCATCGAACGCGTCCGCGGGAGCGGTACCTATGTGGCCTATGACAATGCTTCCACCGCCGGCTCGAAGCCAAAGGTTGGTCTTATCCTCAGCTACTTTTCGGAATATCTCTTTCCGTCGATTTATGACGGGATCGAGGATATCATGAAGGAAGAGGGCTATGAGATTGATGTCCAGGTGACGAAAAACCGTCTCAATGAGGAGGCTCTCTATCTTGAAAGCTTTTTGCGGAGCGATGTGAAGGGACTGATCGTCGAAGGGACGAAATCCTCCTTCCCGAATCAGAACCAGAAGTTTTACCGGGAGCTTGAAAAAAGAAATATTCCGGTGATCTTCATTCATAATCATTATCCTAATATGCCGTTTCCAAGCATCGAGATGCAGGATCGGCAGGGCGCGAAGGAACTGACAGAGTATCTATTTGAAAACGGGCACCGGCGCATCGGCGGGATCTTCAAATATGACGATTATCAGGGGATGGAGCGCTACCACGGCTTTATCAATGCGATGTCTGAACGCGGCTATACGGTTGATGACGATGCAGTGATGTGGTATTCGACGAAGGACTTTGAATACAAATTTTCGAAGAAGTCACTCGGACATTTTCTTCAGAGACTGAAGGACTGTACCGCACTGATGATCTATAACGATGAAATCGGCGGCAGCTTCCTTGAGTATCTGGAAACGCAGCATATTTCCGTTCCCGGTCAGCTTTCCATTGTATCCTTTGATGATGCGATGCTCGCGGAGGATCATCCGATGCGGCTGAAATCCGTCGTCCATCCGAAGTATGAGCTGGGCTCGATTGCCGGTCGGAGCCTCGTCCGGATGATGAAGGATCCGGACTGGAAGATCAAGGATTTCAATTATCGTTTTCCGGTGAAGATGAATAACGGTAATTCTGTGAAGAAGCTTTAATCAAATTGCTGCTGCCTTTCCTGAAATAAAGGAAGGCAGCTGAAGTAAGCATTAGAACGTAGAACATAAAAGCTCCGGAAAATCCGGACAGAAGGAGAAAGAATATGAAGAAGTTATATTTCATGGTTGGCTCTCAGGACCTTTATGGTGAGGAGACACTGAAGCAGGTAAAGAAGGATGCGAAGAAGATGACCACCTTTCTTGACAAGAAGCTGAAGGACGTTGTGTCTGTAGAGCTTCTACCGACCGTTATTACAAGCCCGGCTTGTGTTGAGGATATCCGTAAGGTCAATGATGACGATGATTGTGTCGGTGTCATCACCTGGATGCATACCTTCTCACCGGCTAAGATGTGGATCAAGGGCCTGCAGGCGCTGCAGAAGCCGCTGCTTCATCTTCACACACAGGCAAATGAGAAGCTGCCGTACGATGAAATCGATATGGATTTCATGAATCTGAACCAGAGTGCGCATGGTGACCGTGAGTATGGTTATATTCTTGCGAGACTGAATATCCCGCACGAGGTAGTTGCAGGCTACTATCAGCATGAGGATGTCATCGCGAAGATCACTCAGTTTGCTGAGGTTGCCAAGGCCATCGATTTTTCAAAGCATCTGATGGTTGCAACCTTTGGAAACAACATGCGTGATGTTGCCGTAACCGATGGTAACCGTCTTGAGTGCGAGATCAAGTATGGCTGGGAAATCAAGTACTGGGGCATCGGTGAGATCGCAGAGCTTGCTGAGAAGGCGACCGATGCTGAGGTTGATGCGAAGATGAAGGAGTATACCGACAAGTATACGATGGCAACCGACAACCTCGATTCTGTACGTCTCCAGGCTCCAGGCAAGATATGAGGTAGCCTTTGATAAGTTCATCAAGGAGACCGGTGCCGGTGCCTTTACGGATACCTTCCAGGATCTTCACGGACTTCGTCAGCTGCCGGGTATTGCAGCCCAGAATCTGATGGCAAAGGGCGTCGGCTTCGGACCGGAGGGCGATTATAAGATTTCAGCCTTTTCTGCTGTTCTCATGAAGATGGCAGAGGCTCGTCACGGTGCAACCGGCTTTATCGAGGATTATACCTATGATCTGACACCGGGTAAGGAGCTTGAACTTGCATCGCATATGCTTGAAGTACCGGCATCCTTTGCCCGGAATAAGCCTGAAATCCAGGTTCATCCGCTTGGCATCGGCGGCAAGGAGGATCCTGCAAGACTTGTATTTGACGGTGTAACCGGTGATGCTATTCAGTGTACTCTCGTTGATATGGGCGATCATTTCCGCATTATCTGCGCGGACATCGAGCTCGTAGAGCAGCCGAAGCCAATGCCGAAGCTTCCGGTAGCCCGTATCATGTATCGCCATAAGCCATCCTTCCAGATCGGTACAGCAGGCTGGTGCTATGCTGGCGGCGCACATCATGCCGTCGTATCAACAGAGCTTACACGTTCGGATATCGCGATGTTTGCACGTCTCACCGGTACAGAGCTTGTTACGATCGGTGATGATACAACAGAAGAGGATCTCCAGAAGTTTTTCATGCCGGATTTTAATAAGAGATAAGCTTCAATATGGAAGCTTTCGAAAAGAAATAAATCTGGTTTGCACATAAAGAGGTAAACAAATGCTGGAAGAGCTTAAACAAAAGGTATATGAAGCGAATATGCTTCTCCCGAAATATCATCTCGTGACCTTCACCTGGGGCAATGTCTCCGGGATCGACCGCGAGAAGGGACTGTTTGTCATTAAGCCGAGCGGGGTTCCCTATGAGGAGCTCCGCCCGGAGGACATGGTTGTGATGGATCTCGACGGCAACAAGGTTGAGGGCGAGCGGCGGTATCGTGCATACACACTCACCGCATGCGACAGGCTTTGCGCAGGCTGGCAAGGATATCGTCAATATGGGTACAACCCAGTGCGACTACTTCTACGGGGATATTCCCTGCGTACGAAACCTCACAAAAGAAGAAATCGATGAGGATTATGAATTGAATACCGGTAAGATCATCGTCGATACCTTCCGCGAGAAAAAGATTAATCCGGTTTACGTACCGGGCTGTGTCTGCAAGAACCACGGACCCTTCGTCTGGGGCACAGACTGCATGAATGCGGTTCACAACGCAGCGGTCATTGAGGAGGTTGCCAAGATGAATATCTATGCCCTCATCGTAAATCCGGCTGCAACGGCTGCACCACAGCATTACCAGGACAAGCATTTTCTCCGGAAGCACGGACCAAATGCCTACTACGGACAGAAGAAGAGGTAAAGTATGGACGCAAAGGAAAGCATCGCACGCGGTGAGACCGCGCTCGGTATCGAATTTGGCAGTACAAATATCAAGGCCGTCCTGACAGACAAAAGGGGGACAGTTCTTGCAACCGGCAATCACGGCTGGGAAAATACATTAAAGGATGGTATTTGGACCTATCCTTTAACAGAAATTCATGAGGGTCTTAAGGATTGCTACCGTTCGCTTCGCGTTTCGGTGGAAGAAAAGTACGGCGAGAAGCTGACATCAATCGGTGCCATCGGCATCAGTGCCATGATGCACGGCTATATGGCGTTTGATCAGGAGGGTAAGCTTCTCACTGATTTCCAGACCTGGAGAAACTCAAACACCCAGGAGGCCGCGGATGAGCTGACAGAGCTTTTCCAGTTCAACATCCCGCTTCGTTGGACAATTGCCCATATCGATCAGTGTATTCTAAACAAGGAGGAGCATGTACAGCACATTTCCTATGTGACGACGCTCGATTCCTATATTCATGGCATGCTGACCGGTGAGAAGGTGACCGGCATCGGTGATGCTTCCGGTATCTTCCCGATCGATTCAGAGACGCTGGACTATGATAAGGACATGATGGCGAAGTTCGATGCACTGCTTGAAAAGAGAGCTGTACCGTTCCGCCTGCGCGATATTCTCCCGAAGGTTCTCGTAGCCGGCGATGCTGCTGGTAAGCTGACAGAGGAGGGTGCGAAGCTTCTGGATCCGACAGGGACTCTTAAGCCCGGCATCCCGTTCTGCCCGCCGGAGGGTGATGCAGGCACCGGTATGGCTGCGACGAATTCCGTAGCACCCCGTACCGGCAATGTTTCTGCCGGCACCTCGACCTTCGCGATGGTGGTTCTCGAAAAGAAGCTTTCGAAGCTGTACCGTGAGATCGACATGGTGACCACACCGGACGGCTATCCGGTTGCGATGTCTCATGCAAACAATGGTACCTCGGATCTGAACGCCTGGGTCAATATCTTTAAGGAATTCACAGAGCTCTTCGGCATGACAGTTGACATGGGCGAGCTCTTCGGGAAGCTGTATACGAACACACTGAAGGGTGATAAGGACTGCGGCGGACTTCTGCCGTACGGCTATTTCTCCGGTGAAGGTATCACGCATCTCAATGAAGGCCGGCCGCTGTTTGTCCGTCGTCCAGACAGCAGCTTCACGCTCGCAAACTTCATGCGTGCGAATATTTACACCTCGCTCGGTGCGGTAAAGCTTGGCATGGATATCCTTCTTAAGGAGGAGCATGTAAAGCTTGACCGGATCATGGGGCATGGCGGTCTTTTCAAGACAAAGGGTGTTGCGCAGAACTATCTTGCGGCAGCCGTCGATGCGCCGGTTACAGTCATGGCTACGGCTTCCGAGGGTGGCCCGTGGGGTATGGCGCTGCTTGCACTGTACATGCTGTATGGAAAGGAGCGTGCGTCGCTCGCGGAGTTCCTTGATAAGGAGATTTTCGCAGAGCTTCAGGGCTCGACGGTCGAACCGGATCCTAAGGATGTCGAAGGCTTCGAGAAGTTCATGCAGGATTACCGCGATGGTATCGCCATCGAGAAGGCGGCCATTGAAAGCTTGAAATAACATGGCAAATTCCTCCCGTTACCTTTATAATGGATTTAATGAATTCATGAACGGGAGGAATTTATCTATGCGTGACCTTGACTATCTGAGGCTGCTTAGTCGGGATTTTCCGACGGCCAGAGCTGCAGGCGCGGAGATCATCAATTTACGGGCAATTTGCGGGCTGCCGAAGGGAACGGAGTACTTTTTCTCGGATCTGCATGGGGAGAGTGAGGCCTTCATTTATCTTATGCGAAGCTCGTCCGGTATTGTGCGGGCGAAGATCGATGAGACCTTCGGGAGTCTTCTCTCGGAGAAGGATCAGCTGGATCTTGCAAATCTCATCTATTATCCGCGGGAGATTTTATCGAAGCCTGAGAATCTTGAGAAGATCACACCGGAATGGCAGAAGATCACGATCAACAGGCTGATTCAGATCTGTAAGGTCGTATCCAGTAAGTATACGCGCTCGAAGGTCCGTAAGAAGATGCCGAAGGATTTTGCGTATGCAATCGATGAGCTTCTGCATCTTGACCGGAATGATATCGATAAAAAGCTGTATACGCAGAATATCATGGATGCCATCGTCGATAATGGTATGGCCAATGACTTCATCATCGCGCTTTCAGAGCTGATCCGGAGTCTGACGATTGACCGGCTTCATATCATCGGCGATATCTTCGATCGTGGTCCGCATGCGGATATCATCATGAATGAGCTCATGGCATTCCATGATGTAGACATTGAATGGGGCAATCATGATGCTGACTGGATGGGCGCGGCCTGTGGCAATCCGGCCTGTATCGCAAATGTCCTCCGGATCGCGACGAGCTATAATTCCTTCGATGTGCTGGAGGACGGGTATGGAATCAATCTCCGGCCGCTTTCGATGTATGCCGAGGAATATTACAAGGATGATCCGTGCGACTGCTTTAAGACGCATATTTTTGATCAGAATGTCTCGGATTCTGTCAATCCTGACCTCGCGGCAAAGATGTGTAAGGCAATCAGCATCATCATGCTGAAGGAGGAAGGAGCACTCATTAAGCGTCATCCGGAATATCACCTGGAGGATCGGCTGCTCCTTAATCATATCAATTTTGAGAAGGGTACCGTCGAGATCGACGGGAAGGAATATCCGATGAAGGATATGCATTTTCCGTCCATCGATCCGAAGGATCCATATAAGCTCACCGAAAGTGAGCAGAAGCTGATGGATACGCTGGTTTATAGCTTCACGCATTCACAGCTTCTGAAAAAGCACATTTATTTTCTGTTTACCAATGGCAGTATGTATCGGATCGTGAACAACAACCTGCTTTATCACGGATGCATCCCGATGACAGAGGATGGGCAGTTCATGATGCTACATACCAGCGAGGGCGATTTCTCAGGGAAATCGCTCATGGATTACTTTAATAGAAAGGCGGTGGATGCCTATTTCCTGAACGGGGATGTCGATCCTGTCGGTAAGCTCTATGCAACAGATCTTTTCTGGTACATGTGGTGCGGGCCGATGAGTCCTCTGTTCGGCAAGGATAAGATTTCAACCTTCGAGCATATTTTCGTAGAAGACAAAATAACACATGACGAAAAGATGAATCCTTACTATAGCTTTTCTAAGGAGGAGGCCGTCGCAGACCGAATCATGGAGGAGTTCTCGGTGGATCCGTCTACCGGCCATATCGTCAATGGCCATGTGCCAGTCAAAACAAAGCTCGGGGAGAGCCCGATCAAGGCAAACGGCAAGCTGTTCATTATTGACGGCGGCATCTCAAAGGCGTATCATTCGAGGACGGGAATTGCTGGTTATACTTTAATTTACAATTCTCATCATATCGCGCTGGCGGAGCACAAGGATTTTAAGAAGGGTTCCGAAAACACACCGGTTATTAAGATCGTAGAGCTGACGAAGCACCGGACATTCGCGAGCAGGGGGTATACGTCCCGGCGAAGCGATGACATGATATCGAGTCAGGCTTTCTGTTTATGGAAAGCGTGACCGGCATCCGGAATAGACCGGTATGCTTTTCAAAGGGCAGTGTTCTTGAAATAAAGCGAATGACAGAAAACGACGAACGGGAGGCATCTTCATGGCAGTGAAGGATACGACGAAAAGCATGACAAGCGGAAGCCCGTACCGGCTAATTCTTGCCTTTGCCATCCCCATGCTATTGGGCACTTTGTTTCAGCAGTTCTACAGCATGGTTGATACGATCATCGTCGGCCGGCTTCTCGGTGTGGATGCCCTTGCTGGTGTCGGCTCGACCGGCGCCATCAATTTCATGGTCAACGGCTTCGTCATCGGCGCCTGCTCCGGCTTCGCGATTCCGGTCGCGCAGCGCTTCGGGGCAGAGGATCAGAGGGGACTCCGGCGATACTGCACCAACATCGTTTATCTGACCATCGCGTTGTCTCTTGTGATGACCATCATGATCGCATCGGCAACCGGCGGGATCCTCAGGACAATGCAGACCCCCGCAAGCATATATAGCTATGCGTATGATTACATCTTCATTATATTTTTAGGGATTCCGGTGACATTTCTTTATAATATCACTGCGAGTGTGATCAGGTCCCTTGGCGATGCACGGACGCCGGTATATTTTCTGATTCTGGCATCGCTCCTTAACATCATACTGGATCTTATCAGTATCGCAGGCTTACACATGAGTGTAAATGGCCCTGCCATCGCGACAGTGATTTCACAGGGCGTCAGCGGGATACTGTGTCTCATCTATATGATACGGCGTTTTCCGATTCTTCATACGGAGAAGGAGGACTGGCGCCCGGATTTTCGCCGCATGGGAGGACTCCTCACGATGGGCGTCCCCATGGGACTTCAGTATTCGATTACAGCAATCGGCTCTGTGATTCTGCAGACAGCCGTCAATGGTCTTGGTGCGGTGGCTGTCGCTTCACTGACAGCCGGCGTCCGGATCGGTAATTTCGTCTGCTGCGTCTTCGATGCACTTGGTGCGACGATGGCAACCTATACAGGACAGAATGCCGGCGCCATGAAGTTTTCGAGAATCAAGGACGGTGTTTTCTCTGCGACGAAAATAGGTGCGATCTATTCGGTCGGCATCTGTATCCTGCTGATTCTTTTCGGCGGTGAGATACCGAAAATATTTGTAAGCAGTGATGAACAGGACGTTATTCGGAACGCACATCTGTTCCTGATCTGCAACTCCTGCTTTTACATTCCACTCACAATCGTCAACGTGTGGCGCTTTTCGATTCAGGGCATGGGCTTCTCTGCCTTTGCAATCCTTGCCGGCGTTTGTGAGATGGTGGCGAGAGCCCTGATCGGCTTTGTATTTGTACCGCGCTTCGGCTTCCCGGCGGCCTGCTTCGCATCACCGCTCGCATGGATTTTTGCAGATGCGTTCCTGATCCCCGGATTTTTCTATTGTCTCCGGCGGCTCGAGCGTTCCTATGGCCGCATTAGTTGACAGATGCCAATGCCTACATGCGGCAAAACATTTATAGAATGTAATGATTCCTGCATATAAAGGTGAGCCCCTATGTCTGAATCTTACAGATAGAGTAAAGTTGTAAAAATTTTCTCAGGAGGAGAACAATGAATCAGGATATCGAAACGATGTCAGTCAATGCAATCCGCGTGCTATCCGCGGATGCGATTCAGAAGGCAAATTCCGGACACCCGGGTCTTCCGCTCGGTGTAGCGCCGATGGCCTATGAGATCTGGGCACATTACCTTCATATTAACCCGAAGGACCCGAAGTGGGAGAATCGTGACCGGTTTGTACTTTCCGGTGGACACGGCTCTATGCTTCTTTATTCCCTTTTACATCTGTTCGGCTTCGGTCTGACAAAGGAAGACCTGATGCAGTTCCGTCAGCTCGGATCCCTGACACCAGGACATCCGGAATACGGTCACACGGTTGGTCTCGAAGCGACCACAGGACCTCTTGGTGCCGGCGTAGCGATGGCAGTTGGTATGGCGGCTGCCGAGAAGCATCTTGCTTCAATCTTTAACAAGCCGGGCTATCCGGTGGTCGATCACAGAACCTATGTGATTGCCGGAGATGGTGATCTCATGGAAGGCATTTCTTCCGAGGCACTTTCTCTTGCAGGAACCTGGAACCTTTCGAAGCTGACGGTTCTCTATGATTCCAATGCGATTTCCATCGAAGGAAATACCGATATTGCGTTCCGTGAGGATGTTTCTAAGAGAGCAGAAGCCTTCGGCTTTAAGACACTTTACGTTGATGATGGTAATGATCTTAAAAAGATCGCAGCCGCACTGGATGCAGCGGCAGCAGATGATTCCGCGCCGTATTTTATTCGCGTGAAGACCACGATAGGCTATGGCTGTCCGGCTAAGCAGGGTACGAACAAGGCACACGGCGAACCACTTGGTGAAGACAATATCAAGGCAATGAAGGAATACCTCGGCTGGCCGTCACAGGAACCCTTCTTCGTTCCGGATGAGGTCTATGACAACTATCATAGGCTTGCAGAGGAAAAGGCGCCTGCAGAGGAGGCATGGAAGAAGCTTTTTAGAGAATATTCTGAAAAGTTCCCAGAGATGGCAGACAAGTGGAAGCATTATTTTACGGATGAGGATGTCGAGAAGCTTTCAGAGGATCCTTCGTTCTATGCACCGGCCGAGAAGGCAGAGGCTACGAGAGCAAGCTCGGGTGCTGTCATTAACTATATGAAGGATAAGATCGCAAATCTCTTCGGTGGTTCTGCAGATCTTGCACCGTCCACGAAGACGGATATGAAGGATGAGCCGTTCTTCTCCGCAGAGAATCCGAGTGGTCGTAATCTTCACTTTGGTGTCCGCGAGCTTGCCATGGCAGGTATTGCGAATGGTATGCTTCTTCATGGCGGCTGCCGAACCTATGTTGGTACCTTCTTCGTCTTCAGCGATTATCTGAAGCCAATGGCAAGACTTGCAGCGCTCATGAAGCTGCCGCAGATCTATGTACTGACACACGATTCCATCGGTGTCGGTGAGGATGGCCCGACGCATGAGCCGATTGAACAGCTGGCGATGCTTCGTTCGATTCCGAACTTCCGTGTTTTCCGTCCGTGTGACCGTGTAGAGACAGAGGGCGCCTGGATGGAAGCACTTAAGTCAAAGGATCATCCGACAGCACTGATCCTTACGAGACAGGGACTTACCCAGCAGCCGAACAGTGATGCGAAGAAGGTTTCGAAGGGCGCCTATGTACTCGAGGATTGTGCGGGTACTCCGGATATCATCCTGATTGCAACCGGCTCCGAGGTACAGCTTGCAGTTGATGCAAGGGCAGAGCTTGAAAAGAGTGGCAAGAAGGTCCGCGTCGTATCGATGCCATCGATGGAGGCCTTTGATGCGCAGCCTCTCGAGTATAAGGAGTCTATCCTTCCGAAGGCTGTACGGAAGCGTGTCGCGATTGAAGCATTGTCTGACTTCGGCTGGTACAAGTATGTCGGACTCGACGGCGCTGTCGTATCGATGCATGGCTTCGGCGCATCCGGCAAGGCATCCGAACTGTTTAAGCACTTCGGCTTCACGGTAGAGAATGTCGTGAAGACTGCAGAGTCTTTGTGATATTTGTTTTTAATATACCGGCAGGCTTACCTGCCGGTAGGATAAAAATATAAGCTTATGTCCGGAAAGCTCCGGCAAAGAAGGAGGAAATTTTATGAAGTTCTTTATTGATACCGCAAATGTAGATGAGATCCGTGAAGCATGGGATATGGGCATCATCGCTGGTGTGACGACGAACCCGTCACTGATTGCAAAGGAAGGCAGAGATTATATGCAGACCCTGAAGGAGATCACGGACATTGTAGATGGTCCGATCTCTGGTGAGGTCAAGGCTTCGACGACGACGGCAGAAGGCATGATCGCCGAGGGCCGTGAGATCGCGAAGATCCATAAGAATATGGTTGTGAAGATCCCGATGACACCGGAAGGCTTAAAGGCTGTGAAGACTCTTTCCAGCGAAGGCATCCACACGAATGTCACACTGATCTTCTCTGCATCGCAGGCACTTCTTGCAGCACGTGCCGGTGCAACCTATGTTTCGCCGTTCCTTGGAAGACTGGATGATATTTCGACAGATGGTATCGCACTGATTCAGGATATCGAGGATATCTTCCAGATGTATCCGGATATTGAGACACAGGTCATCTGCGCATCCATCCGTCATCCGATGCACATCGTAGAGTGTGCAAAGACCGGTGCGGATATCGCGACGGTCCCGTTTAAGGTGCTCATGCAGATGACGAAGCACCCGCTGACGGATATCGGTATCGAGCGGTTCAAAAATGACTACGAGAAGGTTTTCGGCAAGCAGTAATTTGAGGTTGTGAAAGCGAGCCGGGGCGCGACAGCGCCATCGGAGCAATGCTGGCAGGTGCCCCTGTCGGCATTGCTCCGATGGCGCTGTCGTGCCTCGGCTCGCCTTCGTTACGTTTTGGCTTCGCATGATAAAACCCTGTTATTGGTCAATGCTCGGATGGTAAAAGAGTTTATTTTGAAATTTGGTTGTTTTGCTTCACCAAATGATATGGCGTGTGGTAGAATGCAGTATATATTTCGGGCGTTGTAATTTTTGTGAGAGGTGGCAGCGGACGGTTTCTGTTTGTACCGGCGTTTTTTGTATGAAGAGCAATCATTTTGTGTCTATCCGAATAAAGATCGTCATGCTTACGATGTGCAGTATTTTGATCTGTACAGCGATTCTTGGCGGTGCAGGAATTTATGCTTGTCAGAGTGTGACGACCAGGGATGCTGACAAGATTATGAATCTGACCGCAGAGGATGAGGCGACGATTCTCGATGGGCAGTTTAAGCTGATGGCGGATTCTGTGGATGTCATGGCGTCGGATGCGGTGCGTGAGCTTTCGGATTATTCGCTTCTCAAGGATAATCTGTATGTCCGGAGCTATCTTTATAATATTGACAGTGTTTTCTATGAGTCTGCGGCGAAGGATGACCGGATTCTTGCTTATTATTATCACCTGAATCCTGACTATGCTGCAAGTGATGCGGGTTTTGTGTTCCGGCGTTCTCAGAAGACGGGGAGCTTTCAGTCTCAGCTGGTGCCTGATTTAAAGAAGTATCTTTCGACGGATCCGGAGGTCAGCTGGTATTTTACTGCGCATTATGCGCAGCGTGGTATTTTCACGAATCCACACTATGATGATTATCATGAGTGTGAAGTGATTTCTTATCTTTTCCCTGTTTATTTTGAAAAGCATGAGATCGGCGTGATCGGGCTGGATCTCGATTTTTCTTCGATTGCGGAGTCCCTTGATGCTGTTTCACCTTACGATGACAGCTTCGCCTTTCTGGTGGATCAGTCGGATAAAATTGTTTACAGTAAGGATGATAGCCATATCGGTATCAATCTGTTTGATGTGAATCAGGATCTGGGCCGTGAGGTCAGAGCGTCAGCAGGTGTAGGCCGTCTTATCCGATATGAAACGGAGGACAGGACAGTTTGGTTCTCTTCCTGGCGACGGTTGGAGAATGGCATGCGGATCGTCGTGACGGCTCCGTATGAGAGTGTTTACCGGTATCGCAATCAGCTGATCAGTCTTCTTGTGTATGGCGTTATTCTGATTCTGTTTGTATCCTTCCTTGTGACGACGTTTATTGCAAATCATATCGTGCATCCGATCCAGAAACTGACAAATGGTGCCCGTGCGATCGCGGATGGAAATCTGCAGGTTGCGCTTAAACCTGATACCAATGATGAAATCAGGGTTCTGACCGAGAGCATTGATATCATGGAGAAGAAGCTGAATGAGCACATTGAGAAGGTGCGGGAGCTTGCCTACCGGGATCCGCTGACAGGCGTCCGGAGTAAGACGGCTTATAAGGATGAGGTCGCGAAGCTTCAGAAGGTAATGGAGGACCGGGTGTTCGATTTTGCCATCGTTGTCTGTGATCTTAATCATTTGAAGCTCGTCAATGATAACTTCGGACACGAAACGGGAGATGAATATATCATTAACTCTTGTTATATGCTTTGCCAGACCTTCAAGAGGAGCCCTGTGTACCGAATCGGCGGCGATGAGTTCGTCGTCATCCTGACGAAGCATGACTTTGAGGAGAGGGAGGAACTGTGCCAGAAGCTCTTTGAACATATGCAGGAGTCCTGTCTCCGGGATAAGGATCCAGAGAGCAGGATTTCCATCGCCTATGGCGTGGCGGAATATTTTGCACATGCTGAGAAGCCTTTGACGGATTATCAGGAGCTTTTCCGGATCGGCGATGAACGGATGTACGAAAAGAAAAAGGAAATGGGCGGAGGAAGACGATGAATAATCTTTTGGTAGCGCAGTCGGGAGGACCGACATCGGCAATCAACGCAACACTTGCAGGCATCCTCGACCGGGCGATGAATGAAGGAAGCATTGACACAGTGTATGGTGCACGATATGGCATCCAGGGTGTGCTTCGTGAAAGCTTCGTGAATCTTTCTGCGAGAGCAGGACTTCTCGAGGAGCTTCCGGAGCTTGCGACGACGCCGGCGGCAGCGCTTGGCTCGTGCCGGTATAAGCTGCAGGATCCGGCGAAGGACGAGTCGGAATATGAGAAGCTTGTTGATATCTTCCATCGGCATGAGATCCGCTATTTCATCTATATCGGCGGCAATGATTCGATGGATACGGTTTGGAGACTCAGTCAGTATGTGCGGGAAAAGGGCATCACGGATATCACGGTCGTCGGTGCGCCAAAGACCATTGATAATGATCTCTTTGGTATTGATCATTGCCCCGGCTTCGGCTCGGCGGCGAAGTATATTGCGACGACGATGGCTGAGCTGGAGCGGGAGCTTGTCGTCTATGACACGCCATATGTCATCATCACAGAGATGATGGGCAGAAATGCAGGCTGGCTCACCGCGGCAGCAGCACTTAGCCAGGGTGTGAATTCGCAGGTGCCATATCTCATTTATCTGGAGGAGCATCCGTTTGATCTCAGTGATTTTCTGTCGGATATCCGCGGAGAGCTCTCAGCCGGAATCAATGTCATGGTTGCCATCAGTGAGGGCATCCGGGACCGGTCAGGCAGGATGATTTGTGATTACGGTGACCGGGATAAGGCAAAGGACGCATTCGGACATACGATCGCGACGGGAGCTGGTCATGTACTGGAAAATGCAGTACGCCAGAATCTTGGCTGCAAGGTGCGTTCCATCGAGCTGAATCTCCTGCAGCGATGTGCGGGGCATATTCTCTCAAAGACGGATATCGATGAATCAATGGAGCTTGGGAGAAATGCTGTGAAGCTTTGCCTCGAGGGACAGAATGGCATGATGTCGTCACTTAGGCGGCTGCCGCTCGATGAGTACCGGGTGGTATATGAAGCGCAGGATATCGCGGGGATTGCAGACCGGGAGAAAAAGGTGCCGGCTCAGTGGATCACCTCCGAGGGAAATAATGTGACACCGGAAATGCTGAATTATCTACGGCCGCTCGTACAGGGCGAAGTGCATTCACGGTTCGAGCGTGGAGTGCCGAAATATGTTGTGTTGATATAGGGGGTTATGGCAACGCGGACTGGGGCGGGGCGCTTCTATACGTTTATCCAATCCGATACAAGGTGCATTAAATTATCCAATCAAATACTTCTTATCAAAGAAATGTAAAGACTTTAACAGACTATTAAAAAGTAGTAGTTAAAGCCTTTTTTTATTTCTTCACAGGCAAAATCACGGTTTAACGTGGTGAAGTTTTTCGATGGAAATGGAAATTTAGCTAGTATTTTTGATGAAAATTTGATGTGAGTGGTCATTTTGACGGGTGGATTGCGTTCGATTTTTGATAAATTTTCGGGGTCTGGAAAGGAGATTTCATTGAATTTTGCCGATAGAAGTAGCCGATTTGATAATTTCCGAAATTTAGGGTCGAAAATTGTAAGCATTTACAGGTTATGTTTTCTATAATCAGCACAGTAAGAGACAGGGACGAGGGGCAAGGAAATGGATTTTGAGATTCAGGCCGTTTTTAAGCGGAGTGTTACAATCGAGATTTCGAACCATACGATTTGTTATACGGATGCTCCTTACCGGGTTCTTATTAACGGGGTAGAGAAGCTTTCCACGAATCTGAATGTGGTTTCGGTACAGGGGCTTCTTCCGGATACGACATATGATTTAACCGTCGCGGATGCTACATCTGAAACGACGAAGACTTTTACAACAGAGCATGAATCGGTGCTTCTTAATGTCCGGGATTTCGGGGCAAGAGGGGACGGGAAATCGGAGGATACCGGCTTCCTGCAGGCAGCGATTCTTAGCTGCCCGGAGGATGGGACAGTACTTGTACCGGAGGGAACCTACCTCACAAGACCGATTTTCCTCAAGAGTCACATGAGTCTTTGGCTTGAAAAGGGAGCAGTTCTTCTCGGAGATCCGGACAGACGGCATTATCCGATTTTGCCTGGACTTACTAAGGCAACAGATGGTGAGGATGAATATAATCTTACCTCTTGGGAAGGAAATCCGGAGACCAGCTTTGCATCGCTCATCACGGCGATTGGGCAGGAGGATTTCGATATCTTCGGAGAGGGAACCCTCGATGGCAATGCTTCCGCCTCAGACTGGTGGCAGGAGCCGAAGGTAAAACGTATCGCCTGGCGGCCGAATACCGTGTTTCTGAATCATTGTAAAGATGTCAGGCTGCAGAGTGTGACAGTGAGAAATTCACCGTCCTGGACCGTGCATCCGTATTATACGGATCAC
>OMZX01000080.1 GCA_900315665.1 uncultured Eubacteriales bacterium
GATAGTAACAGTATCTGAGTTTTTCAAGAATTACTGGAAGGAATGATTGACTGTTTAGCAGAGCAGAAATGCCTTGCTTTTTTTATTTCGCCTGGCACCAATGTGGAAATTGAGTGATTCTTTTCCGGAAGGTGCAGATTTTGATATTGAAGTTCGGTGCAAATGATTCTTTCTTTTGCCAGGTATAAGGATGTTTTATAGAAATTGTGTAGGGACGGTTCTGCTTGACAACTTTTGAAAAGTTGTGAGGCAGAACTGTCCTCTTTTCATGATAGGCAGGTTTTCTAGAGTATCATTGTGGTGTCGTCGAACTGCTCGACGGATCTCGTTTTTTCGTGGAAATGCGGCATGCATTTAACCATAGTAGATTTTTGGTAGAAGGGGTCGTTCTTTCTAAGAGGGACGGTGACACTATGATCTTCTACGGCGGATTTATAGGTCGCCATGATCATTTCGATGGCTTCACGGCCATCAACACCAGTCGCGAAGATTCGTTTCTTTTCAGAGCCTTTTTTATCGTGGCCGTGTGCGTCAGAGTGCTCCGTAAAGGAAGAGTATGTGCTATCCATGGTTTTGATGTAGTTAAGGACATCCTTTATTTGGCCTGCGTGACCTTCGTAAGGAAGTACCGGGATGCTGTGATAATAATCGGAAGCTTCTTTCACAGTTTCCGGATCATCCAGAGGAAATCCGTTTGATCTTGAAAGAGATGCTGTGGGATCCCATGGCACGGAAAGCTTCAGTTTATCCGTCTGAAATATTAAAGATTTCTCCTGGCCGAATGCGACTAGGGAAGCATTGAGCTGTGCCAGGGCATCCGGATACTGCCAGATGCTGACACCGACATCCTCCATTTCTGAGTTGTGGTGTCCGACATTTGAAATCATTGCACTTACTTTATCCGGTTCTTTTCCCATCATCCATAAAAGAAGATCAATGTGATGGATCGCCTGGGCAGTGAATACGCCGCCGCATTCCTTTTCCCAGGTCCCGCGCCAGTAGATGTCATAGTAAGATTCGCCGCGCCACCAGAAGGAGTTGACGATGGCCTGCCGAATCGAGCCAAATTTTCCGCTCGTAAGCATCTCATGAAGACGATAGTTCTCATTTTTGTAGCGGTTCTGGAAAACGACAGAAAGAAGGCAGTTGTTTTCCTTTGCGGCTTCGATCATCTGATCGCATTCCTCCAGAGAACTTGCCATCGGCTTTTCGAGAAGAACATGCTTTCCGTGTTGCAAAGCGTCCATCGTTTCTTCGAAGTGCAAGGCCGGCGGTGTGCAGATTGACACGAGATCGAAGTGATCGGCAGCAAATGCGTCTTTGAGGGATGTGTAGGCATTGGCTTCATTAAGATGGAAATCTTTTATCAGGGCTTCGGCTTTTTCTTTATGTGGATTTATTACAGCCGTGATTCGGCAGTCATCAGGAAAATGAAGGTATGCTTCGGTATGGGTGCGGCCCATGGAGCCGGCGCCTAAAATGGCAACTTGTATCATCGTATGGTTCTTACCTCCTGGAAAATGTTTGATTGAAATAAGAAAAGCTGACAGAGAGAACCCTCCCCGGTGTCAGGTTTTGGCGGTGAAGTCTACGGCGATTTTTCTCAGGAGGCGGTGCAGCATGAAGACGAGGAAAATGGTGGCAGCGATCCAGGCGGACTGGTCGGTGAAGCATATAGCGGTGTAGCCGAACATGGGAACGAAGATCGTGGACACCAGGGATCTTGCGAGCATTTCCAGGATGCCGCTGATGACGGAGAGCATGCTGAAGCCAATTGCCTGGATGGCATAGCGGAATACGATGAGGATGGCGAGAAGCCAGTAAAACGCACCTAATGCAGCCATATAAGAAGCGGCAGCGTCGATGACGTCAGAGTTGTCTACGGAGACAAAGAGGGCTGCCAGCGGTTTCCCGAAAAAGGTCATCACGACAAAGGCAAACGCACTATAGGCGATAGCTGCAAAAAGCGTCTGGCGGATGCCTGATTTGATACGGTCCATATTTCTGGCACCGACGTTTTGCCCGACAAAGGTGGCCATAGCGGTCGCAATCGAATCAAAAGGACAGAGCATAAGCTGCTTTACCTTTGTGCCGGCGGTGAAGGCGGAGACATAGACTGAGCCGAGACTGTTGTTCGCAGATTGCATGACCATGGAACCGATCGCGGTGATGGAGTATTGGAACCCCATCGGCAGACCCATGAGGAGCAGATTTTTTGCGATATCGGTGCTCCATTTACGCTCCTTTCGATCAGGAAGGATTTCTTTCATGGTGCCAAGGATATAAAAAAGGCAGCCGAGGCCGCTTAAGGCCTGGGACATCACGGTGGCGATTGCAGCGCCCGCACAGCCGAGGTTTAGTACGGCGACGCAAAACAGGTCCAGGAAAATATTCAGGATCGTGGAAACCGCCAGAAAAATGAAGGGTATACGGGAGTTGCCGACGGACCGGAGGATGCTGGCAGTCAGATTGTAGAGGAGCGTGAATGGGATACCGATAAAAATGATGAGAAGATACTGATACGCGTCACGTTCGATATCAGCAGGTGTTCGCATGATATCAATGATTTTCCCGCACATGCAGCAGGTCAGAAGCGTGAGCGTGCATGCGATGATCATCGTCACGACGGCACTGTGATAAATATAGCGGCGCATAGGATTTGCCTGCTTCGCGCCGAACTTTTGAGAGACCGGAATACCGAAGCCGGCACAGCTTCCCATGCAGAAGCCGAGTACGAGAAACTGAACGCTGGTGGTGGAGCCGACAGCTGCGAGAGCCTTTGCCCCGAGTAGCCTGCCGACAATCATCGCATCGACGACATTGTAAAACTGTTGAAACAAATTTCCGAGGAGAACCGGGATCATGAAGGACAGGATCTGCGGCAGTACCGGCCCTGATGTCATATCCCGCGTTTTCTTTTCCAATGCTTCCATCCTGTGCACCAATCGAGAAAGCTGAGAACCGCTTTTCTCGTTTGCCTTTCTTTAATTTACTGCGACAGTATAGCACTATTTTTCAAGAACAAAAATACATGTTCGGTGGTATACTTATGAAAAGTAGTGATGGTCGTGTGTGAGGTTACGTTTATGCTACCGGAAGAGAAAGCGAGACAAAAGATCGATCAGCAGCTTGCGAGGGCCGGCTGGAATATCGTCAATCGGGATGAGTTTTTACCGGATAGTACGGCGGTGGTCCGGGAAGCGCTGATGCTTGGAAATAAGGAGAGTGACTATCTTTTCTTTATCGAGGGCAAGGCGGTAGCGGTGCTTGAAGCGAAACGGGAAGATAATCCACTTGGCGACGAGGTATGGGCGCAGGCGGAGAATTATGCGCATACGCCGAAGTCCTGGTATGGCCTCTGGTATCACAAGCTGATTCCGCTCGTGTATCTCGCAAACGGCAAAAAAATCCTTTTTAAAAATCTTCTGGAGACCGGATCAGACTCTATAGACGCTGCCCCGATCGAAGAACTAAGGACGATGCATAGACCGAAGGACATGCTTCGTCTCATCCATAAAACATCCGTCTATGGTGCGCTTCCGTATCTCGACAAGGTCGCGCTTCATCTTCGGAATTGCCAGTACGAAGCGGAAAACAATTTTGAAAACAATCTGCGACGCGGAGAAAAAAGAGGACTTGCCATCCTGGCTACTGGTTCCGGCAAGACTTATCTCGCATGCCTCGCCTCATATCGACTCCTGAACTACACAAACGTCAGGAGAATCCTTTTCCTGGTCGACCGGAACAATCTCGGCCGGCAGGCAGCGTCCGAGTTCTCCCGTTTCGATAAGACAGAAAATGGCCAGACGCTATCTCAGTTGTACGCGGTGTCGCGCCTTCGCCGAAATGATGACATCAAATCGGATATCGTCATCTCGACGATCCAGAAGCTCTTTCAAGTTCTGATCGGTCAGAAGATCACGGAAACGAGCGAAGACGCAGAGGATGAATTTGATAACAATGCCTACACCGATGACGGCCCGGATGTGAAGCTGAAGGATCATCTGGAGCTCCCGCCCGATTATTTTCAGTTTATCATCGTCGACGAATGCCATCGCTCCATCTATGGCAAGTGGAAGGCCGTCCTGGATTACTTCAGGGATGCTATGATCCTGGGCCTCACAGCGACACCGACCGATGATGCGTACGCCTTCTTTAATAATACGAAAGTTGCAGAATATGATTATGATGCCTCCGTAGCAGACGGTGTCAATGTCCCGAAGCGTATCTATCGGATCAAAACAAATATCACAGAGAATGGCGGTACGATCAAGGACCATTCCAAATTCAAAGAAACGACGATACGTACCGGGAAGACCGCACAGAAGGTCGCTGAGCAGGATATGGGCTACGGGAAGGAAGATCTCGACCGCTCTGTCATCACGCCAGACCAGATCCGTAAGGTTCTTACTGCCTACCGCGATGCCATCTATACCGATCTTTATCCGGAGCGTAAAGCAGATTACGCCTATATCCCGAAAACGCTTATCTTCGCAAAGGACGACCGGCATGCCACAAAGATCGTAGAGATTGCAAAGGAAGTCTTCGGAGAGAAGTTCGATGGAGGCCAGGTCCCGGAACACTATGTGCAGAAGATCACTTACTCCGCAGGTGATTCCGATGACTTGATCCGCGACTTCCGCACGGAACGGGACTTCCGTATCGCCGTGACGGTAACACTCGTGGCGACCGGTACGGATGTGAAGCCGCTCGAAGTTGTACTCTTCATGACCGACGTCCGCTCGGATGTTCTGTATACGCAGATGAAGGGCCGCGGCTGTCGGACGATCCCCGATGACATCCTCCGTGAGGTTACGCCAAACGCCGAGAGAAAAGACTGCTTCTACATCGTGGATGCGGTCGGCGTGACGGAGAGTGAGAAGCACATCCCGCAAAACACAAATACCTATTATCGGCGGATGTCCCTCGAGATGCTGCTTGAACGTCTGTCACATGGTGATCTCAGCGATGAAAACCTCCTTCTTCTTCGGGATTACTGCGCGACGATAGAGCATCGCTATGAGAACAGTGTGCTTTTCGGACGGCATCTCGACGAGTTCATCGAGGACTTCGGCTTCTCACCGCGCATGATCGCCGGGAACATCAACAAAGCGTTTGAAGAAGGCGGACTTCCAATATTCCTCAGCCCCTCTGAGGATAATAAAGTACGGAGGAAGCTCATCGACCGCCTCGTCGGTAATCTCTCTGCGCGGAAAAAGCTTCTCGAGCTGCAACGCGGCTATGTCGTGGAAACAGATGAAAAGGATACCGTGACCTATGCCGGCTTCTCGAAGGAAACCGCCAGAAGCTATATCGAGCATTTCGAAGCATATATCAACGAGCATAGAGATGACATCGAGGCACTCCGCATCCTTTATAATTCGGAAGATGTGATCATTACGCATTCGATGCTTTATGACCTGCAGGAAAAGCTTCTGTCGGAGGACAGCCAGTATAGTGCGTTCTGGCTCTGGAAGAACTATAAGATTCTTGACGAGGCTAACGCCGTCGAAGAACTGGATACGAAGACGAATGTCAAGGCGCTCACGAACCTCATGCAGATCGTGCGCTTCGCCTATGGTAAAAATGTGAAGCTGGTGAGTCTCCTCAATGGCTACACCCAGCGCTTTAACCTTTACTGTGGGCAGGCGCAGAGAACGCTGACAGAGGAGCAGCAGGCGATCATGCGGCGCATCGCTACGTACATCGTAGAGGACGGGTCCATCAATGCAAGAGAGCTAAATGATGCACTGCCGGATCTCTGGCGCGAAGGCATACAGGCTTTTGGCAACATCACGAAGCTGGACAGCGAGATGAATACGATGTCCCGGTTCCAAGAATTTACGCAAGCTTCAAAAATTTACATAAGGTGGTTTTTACAGGAATGGCAAAACAAAAGGACACGTCAGCCTTACTCAACAAGGTCTGGAATATCGCAAATGTACTCGCGGCAGCAGGCGTCGGCTTTACGGATTATATCACACAGCTTACTTATATCCTGTTCTTAAAGATGGATGATGAGAAGGAGCAGCTTGGGCTCGGGAGCAGCATCCCGGAGGACTGCAAGTGGCGAAGCCTCCAGGGCTTAAGCGGAGAAGATCTCGTCAAGCATTATGAGGAGATTCTGAAGGAGCTTGCCAATCAGCATGGACTCGTCGCTACGATTTTCACGAAGGCAACGAATAAGATTGACCATGCGGCGCTTTTGAAAAAGGTCATCGATATGGTGGCGGAAGAAAACTGGTATATGATGGAGGGCGACCTGAAGGGCGCCATCTACGAAGCCATCCTCGAGAAGAACGGACAGGATCGAAAGAGTGGTGCGGGACAGTATTTTACACCGAGAGCACTGATCTCTGCCATCGTCGATGTCGTCGACCCGAAGATCACGGAATCTGTCGCGGATCCCGCGTGCGGCACCGGAGGCTTTTTACTCGGGGCTTATGCGCACATGAAGGATCAGAGCCATGATATCGAGAAGCAGAAGCGCCTAAGAAACGATCTTCTTCATGGTGCGGATAATACGTCTCTCGTGGTGACGCTTGGTTCGATGAATCTCTATCTTCATGACATCGGACTAAATGGGAAACCAATCGAACACAAGGATTCGCTCTCGGAAGCACCGAAACGGACCTATGATGTCATCCTCACAAATCCGCCCTTCGGCACGAGACCACAGGGCAGTGTCGAGGTTTCCGCCATGCGGCCGGAGTTTATCAAGACATCGGATAATCAGGTGAATTTCCTGCAGCATATCATGTCCATCGTGAAGACTGGCGGACGTGTCGGCGTGGTTCTGCCAGACAGTGTCCTTTCTGATAGCGGCTCGACAGCACAGGTGCGTGCAAAACTGCTCCGGGACTTTAATCTCCATACGATTCTTCGGCTCCCGACCGGCATCTTTTATGCGAATGGTGTCCGCACAAATGTTCTTTTCTTTGATAAGGGTGAGCCTACACGGGACATTTGGGTCTATGACTACCGGACTGGTATCAAGCATACAATGGCTACAAAACCGCTCAAGCGGGAGGATCTGCAGGACTTCGTGGACTGTTACTGTTCGGGACATATGGAGGACCGAAAGGCAACGTATAGCGCAGAGAATCCGAATGGACGCTGGAGATGCTTCTCGGAGGAAGAAGTCGCAAAGGC
Source organism: uncultured Eubacteriales bacterium (assembly GCA_900315665.1). Classification (GTDB taxonomy): domain Bacteria; phylum Bacillota; class Clostridia; order Lachnospirales; family Lachnospiraceae; genus Oribacterium. The sequence continues at coordinate 7,153 of OMZX01000080.1, forward strand.
GGATAACCTTGATTTCAAGTGGATGGATCTCGAAGAAAAGGATGAACGGACGATGCTGTTGCAAAGCTCAAGGAGCTGCTGGGAGGGATGGAGATTTGATCGATACACAGGCACTCAGAAATAAAATACTCGACCTCGCCATAAATGGTTCCTTGCCCTCATTTAAGGTGTCTGGAGTAGATGTGAATGACTCTCTATGTAAGGCACTTAATGAGAGAAATATTTTTGAACATGTCATTAAAAATCCGATAACTTTTAAGATTCCCATTGGATGGAAATGGATTAAATTAGGTTGGATAGTTGATATTGATAGAGGGGGATCTCCTCGACCAATCAAAGACTATTTAACAACTGATCACAATGGAATCAATTGGATTAAGATAGGTGATGTATCAAAAGATGGTAAATATATATTATCCACAAAAGAAAAGATAAAGCCAGAGGGTGAGAAAAAAAGCAGACGAGTTTATCCGGGAGACTTTCTACTCACTAATTCAATGAGTTTTGGAAGACCCTATATTTGCCAAATTGAAGGTTGCATACATGACGGATGGCTTGTGTTAAGAAATTCAGTAGGGTTATTTAACTTGGATTTCTTATATTATCTTTTATCATCTTCATTTGTATATAACCAATTTGCCGCGATAGCTTCGGGATCTACAGTTGTTAACCTAAATAAAGATAAAGTATCGGATACTATAGTTCCATTACCCCCATTAGAAGACCAGAAGAGAATAGTTTATGCTATTAACGAAATCATGCCTATTGTGGATTCTATAAAAAGTTTTCAGAATGCATATAACCATGATTCTGAAGTATTGAAGAATTCCATTCTTAATGAAGCTATCGAGGGCAAACTCGTAGAACAACGACCGGAGGAAGGAACAGGAGATGAACTTTATCAGCAGATTCAGAAGGAGAAAGAAAAGCTGATCAAAGAAGGCAAGATCAAGAAGCAGAAGCCACTGGCAGAGATTACGGAAGAGGAAAAGCCGTTTGAAATCCCGAAGAACTGGAAGTGGTGCCGAATAGATTCTGCTTTTAATTTGCAATCTGGAAAAAACATTAGTGCATCTGAAATTTTAGAAGAAAAAACTGAGTCTCATGAATATCCATGTTATGGTGGCAATGGTGTTAGAGGATATACGAAAGACTACAATCGAGAAGGAACATTTCCAATAATAGGTCGTCAGGGAGCGCTATGTGGAAATATAAATATTGCCATGGGCAAGTTTTATGCCACTGAACATGCAGTAGTAGTTGATTGCTTTAATATTTTAGATCCAATATGGGCTTCATGGTTTTTAAAGGCATTGAATCTTAATCAATATGCTACGGCTACAGCACAACCTGGTCTTGCGGTTTCAAAAATTAATGATGTTTTAATTCCACTTCCTCCACTAATGATGTTTTAATTCCACTTCCTCCACTTGGTGAACAGAAGCGTATTGTTGCGAAGCTTGGGGAGTTGCTTCCGCTGTGCGATCAGCTGAAGTAGGGTGATTGTGGTCTGATGTAGGCATTGGGAAAAAAGGGGCAGCATATCACATTTTATGATCATCAGCCGAAGCATACTGCTGCTGTGGGATGTATACAGCCGGGAAATTGGCCTAATGATTTAAATACACCAAAGATTCTTGTTACCTGGAATGTGAAAAATGAGTGTAAGAATCAGGGATATACGCTTCTTGATACATTGGGGTGATCATGGCAGCCAGAGGGGTCTTTCGCTTTTTCGGAGGGCTCCTTTTTTATGTGAGTCTGATCGGGTGAAGGGTAGAGCCAGATAGTCTGACGGAACTGGATCCGTCAGAAGCGATCAACTTTTCCGAGGGGCCGTCTAATGCTGCAATCGAAAAGCAGAGGGATGTTCTGAAGCAGGTTGTGCTGAAAAGAGACAATCACGCAACATATATATTGCTTGGTATCGAGAATCAACAACATGTGCATTATGGGATGCCGGTAAGAAATATGCTGTATGATGCTTTGTCTTATTCGAAGCAGATTGATGAGTTGTCAAGGAAGCATATTGAAGACAAGGATTATGGTGCAGGAGCTGCCGACTTCCTGAGTGGTATCCATAAGGGAGACAGGTTAAGGCCGGTTGTAACGCTCGTGATGTACTGGACGCCGGAAGCATGGGACGGGCCTATGAGTATATATCAAATGCTTGAGGATTGTGATGCTAAGCTTTTAGAAGTTATACCGGATTACAGGATAAATCTTTTGACGCCGCATGGAATTTCGGATGCTGATTTTGGTAAATTTAGGACGAAACTTGGGGCTGCATTACAGTTTATTAAGGCATCGAAGGATAAGGATAAATTAAATTCTGCTTTGGAAAGCAATCCTGAATTTCAACATTTTGACAGGCAAACGGTAGGCTTGATTAATGCTGTGACGAACTCTAGAATACAGGTAAAGGACGGAGAGGAGGAGATTAACGTGTGTACGGCTATTAATGATATGAAAAAAGAATCTTTTGATGCTGGGAAAATGGATACCCTTATTGCTCTTGTGAAAAGAGGTCTTCTTTCTGTGCAAAATGCTTCAGAGACAGCAGGTATTTCCACGATGGAGTTTCAGAAATTGTTAAATGACAAAAAGTAAAGGCAACAGGTGTATCCATTGGTGGGACAGCTTTTATGGCTGTCCCATTTTTATTTGTTATGAAAGGGTAAAAGATCCGTTTAAAAAATGTAATAAAAAGAAAATCCGTCTATAGTATGATGCACGTGGGAAATAGATTTCATATTTTGAAGTCTTTTTGGGGATTTTTTAGAGAGGAGGATTTTCATGTGCATTAGGTGGAAGCGATGGGATCAGGGGTTGAAATTTTTCGCGGCGATGCTGTTGATCGGGGTGTTAACATTGGCATTTCCTGTGATGCTGGCGCGGGCTGAAGGCTGGGTGCATGATGAGGCTGCGGGGGCGTGGTTCTATAAGGTGAAGCATCCGGAGCATGGGGAGTATCAGCTAAAGCGGAGCTGGCATGATGATATCGACGGGTACAGGTATTATCTTGATCCTGTGACGGGTGCGATGAAGACGGGGTATCATGTTCTGGACGGGAAGCTGTATCTTTTTAAGGATGAGCCGAAGCAGGGAAATTACCGGCAGGATGATGGGGAATTCTGGCGGTATCATCCGAATGGGCGTATCCCGTACGGAGCGCTTCTGGCCATGTGGGCTACCGCGGATAGATCGGGTGCGCCGGTGAAGCTTGCGGATGGCGTCGACGCAGCCGAGCTTCTGCGGAATCGAAAGGGAAGCGGGCCGGCTAAGCGTACGGAAGTCAGGGAGGATGGCCGTGTGCCGGAGGAGCAGATCGTGAAAGGGCGAGTTTATGCTGCCAAAAAGTCCGGAGGCGGAAGCAGCGGGTCTTCTCAGCGGGATAATGCACACATCAGGCACGAGGAAGAAGATAAGGTAACGAAAGATGATGAAGGAGGCATTGGAAATAAACACGGCGAGGGGATACCTTGTATCGCTGAGGACAGTCTTGAGACCATATTTGAAAATCTGGAGACCGATACGCATGCGTATGATGCTTGTATCGAGGCGTTCTGCCTGAAGCAGTTTGCACTGGAGCCGGCGGGCTTCGAGGAGATGAAGGGTGATCCTGATGAGACGAAGATTAAGGGTATCCTCAGAAATTTCGGATATCGTGCGGATGATGAGGGAGGGGATGTCGAATTGATTCCGGTGAAAGCGGCGCTGTATCGTGCCGAAGAGAATGCGCTTCGCTTCGTGACGATGGGGAAAGAGGACGCGCTCAGGCTGCCGATGCATACGGGGTTTCACTATCTTACAAAAGATAGTGGCATCCCATTTTATGGCGATACGATAGCTGATTCGGTGGAAACCTTTACAAACTATGGCGGCGTGCCGTATACCTTGCCATTTGGGCTTTTTCATGGGATGTATTTGTCGTACAGTTATCGGGATGACGAAGATAGCGAGCCCATTACGCTTGCCGTTAGTGATGATGGTTGTTCGCTGTATGAGGAGGCTTCGGGATATCAGGCTGTCGAGGAGCTTTTGACATCGGATATTCTATATGACTGGAAGCATCCGTCTTCGGCATCGGATGAGGCAGTCGAAGAGGTCACTAAATTTTTTATCCCGAGTGAGGAGGAGCTTTCGGAGGATGAGGATCTTCGACGGGCGCTTCTTCGAGGCACGGACTGCTGGCTTCGGAATCTTCATGACGCGCCGGATGATAGCTATGACCGGGGTGAAGAAACTGAAAGCTATAAGGAGTGGAAGAAGTCTTTTCTGGCGCTTGAAGACGGCGAGGTGAAGGAGCGGAGGATGTCGGAGGCACTGCCGGTGCGGTTTTACTTTATCGTGCAGGGCGGATGACGGATGTAGGCATTGTCGGGACAGCTTTTATGGCTGTCCTTTTTTGTGGTATGATGGAATAGGTCCTGGCCGTAACTGCCTTGATTCTTTCTTCAGATTGTATGTAAAAATAAAAATAATAACAGAAAATTTGTGCTATAGTAAAGATAGCGGCAAAAATATTTTTCAGAGCTTAATTTTTAAGGAGTGCCATGAAGAAGCCGGTGCCAGGCAAAAATAAAAATCCGGGACGTCATCTCATCACAGCCATAGCCGTGGCAGTGATTATCTTTGCCGTGTTTTATCTTTTTATGGCAGCTCTGACAGAGATGCGCTGGAATAAGGAAAGCATGACTGGCAGTGGCATCCCGGTCACAGCGGAATCGCAATATGGCGGTAAGGCCGTTCTCTTCCTAAGCTCCTACAGCCCCTCCTTCGCGACAACCGGAGAAGAAATCGCTGCG
>OMZX01000066.1 GCA_900315665.1 uncultured Eubacteriales bacterium
GCTCGCTTTCTCCTCGTTCATAAAACCTCTGCGAAGAACTTGTCACAGAAGTAAAATTCTGATATGATTGTTGAAATTTATGAGAAGGAGCAATCATGAAATTTACGAAGATGCAGGGCGCGGGCAACGACTATGTCTACGTGGACTGCTTTTCGGAGAAGGTCAGTGATCCGTCGGATCTCGCAATCCGGATCGCCGACCGGCACTTCGGTGTCGGTGGCGACGGACTCATCCTGATCGAACCGTCGGAGCGGGCAGATGCGTACATGCATATGTTTAACTTAGACGGATCCGAAGGCAGCATGTGTGGCAATGGCATTCGCTGCGTGGCAAAATATATTTACGATCACGGCATCATACCGAAGGATCGTACAGAAGCAGTCATCGATACCAAATCGGGACTTAAGAAAATCAGGCTGTATACAGAACATGGAAAAGTGACCGGTGCAACGGTGGATATGGGCACAGCGAAGCTGACGTCCGAACTTCCGGAGAAGATCACCGTGCACGGGATGGAGCTTTCTTTCATCGGCATTGACGTCGGTAATCCCCACGCAGTGTATTTCCTTTCTGATAATCCAGCCCTTGGTGTTTCTAAGGTCTCTGATTTGGATTTTCTTTTATATGGGAAAGATTTTGAGACGCATCCCAGGTTCCCGGAGCGTGTAAACTCCGAGTTTCTTCGTGTCATCTCGGATACGGAAGCGGATTTCCGTGTGTATGAGCGGGGATCGGGCGAAACGCTGGCCTGCGGAACCGGTGCAACTGCATCCGTGGCTGCTGGTGTGTTGGCAGGGAAGTTTCGGAAAGACACCGATGTCACGATTCATCTCATCGGCGGGAATCTCAAGATTCGATTCGATTCCGCGACCGGTCACATGTTTATGACCGGCCCGGCTGTAGAAGTATTCTCGGGTGAATGGAATAACTGAGCGCTTTTTATACCGGCTGAGAAAACAATCAGATTGAGCCGAACAAGGAAGCATTGGAAAATTGGATCTGCGCGAAGTATTCGCAGCAGCTTTTGAAGGAGGGGAAGCAATGGACGCATTTCTGATACTGGAGGATGGTACAGTGTTCAAGGGCACGTCGATTGGTGCCGAGAAGGAGGTCATTTCGGAGATCGTGTTTAATACCTCCATGACCGGCTATCTTGAGGTACTGACCGACCCGTCCTATGCGGGACAGGCCGTCGTCATGACATATCCTTTGATCGGGAACTATGGCATCTGCTACGAGGATATGGAGTCGGAACGGCCGTGGCTTGACGGCTATATCGTACGCGAATTAAGCCCGATGCCGAGTAACTTCCGGTCGGAAAATACGATTCAGAATTTTCTGAAGCAGAACGATATCCCGGGTGTGTCCGGTATCGATACAAGAGCGCTCACGAAGCTTCTCCGCGACAAGGGCACGATGAACGGCATGATCACGACGAAACGCTATCATAAAGAGGACATGCCTGCGCTCCTTGAGAAAATCCGTGCTTATACAGTAACCGGTGTCGTCATGAAGACGACGACCAAGAAGGTCTATGCCCTTCAGGCGGAGAATCCGGATGGCACACGCTATACGGGTGATCAGGAGCCGAAGCGGGTAGCATTCCTCGATGTCGGTGCGAAGCGGAATATGATCCGGCTTCTCCAGCGGCATGGCTGTGATGTAACGGTTTATCCTGCCGATACCCCTGCGGAGACGATCCTTTCGCAGAATCCGGACGGCATCTTCATATCAAACGGCCCCGGGGACCCGAAGGAGAATGTCTCCATCATCGCGGAAATCAAAAAATTATATAACTCTGATACGCCGATTTTTGCGATCTGTCTCGGCCACCAGCTGATGGCACTGGCAACCGGTGCCGATACCTATAAGCTGAAGTATGGCCATCGAGGCGGCAATCATCCGGTAAAGGACCTCTCCACCGGCCGCGTGTATATCACCTCGCAGAACCATGGCTATGCCGTCGATCCGAAATCACTGGATCCGAACGTCGCGGAGGAAGCATTTGTCAATGTTAACGATAAGACGAATGAAGGCCTCGCGTATAAAGGAAAGAACATCGTGACGGTACAGTATCATCCGGAGGCATGTCCGGGACCGCAGGATTCGAGATATCTGTTTGATCGGTTTATGAAGATGATGGAGGAGGGTTGAGATGAGAGATACAAGCATTAAGAAGGTTCTTGTGATCGGCTCCGGCCCGATCGTCATTGGCCAGGCGGCCGAGTTTGACTATGCCGGCACGCAGGCCTGCCGTTCACTCCATGAAGAGGGCGTCGAGACAGTGCTTCTCAACTCGAACCCTGCGACCATCATGACCGACAAGGATATCGCCGATCATGTATACATTGAGCCGCTGACGCTTGAGGTGGTTGAGAAGCTGATTGAGAAGGAAAAGCCGGATTCCGTGCTGCCGACACTTGGCGGCCAGGCGGGTCTTAACCTTGCGATGGCGCTCGATGAAGCGGGATTTTTGAAATCGCATAACGTTCGCCTCATCGGTACGACAGCGCTTACGATCAAGAAGGCAGAGGACCGTCTCATGTTTAAGGAGACGATGGAGAAAATTGGCGAACCGGTCGCACCGTCCGAGGTTGTGCATTCGGTCGAGGATGGTCTCAGAGTTGCGGGTGAGATCGGCTATCCGGTTGTACTGCGCCCGGCGTATACGCTCGGTGGCTCCGGCGGCGGTATTGCGGAGAATGAAGATGAGTGCCGTGAAATCCTTGAGAATGGCCTCCGTCTTTCCCGTGTGCATGAGGTGCTCGTGGAGCGCTCCATCGCGGGCTGGAAGGAAATTGAATATGAGGTGATGCGGGATTCCGCCGGCAATGTCATCACCGTCTGCAACATGGAAAATATCGACCCGGTCGGTGTACATACCGGCGACTCCATCGTCGTCGCGCCGTCGCAGACGCTGTCTGATAAAGAGTATCAGATGCTTCGTACGTCAGCTCTTAATATTATTACGGAGCTCGGCATCACAGGCGGCTGCAACGTGCAGTATGCGCTCCATCCGGAAAGCTTCGAGTATTGCGTCATCGAGGTAAATCCGAGAGTGTCCCGGTCGTCTGCATTGGCTTCAAAGGCGACCGGCTATCCGATTGCGAAGGTGGCGGCGAAGATCGCGCTCGGCTACACACTGGATGAGATTAAAAATGCAGTCACCGGGAAAACGTATGCGTCCTTCGAGCCGATGCTTGACTATTGCGTCGTGAAGATGCCGCGTCTCCCGTTCGATAAGTTCATTACAGCTGAGCATCTGCTTGGTACGCAAATGAAGGCGACCGGCGAGGTGATGGCTATCGCGAATAACTTCGAGGGCGGCCTCATGAAGGCGATCCGTTCCCTCGAGCAGCATGTCGACAGTCTTCTTTCCTACGATTTCTCGGAGCTTGACGATCACGACCTTCGTAAGATGCTGCATCGTGTCGATGACCGCCGAATCTGGGTGATTGCGGAGGCACTGCGCCGTGGTTACAGCTATTCGGAAATCCATCAGATCACGAAGATCGATGAGTGGTTTATCGATAAGATCCAGATTCTCGTCAACATGGAGAAGCGACTGCACCAGGAATCCATGAATGAGACACTCCTTCGCGAAGCAAAGCGGATTGAGTTCCCGGATAATGTGATCGCGCGGCTCTCTGGCTACACCGAAGACGAGATTCGGGAAATGCGCGAAAAGTGGGGTATCACCGCAGCGTTTAAGATGGTCGATACCTGTGCCGCAGAATTCGAAGCGGAGACACCGTACTACTACAGTGTATTCGGCTCCGAAAATGAATCCACCGGTGCGACAGCGGTCGGCCCGGATGGCAAGAAGAAAAAGAAGGTTCTGGTGCTCGGCTCCGGCCCGATTCGTATCGGCCAGGGTATCGAATTTGATTTCTGCTCGGTACATTCAACCTGGGCGTTTGAACGCGAAGGCTATGAGACCGTCATCATTAACAACAACCCTGAGACCGTTTCGACTGACTTCGATATCGCGGATAAGCTCTACTTCGAGCCGCTTACTGCGGAGGATGTGCGGAATGTTGTAGACATTGAGCATCCGGACGGTGCGGTCGTGCAGTTTGGCGGACAGACCGCGATCAAGCTGACGGCAGACCTCCAGAAGATGGGTGTGCCGATTTTAGGAACCCAGCCGGATGATGTCGATGCGGCAGAGGATCGTGAGCGGTTCGATGAGATCCTCCAGCAGACCGGCTGTCAGCGGGCAGCAGGTCATACGGTATTTACGGCAGAGGAAGCGAAGAAGGCAGCGAATGACCTCGGTTATCCGGTGCTCGTGCGTCCGTCCTACGTACTGGGCGGTCAGGGCATGCGTATCGCCATTAACGACCAGGATATCGACGAATATATCGGCGAGATCAACCAAATCGCGCAGGAGCATCCGATTCTTGTCGACAAATATATCCGTGGTACAGAGCTTGAGGTCGATGCCATTTGCGACGGCCATGATATCCTGATTCCGGGTATCATGGAGCATATCGAGCGAACCGGTATTCACTCTGGTGACTCGATTTCTGTGTATCCGTCGAAGTCTTTGACGCCGACTGCAAAGAAGAACGTCATCGATTACACGGAGCGGCTCGCGAAGGCACTGCATGTCATCGGCATGGTTAATATCCAGTTCATCGCTTGCGGTGATGAGGTGTATATCATCGAGGTGAACCCGCGGTCGTCCCGTACGGTACCATATATTTCGAAGGTGACGGGCATCCCGATCGTGCCGCTCGCAACGCAGATTATCTGCGGACATACGATCCGTGAGCTCGGCTACACACCGGGTCTTCAGAAGGAAGCTGATTACTACGCGATTAAGATGCCGGTATTCTCCTTCGAGAAGATCAAGGGCGCGGACATCAGCCTTGGACCAGAAATGAAATCGACCGGCGAGTGCTTAGGCATCGCGAAGAGCTTCAATGAAGCGCTTTACAAGGCATTCCAGGGCGCGGGCATCCAGCTTCCGAAGTACCGGAACATGGTGATCACCGTCCGTGATGAGGATAAGGAAGAAATCGTGCCGATCGCGAAGCGGTTTGAGACACTTGGCTACAAGATCTTCGCAACACATGGTACGTATCAGGCGTTGACAGCAGGCGGTGTCAAATGCTTCCAGGTACGAAAGGTGGAGCAGGAGTCGCCGAATATCCTCGACCTCGTGCTTGGTCATGAGCTCGATATCGTCATCGATACCCCGAAGGAGGGCGCGGAGGCTTCAAAGGATGGCTTCGTCATCCGCCGGAACGCGATCGAGACCGGTGTGAATGTTCTGACGGCGATCGATACGGCGCGGGCTTTGGCAACGTCACTTGAGAACCGGTCGGAGGAGCTGCACCTCATCGATATCGCGAAATTGGATGAGGAGAAGGAGGCAAATGCATGAGCAAAAAGAGAATGGTCATCGCTTTAGGCCACAAGGACCTCGGCTTTACGCTGACCGAGCAGAAGGAGGCCGTGAAGCGGACGGCCGTTATGATCGGTGATTTCATCGAGGACGGCTATCAGGTGGCGCTCGTATTTTCGAACGCGCCGCAGGTCGGCATGATCCATACGGCGATGAAGGATCTGTCGGAGCATTACCCGAAGCAGTATGGCAAGGTGCCACTCAGTGTGTGCTCGGCGATGAGCCAGGGTATGATCGGGTATGATCTTCAGAATGCGGTGCGTGCGGAGCTTGTGAAGCGGGGTATCTACAAGACGGCGTCGACAGTGCTCACGCAGGTGCTCGTCGATCCGTATGATGAGAGCTTCTATAACCCGATCAAGAAGGTCGGGAAGATCATGGGACCGGAGGAAGCGAAGGCTGAAGAGGATAACGGAAACCATGTCATCATGGTAGCGGATGGAAAGTTCCAGCGCGTCGTGCCGGCACCGACACCGAAGTCCATCGTCGAGATTGATGCCATCAAGGCGCTTCTCGATGCAGACCAGGTCGTGATCGCGTGTGGCGGCGGTGGTATCCCGGTGCTCAGACAGGGCTCGGAGCTTAAGGGTGCAGCAGCGGTTATCGAGAAGGATCGGACGGCGGGACTCCTTGCAAAGGAGGTCGATGCGGATATTCTCCTCATCACGACGGCAGTTGACCATGTATCGCTTAACTTCGGTCAGCCGGATGAAAAGGCTATCGACAAGATGACGATTGAAGAGGCCGAGCAGTATATCAAGGATGGCCACTTCGAGTTCCGTTCCATGCAGCCGAAGGTCGAGGCAGGTGTCGATTTTGTCCAGTCCGGCAAGGATCGGAAGTGCATCATCACCTCGATGGAGCTCGCCGAGAAGGCCGTCGAAGGCCTCGCCGGCACCGCAATTATTTAAAATAAAAAGGGAGTGACAGGCTGAAGCTGGTCACTCCCTTCATTATTGTCAATGTGACACCGGGGACGGTTCTCTCTGTCAGCTTTTGGCATAGTATACATGCGAAATGCAATTATTCTATGCCTGAACATTTAACTGAAATCTGAATCGGCATAGTATTGATGGCAAGTGCTTCTATACTATGCCAAATTTAATTCTAAAATTTGAAGGAAAGCATATAAATTTCGGATGAAGAGGTATTACTATGCCTGTAAAACTGTGATTTGGAAATAGAAAAGCATAGAATGGCATAGAATTAAGATCTAAAGATTGGATTCTATGCCGATCTAAAAAATTGTTGATTTAAAATGGCATATAATATGATGCAAACCTTCGAATGCTATGCCTACTGAGAAATTCGATATTCTGAATGGGCATAGTAAATGCTTTGCGTTTTGTATTAATATGCCAAATAGGAAAATTGACAAAATAAAAAACTCCGAAACGCTGCTTCGGAGTTCTTTTATAGTAGCGAGAGGGAGATTTGAACTCTCGACACCGCGGGTATGAACCGCGTGCTCTAGCCAACTGAGCTATCTCGCCAAAGTTCGACCCAGGCCGCGCATATCACGCAGTCCAGACCGAAGACGTGGGGTCTACAGGGCTCGAACCTGTGACCCTCTGCTTGTAAGGCAGATGCTCTCCCAGCTGAGCTAAGGCCCCAACGTGTCGCTCGATTTGCGACTTGACTATAATACTAAATCACTTTTATTATGTCAACCGGAAATTTTGTGGCTTTGCGGACGGCGCGACGCGATGCAGTGCGGGGCTGGCTGTCCGTGGGTGGGCCCGGCGGAAGTCAGGGCTCGAAAGTCTAATCGCGATCCAGCCATCACGAACTGGGCCGGCCCAATTCAGGAAAAATCCTTGAAGGGATTTTTCCTTCAATGGGCCTAAAAAATCGGGCCTTGTGGGCGCCGATACCCTGTCCGTGCTGGCTGGCTCGCGAAGACTTTCGGCTGAAATGACTTTCGCCGGGCCCACCCACGGACAGTCAGCCCCGCACGACATCGCGCCGCGCCTGTGTGGTGAAAAACTTTACGAATGTGTGACGCTCATTTTCTTGCGAAAATGTAGCTGGTAGGGTACACTTGTAGCGTTGTGCTTGATGTAAGCATTATATTTAGAAGAAACTCAAAAATTATTTATGCGAGGTATATATGAAGTTAATCAGTTTTGCTATACCGTGTTATAACTCTGCGGCGTATATGTCGAAGTGCATTGAATCGCTGCTGCCGG